>JAEYZR010000241.1 GCA_023427945.1 Pseudomonadota bacterium | reverse complement strand
TCGACGTTTTCCACCACGACGATGGCGTCATCCACCACGATTCCGATGGCCAGCACAAGGCCGAACAACGTCAAGGTATTGATCGAATAACCCAGCAGGTGCAGGAAGGCAAACGTGCCGATGATTGAAACCGGAACGGCCGCCAGCGGTATGATCGACGCCCGCCACGACTGGAGAAACAGCACCACCACCAACACCACCAGCAAGACGGCCTCGATCAGGGTGTTCTGCACCGAGGCGATGGACTCCCGCACAAACACCGTAGGATCCCACACGGCCCGGTAGCTCACGCCAGGAGGAAATCGTTTGGAGACTTCGTCCAGCGTCTTGTAGACGGTGTCGGCCACCCCGATGGCATTGGCCCCGGGTGAAAGGAAGATGCCGATGTTCGCTGCGTTGGCAGTGCCTTCGAAAACACGCATGGTGTAGTCACCCGCGTCGATCTCGATTCTGGCCACGTCCGTGAGGCGCACCACCTCGCCCGCCTCCCCGCCCTTGACGATGATTTCGCCAAACTCCTGGACCGATTTCAGGCGGCCCTGGACATTGATCGATACGAGGAAATTCGTATCTTTCGGCGAAGGCTCCGCGCCAAGCTGGCCGGCGGACACCTGGACGTTCTGTTCACGTACGGCGTGAATCACGTCCTGCCCGGTCATGCCGCGCGCGGCAAGCTTGTTGGGGTCCAACCAGATCCGCATCGCATAATCACCGGAACCGTACAGTCCGACGTCGCCGATTCCCTTCAGGCGCCTGAGCTCATCTTTCACGTGCAGATTCAGAAAATTGCGCAGATAAAGCGAGTCATAGCTTCCGTCTGCCGAATAGAGGCTGACGAACATCAGAGGCGTAGGCGATTGTTTCTGCGTCGTGACGCCATATTGCCGAACGGATTCTGGAAGTCGGGGCAAAGCCTGGCTGACACGGTTCTGCACACGGACAGCCGCCGTGTCCGGATCGACGTCAGCGGTGAAGGTGACCACGACCTGCAAGCTGCCATCGGAACTGGCAACCGACTTGAGGTACATGATGTCTTCGACACCGTTGATGGCCTCTTCCAGTGGTGTGGCGACCGACTCGGCGATTTCCTTGGGGTTGGCGCCCGGGTAATTGGCGCGCACCACCACGGTCGTTGGGACGACCTCAGGATATTCGCCCATCGGCAGCGCCGGTATGGAAATGAGTCCGACCGAAAAAATGATGATGGACAGAACGATCGCGAAGATTGGACGATTAATGAAGAATTTCGAGAAGTCCATTGTTCTACCTCAACGACGCAGCGGCCACCGGCGCGCTGGCCGGGGTAGCGCGACGGTCAGAATGCTGACTGATCAGCGTGGGCGCGACGGTTGTACCCGGGGCATATATACGCTGCAAACCCGATACGACGACTTTGTCTCCAGGCTGCAGCCCGGCTTCGATCAAACGGCGGCCAGAGACCATTTTTCCGGGCTCGACTTCGCGCCGCTCCACTTTGTCTTCGTCTTGCAGAACGTAAACGTATTTACGGTTCTGGTCGGTCAGGATCGCCCGGTCATCGATGAGCACGGCCGAAATATCATCGCCGGTCGAGAACTGCACGCGCGCAAACAGGCCTGAAGTGAGCGCACGATCCGGGTTGTTCACCACCGCACGCGCCTGGATGGTTCCGGTCGCCGGGTTGACCTGGTTGTCGATGAAGCTGACTTTTCCCTCATAAGGAAAGCCCAGGTCACTGACCAGTCCAACCTTTGCGGTCAGACCCGCAACCGACCCGTCTCGTTGCAGTGCGGCGCGGTAGCGCAGAAAGCTGTGTTCGTCCGGATCGAAGTAGACATGTATTGGGTTCTGGGACACCACCGAGGTCAGCAATGACTGATCTGCCAGGGCCAGATTGCCGAGGGTCAGCCTGGCTCGGCTGGTTCGCCCGTCGATGGGTGAACGCACCTCGGTGAATTCCAGATTCAGCGTCGCCAGCCTGACCGCAGCCTGCGCGGCGCGTAACTCGGAAAGACTGGTGTCCAGCGCCGCCCGCTTCTCTTCGACCTCTTCGCGCGAGGCGGCCTTGTTGGCATACAACGTTCGCGCGCGCGCATCCTGCTGCCCGGCAAGGTGATGCGCGGCGCTCGCACGCGTCACTTGCGCATTCGCGCTATCCAGCGCAGCGCGGTATGGCCGGGGATCGATGACGAAAAGGAGATCGCCCTTCTTGATATCGCTGCCTTCGACATAAGCGACCTGCGTGATGTAGCCTGTGACGCGCGGACGAATCTCTACGGACTCCACCGCGCTGACGCGGCCGTTGAACTCATCCCAGACCTTCAGTCGCGTCACGCCGACTTCGACGACATCGACTTGCGGCAGAGCCGGTGACAGTGTCGACTCAGCCTCCTGACACCCAGCCAGCAAAAGCAGGCATGCCAGCGACCCCGCTGTTGCCATCCCTGACCTCGAGGTGATTCTCATTGTTTTCACGATCTGATTCCTTCCACAAAAATAACGTTCGGACTGAGCGCTTGATGAATGACTGCGAGGGCTTGAATCATGGTCGTTAACCCGGCAGTAAAAAAGGACCAAGAAACTCAGTTTTCAATGCACCAGAGCACGCCTGCGCCATTGCGCATGGGCGCAACTCTCCACACACCCCGGGCACGGGGTGTGGCTGGATACGGTCATTCATTTCTTTCGGTTTGGCGCCTTTTCAGGCATGCGACGAAAACTGATGGCGAGCTGGTTGTAGATACTCATCAGGCCCACCGCGACGGTCAGGTCCACGAGTTCTTTTTCCGTAAAGACTTCTATCGCCCTTGCAAAATCAAGGTCCGATACGGGGGTCAGCGCGACGCGCATCACCGCTTCAGCCCATGCCAGCGCCGCCCGCTCTCGCTGACTGAATACGCAATCCATCTCCTGCCACGCCTGCACGAGCGAAAGTTTTTCCGGCATCATGCCTTTACGCAGCAGATCACGTGCGTGCAGATCCAGGTAATAGGCACAGCCATTGATCTGACTCACGCGAAAGTAGACCAGGTCCACCAGCGCGTCCTCCAGCCCCGACTGCGCGACATATCCGTAAACGCCTCCAATGACTTTTGCACCACCGGGCGATGCCTTTGTGTAATCCAATCTCATGTCAGCCTCCTTGGAGACTAGAATCATGGTCTTTCGCCAGTTCATAAAAAAGAACCAAAAAAGATTTTTTTCAATGGACCTGACGCCATGACGATCCCAGATCTAAAGCTCGACCGCGCATCCGGCACATCGCTTACCGAACAGATTCGCCGAGGCATCACGATTGCCATCGAACGCGGCGTACTGGCACCTGGCGCCAGGCTGCCATCATGGGTCGCACTTGCCGAACAGCTCGGCGTCGCACGCGGGACGGTGAAGTCGGCATACGAGCGCCTTGGTGATGCACAGCTCGTTGTGTCATCGCGTGCGACCGGCACCCGGGTGGCCGAATTTGTGAAAGCGCGTCATCCATCGACAGAATCTGCACCATCCATCAGGACTGATGCGCCATCGATCCTGTACCAGCACTACATTCCCGGCCCGGCTGTGTTTCAGATGGGCGTACCCGCGTCGGACTGCTTTCCCAGCACGTTGTTTGCGCGCCTGCGTGCGCGCGCAGCCCGCGACGAAGTCGAAGCGCCAGCCGCCTATCCCGATCCCCGGGGCGAACATGAGCTTCGAAGACAGGTCGCCGCGCACCTTGCGCTGTCGCGTGGGATCGACTGCCAGCCCTCGCAGGTCTTCATCACCGCGGGTTTCTCCGGCGCCCTGGGTGTGGCCTTGCGGGTATTGCAGGCCGAAGGACGTCAGGCATGGGTCGAAGATCCCGGTTTTATGCCCGCGCGCATGGGCCTTGCGATTGCCCGTCTGGTGACCGTACCCATCCCCGTGGATGGCGAAGGCCTGGATGTCGATTATGGCGAGACGCACGCACCAGACGCCGCCATTGCGCTGGTGACGCCCGGGCAACAAGCGCCACTCGGTGCGACACTCTCGTTGCCACGCCGCGTCAAACTCCTTGAATGGGCCACACGCAAGGGCGCATGGATCATCGAGGACGACTATCTGGGCGAAATGCAGCTGAACCGCCGTGCGGCACCGGCGCTGGCCTCACTGGATGGCTCAGGCCGAGTGATTCATATTGGATCGTTCAGCAAGACGATCAGTCCCACACTGCGGCTCGGATTTGCCGTGGTTCCACCCGCCCTGGTCGCACCATTCAGCGATGCGGTTGCCTGCCTTGCCAATGCGCCGGGCCCGGCCGTCCAGACAGCGACCGCCGAATTCATGCGCGACGGACATTACATGCGCCATCTGCGCCGCATGAAGCGTGTGTATGCCGGCCGAAGCGATACGCTGCTTGCAGCCGTTCGGGGCCGTGGGCTGGATGCCTACCAGGCTGGCCTGGCTGTTGTCGTCAACCTGCCGGATGGCGCAGATGACCGAACCATTGCTCAACAAGCCTATGCCTACGGGCTCGCTCCCGCCGCCTTGTCGACCTGGTATTGTTCAACGACGACAAAACGCTCGGGCTTGCTGCTCGGTGCGGCCACCGCGATCGAGCAACAGATCCCAAACGCCTGCATGCGTCTACAGCAAGTGATCGACAAGTTCGCCTGACACCCTCTGTCAAGGCAGCCAATCCGGCAATCGCACATCTACGTTCAACTGATTCGGGCAGTCTTGCGCCGGACTGTTCTTGCGGCGTCGGGCGCTGCTGCCTGACGCGATTGGGGTCTGTGCGATAACCATCTGATGATCTCGACACGGTAAGTGGCGTGCGTCTTGTCGACCACACGCTGCGCCAGATTGTCCAGCGTGTGGCGCTTGAGCTCGGCCCGCATGGCCTTCTCGGCCCGTTGCATCACGGCGTGAACCGAGCAGACACCCTGCGCAGGCCAGACCGCGAGCGTCTGGTCGAACACTGCGCATCGACGACGGACTTCACGGCAGACAAACAAGGGTTTGTTGCCGTCGATCGCAATGATCACATCGTGGACGGAGATGCGATGGGCGGACCTGGCCAGTCGAAAGCCACCGTTCACACCTTCCGTCGCCGTGACCAATCCCGCCTTCGAAAGTTTGGAAAACAGCTTGGCCAGATACTCATGCGAAATCCCCTGCAGCGCTGCCAGATCGCGCACGCTCAACTCGTCCACGGTGGCGTGAGACTTGGTCAAGTAGAGCAGGCAGTGCAAGGCGTACTCCACACCGGTTGTGATTTGCGCCATAATAACTCCGACTTTTATAATCGTAGTTATAAGCGTAGCCAACTTTCTATACCGCGACAAGGCACCTATCGACCCGATAGTTATTTTTTTTCTAACTCCGACTAACTGAGTCGCCGTTATTCTGTATACTTCAAATCACGGACTCAGACCTGGGTTCGAACACCACTTAAGTTCAATTCACAACGAGGTTGATCATGAAAAAACAACTGACTTTTCTCGCTATAGCCATGACCGCCCTGACGTCGGTCCACGCCAACGAAGAAACTCAGTTTCTTCCAGTAGAACCGTCGACCCTGACTCGCGCAGAGGTGAGCACCGATCTGGCAGCTTGGCGCAATGCGGGCCTTACCGAGGTATCGCGTGGCGAAAACACGCCCGATATCTACAGCACGGAATATCGCCGGCAGGAAGCGACCTACAAGCAGAGCCTGAGAGTCCTGAACGCAGCAAACCGCAAGCAAGCCCAGTAATGCAACCGCAGCCTGGGTGACGGAGTCCGGTCGTTCGATCAGTGCTTCCGGCTCGGGCAGTCATTGCCATAACGGAGACAACATGTCCGCGAAACCAAGCGTCAAGACCGTTCTGCCATCCGATGCTTACGACGAAGATCCCCAGGAGACCGCCGAGTGGCTCGAAGCCCTGGACGGTGTGATCGAACATGTCGGGCCGGATCGCGCTCACTATCTGATCGAGCGGCAGATCTCTCACGCTCGTCTCAAAGGACAATTCAAGCCGCACTTTCGCGGCACGTCCTACGTCAACACGATTGCTGTGGAACACCAGCCGCGCATGCCTGGCGATGCCATGATCGAGCATCGCATCCGTGCCTATACGAGATGGAATGCGATGGCAATGGTGGTACGTGCAGGAAAGACCACGAATGTCGGTGGACACATCGCATCGTTCTCTTCGGCCGCCACACTCTATGACGTAGGCTTCAACCATTTCTGGCGTGCGCCTACGGCAGATCACGGTGGCGATCTTGTATTCGTGCAAGGACATGTATCGCCCGGAATCTACGCGCGCGCCTATCTGCTGGGCCGGTTGACCGAGCAGCAGCTCGATCACTTTCGTCGGGAAGTCGGTGGTCAAGGATTGTCCTCCTACCCTCACCCCTGGCTGATGCCGGACTTCTGGCAGTTTCCCACCGTGTCGATGGGACTGGGGCCGTTGATGGCCATCTATCAGACCCGGTTCATGAAGTATCTGCAGTCCCGGGGCATCGTACGCACGGACGATCGCAAGGTATGGGTATTCCTGGGCGATGGCGAAATGGACGAGCCGGAGTCGCTCGGTGCGATAGGCGTGGCAGCGCGCGAACGGCTGGGCAACCTCATCTTCGTCGTCAATGCCAATCTCCAGCGTCTGGACGGTCCGGTCCGTGGCAACGGCAAGATCGTCCAGGAACTCGAAGCAACTTTCCTGGGGGCCGGTTGGCGAGTGATCAAAGTGCTGTGGGGTGGGCGCTGGGATGCGCTGTTTGCCAAAGACAAGAGTGGCGCCCTGGCACGCAGGATGATGGAAGTGGTCGATGGCCAGTACCAGACCTATCGATCGAAGTCCGGTTCGTATCTACGCGAGCATTTCTTCAATACACCGGAACTGAAGGCTCTGGTTGCGGACCTGACCGACGACGAGATCTGGAGCCTGGATCGGGGCGGCCATGATCCCGAAAAGGTTTTTGCCGCATTCTCCGAGGCCGCCCGCGGCGGCGATGTGCCCACCGTGATACTGGCCAAGACGATCAAGGGTTATGGAATGGGCGATCAGGGTCAGGCGGCCAACGTCAACCACCAGCAGAAGAAAATGCCGACACAGGCACTGAAAGACCTGAGGGACAAATACGCCTTGCCCATTTCCGATGCCGACATCGAAGATGTGCCCTATATCCGCTTTGCCGAAGGTTCTCGCGAACTCGCTTACATGCAGGCACGCCGCGAGACGCTGGGCGGCTATCTGCCCACGCGGCGCAACAATGCAGCGTCGTTGCAAGCTCCGACCCTCGAGGTTTTCGAGCCGCTTCTGAACGCAACGTCGCAAGGGCGGACAATGTCCACCACGATGGCCTTCGTTCGTATTCTCAGCCTGCTGCTCAGAGACAAGGGGCTGGGCAATCGAGTCGTTCCCATCGTGCCGGACGAATCCCGGACGTTCGGCATGGAGGGCCTGTTTCGCCAGATCGGCATCTGGAACCAGGACGGACAGAACTACGTCCCCCAGGATGCCGAAAGCATTACCTTCTACAAAGAATCCGAAACGGGACAGATCCTTCAGGAGGGCATCAACGAGGCGGGTGCGATGTCCGACTGGATCGCCGCTGCGACCTCGTATTCGACGCACGGCCAGATCATGGTGCCGTTCTACATCTTCTACTCGATGTTCGGCTTCCAGCGTGTGGGTGATCTGGCGTGGGCGGCGGCGGACATGCGGGCCCGGGGTTTTCTGCTTGGCGCCATCGCGGGCCGCACCACCATCAACGGCGAAGGCCTGCAACACGAAGACGGTCACTCATTGTTGTGGGCGTCCTGCGTGCCGAACTGCATCAGCTATGACCCGGCATTCGCCTACGAGCTTGCCGTGATCGTGCAGGACGGGCTGCGCCGGATGGTGCAGAACCAGGAGGATGTGTACTACTACATCACGCTCATGAACGAAAGCTATGCCCAGCCGGCCATGCCGCAGGGCGAGCACGTCGCCCAGGACATCCTCAAGGGCATGTATGCGTTTCGCAAATCGCCAACCGGAACCGGCGAGCCTCGGGTGCAACTGCTGGGCGCAGGCACCATATTCAACGAGGTCATCGAAGCTGCCAGCCTGCTTCAGGACGACTGGGGCGTGGCGTCGGATATCTGGGGAGTACCGGGCCTGACCGAGCTTGCCCGCGATGGGCAGGCGGCCGAACGCGAGCATCTGCTGCACCCTGGACGAACGCCCAGGACACCCCATGTCACCCGGCTTCTGAAGGATGCGCAGGGCCCAGTCATCGTCGCGACCGACTACGTCCGGGCACTGGCTGAACAAATACGACCGTTTGTACCGCAACGCTACGTGGTTCTCGGAACAGACGGTTTTGGCCGCTCAGATACGCGGGCCGCGCTTCGCCACTTCTTTGAAGTCGATCGATACTGGGTGACCATCGCTGCCTTGAAAGCGCTGGCCGACGAGGGCATCGTACCTGTCGAACGCGTCGCCCAGGCCATTGGCAAATACGGCATCGACCCGGAAAAGCCGAATCCGCTGCAGGTCTGACGCCTCATTGACCTCCCTGTTTGATCCAAGGCGCTTCATCACTAGAGAAGTCTCCCAACTACGGCCTGTTGCACTTTGCTTCCGCACGGCCGGCCCCTGAAGGAATCCAATGAACATTCTTCACATCGACTGCAGTCCGAGGGCCCACTCGCATAGCCGGGAACTGTCCACGGCGATCGTTGCGCAACTGCTGCGCAACCAGCCCTCGGCCAGCGTCACACGCCGCGACCTGGGGCGCCATCCCCTGCCTCACGCCACGGCCGACTATGCCCAGATCCTGTCCAGCCCCAGTGCCACGGCGAACAATCCAAACAAAGAGGCGGTGCAATTATCGGAGCAGTTGATCAACGAAGTTGAAATGTCGGACGTCCTGGTCATCGGAACGCCCATGAACAACTTCACCGTACCCTCCGTACTCAAGGCGTGGATCGACCAGATACTGCGCATGGATCGCACGATCGGTGTTTCCGAAACAGGCAGGAAAGTCGGACTGCTGCAGGACAAGCCCGTCCACATCGCAGTGGCTTCCGGCGGCGTATTTTTCGGAGAACGCGCCAATCAACCCGATTTCCTGACACCTTACCTAGTTGCTGCCCTGGGATGTATCGGATTGCACTCACTCAAATTCTTCCGCTTGCAGGCCACTGCGTTACTGGATGAAGCAACCATCACCAGGCAGCGGGAAGAAATCGTCCAGATACTGCGACTTTCGTTGACTCTGAATGCGCCCCATGAATAATCGATCAGAGGCGCTGCGCAGCATCAGTCCGACGGTATGGCTGCCACCGACTGCCGCTCTCGCCTACCCCTTCATACTGATGCTGTTCCATTCGCTGGTGGGACCTGTCGGATCCGCGCCTGGCATTACCGCGGGCACACTGACAGCCGCCACCCTCATCAGCACATTGGCCGCGCCAGTACTTGGCATGTATGTGGCCCATCGGGCCGACATCCCCGTCCGTATGCGCCGTATGGCCTATGCCTGTGCGGCAGCGCCTACCCTCTACGTCTTTCTGGGTGTTGTTCAAACCCTGTTGGGCAGCGCACTGCCGGATCCCGTGGTGTGGTGCGTGCTGTGGCTGGCGCTGATGTTCTGGTCGACGCGGGAGAAGGTTCACGCCCGCCCCCCTGAGTGCATCACCGTCAAGTCACGTTGGCGTGTCGCTCACGGAATCAGCGCAGTGATTCTTTGCCTGTATGTGTTCTTCCATCTGGGCAACCATCTGATGGGGCTGATGGGAGCCGACCAGCATGCCGCGGTCATGAATGCCGGCAGATCGGTCTATCGATCGACGGTGATCGAACCTGTGCTGGTGGCCGCCTTCCTTTTCCAGGTCGGCAGTGGACTGTACCTGGCGTGGCAGTGGAGCCGCACCCGGCACGATCTCTTTCGCACGTTCCAGATTGCGTCCGGCCTCTATCTTTCGGTGTTCATTCTCGGACACATGAATTCCGTCTTCATTTACGCCCGCACGTACCTGGGCATCCCCACAGACTGGAACTTCGCCATCGGAGCACCCGCGGGGCTCATCAATGATCCGTGGAACATACGTCTGGTGCCGCACTACTGGCTCGGCGTGTTTTTTGTACTCAGCCATCTCGTCGCTGGCCTCAGGTTGATTCTGCTTGCTCACGGTGTGAGCCGACAGACGGCAAACCGCGTGTCCATGGCCGGTTTTGCGCTTAGTGGCGGCGTGGCGATCGCCATCATTGCCGCAATGTGCGGTGTCAGGTTGTGACCGTCGTGGCATGCGACCGCAACCCAATCAAACGGTAATTCTGATGAAAAGATCCAGGAAAAAAATCGTCGTGGCCCTGCTGGTCATCCTGACCCTGCTTGTCTGCTCACCGGTGCTCTACTATTTCTTCGTCCTGCGCAGCAACACTGACGCGCTCTGGCAGATCGTCAGCCAGAAATGCCTGCCCAGCCACCAGTTGCAGCAGGGACCGGGCGCCTGCCTGCTGGTCGACCAGGAAAATCAATACGTATTGTTCAAAGACAGGAACGGGCCTCACCACGACCTTCTGATGCCCACTTTTCCCGTTTCTGGCCTGGAGGCGCCGATCCTGGAAGACCGCGCCGCGCCCTCCTTCGTGGCGATGGCCTGGGCGACAAAAGGGCGACTTGCCGAAGAAGCGGGATTTCCGATTCCCGACCCCTATCTTTCGCTGGCCATCAACTCGCGCCTGGGCCGCAGCCAGGACCATCTGCACATTCACATTTCGTGTCTGAAACCCGAAGTGGCACAAGTGCTGGGTCGTCAGGCATCAGGCATTACCGCCGAGTGGTCGGAAATACCTGAGCCGGTTCTGGGTAAACAGTACCTGGCCAGGCGGATCGCCGCTGATGCCCTTGCAGGCGAGAATCCGATAGTGATGCTCAACGACTATCTCCGGGCCCAGGGCCAGGCGCCCGGCGACTATGGTCTGGGTGTCGCCCAATTGGCCGACGGCGATCTCGCCCTGCTGGCGACAGGAAGAAAACTGCTCTCATTGGACCTGGGCTCGATCGGCCGCATGCAGGACTTCACCTGCAGCCTTGCACAAAACCCCGGTTAGTCTATGAGGGCGGCATGCCAGATTGGGCAGCCCCCCCCTCACCGGACACTCAGTGCGCAGAACGATCAGCAAAGCGGAGCCGAAACACGCTGCTCAGAGCAGCCAGAATGGCAAACCCGGCCGCCAGCACCAGGGCATAGACCGGGCCGCTGACGGCGGACACAAAAAAACATGCGGCAACCAGAGCGGTGCCTATGGCCTGGCCGAACATGCGCGAGACGGCGACCACGCCACTGGCACTGCCGCTGCGATGCCTTGGACCGCTGGACATCAATGCGCGCATGTTCGGCGCCTGGAAAAGCCCGAAGCCCAGGCCGCACAGAAAAAGCGTGGCCCCGATGGCCCACGGCGTGGCGCCCCCCACCAGCGCGGACAACAACAGCAGCGCGCACGCAAGCAAGGACATGCCCACGCAGCCGAGCATTCCTGGGCTCAGGCGTGCAGGCAGGCGCCCCGTGACCAGGGCCATCATGGCAACCGCAAGTGGCCAGGGCGTGAGCAGCACGCCCAACAGGAACGGATCGAAACGCAGCACGTCCTTGAACAGGAAAGGCAGCGACACGAATGCCAGGCCTTGCGCGGCGAAGGCCAGGGTCGAGGTGAGCGATGACAGGGCGAACACCGGAATACGGTAGAGATCGGTAGGAAAGATCGGGCCGGGCCGGCCGCGTTGCCGGCGCAGCAAGGCGATGCAAAACACCAGGGCCACGACCAGGCAGACGCCGGCGGCGGCTGGCCGGCCCTGCGTGAGGTTCCCGAGCCCCAATATCATCGGGGCAATGAACATGGCGCATAGCAGGCACGACAGCAAATCGGGCTGGCGTACCGACACTTCAGTCGTCGGCAATACGTAAGCCGCCAGGGCGCAAGCGAGCAGGCCCAGGGGTACGACAGAGAAAAACATGAACTCCCAACCGGCGGTGCTGATGACCAGCGCAGCGAAAAGCGGGCTGATGATGAAGGCGATGGACACGACCATCGCGTTCAACCCGATGCCTCGGCCAAGCATGCTCATCGGCAGCAGCAGACGTATGAGGGCGATGTTCACGCTGACGACGGCCGCTGCGCCCAGGCCCAGAATGGCTCTCGCAACGACGAGCCATTCAAAGCTGGAAACGAGCCCGCACAGGAGCGCTCCCACCGTGAACAGCCCCAGCCCGCCCAGAAAGATTCTTTTGTGGCCCACGACTTCGCTCAGCGCGGCAAAAGGCAGCAAGGCGCCGACGACAGTGATGTTGTAGGCATTGATCACCCAGATCGAGGATGACGCACTGACGTTCAAGGATGTCGAAATCGTCGGCAATGCCGCGTTGAGCATGGCCATGTCGCCCGTGACCAGCAGGCTGGAGAGCAGAATCACAACGATGATCAGCGCATGACTGCCTCGGGCAGTCTGGCCGCAAGCACGCGTTTCATTGTCTGCATCTGGCACCAGAGTCTGGCCAGGCCTGTTGTCATGTCTCAACGCTCATCCCGTCCTTGCCGATCCTGGCCCACTATATACTTTTTCCGAAATTCGGAAACTGCGTACCTGGACGTAAAGACCGCCAGGCCAGCCGCGCGGTAAAGTGCAACGATCTGTCCAATAGGAGAACCTGTGAACGAGACCGCAGCAAAAGAAGCATTCGACAATGCCATGGCCACGCACGAACCGGGCTTCGAGAAATTTTTTCTTGCCCGCTTTCTGGGACTGGAGTTTTCCTATTCCGAGGATCAGTGCGCGGTCACATTCGAAGCCCAGGAATTCATGTTCAATCCACAAGGCACGCTGCATGGCGGAATCATCGCGACCGTGATGGATATCTCGATGGGTCACCTGCTCAAGAAAATGGACGGGCCGGGCGCCACGCTGGAGATGAAAACCCAGTATGTCAAACCCTCCGGCACAGGAAAACTCACGTGTACCGGGACGTTCATCCAGCGCGGCAAAGGCACGTCCTTTCTTAAATCGACGCTCACCAACGAGCAAGGCGAACTCATCGCCTTCGCCACGGCAACATGGAAGCTGCTCAAGCCACGCAACGCGTAAACGCGCTCCTGGCTTGAGCCATGCGACGCTTACAGCCTGCGCCGATTGCGCAGGCTGGCACGCACTGGAGCGCCTTTAGTCCAACGACGCAAAGCCCTCAGGCACCGCGCCTTCATACTGCACCGCCTGGCTGGCCTGATAAGACAGCGCAAAACCGATGGGGCGCTCGTCTTCTTCGACAAGATGCGCAATCAAGCCTGCCGTACGTGCCAGCATGGGCACACCCTTCAGGCCCGCTACCGGGAAACCGATGCCCAGCAACAAGGCCGGGATGGCCACAGAAACGTTCATCTTCAAGGGTTTGCCGACCACTTCCTCGATGACGGATTCCAGGAGTTCGGCCAGATCGACGTAGCGGCTGTCGATGTTTGCCGCCTGGGCCACTTCGATCAGGCGCTGCACACGGGGGTCGCGTTCCTTGTGCAGCGGATGGCCGTAGCCCGCGATGGGCAGACGGCGGGCGCGCAAGTCCTTGATCGTGGCGACGGCGACACTCCTGAGGTCCTGCCCGCTTTCCTCTGCCTGAACCAGAATCTGGCGCAACAGCTTGCCGGCCGCTTCCGATGCACCCAGGATGACGGATCCACATCCCAAAATACCCGCAGCCACCGCACCCTGCAATGCGTCAGGTGCGGCAGCATAGGTCATGCGGCTGGCCTGCACGCTGGGCACCAGGCCATGCTCGGCGATCGCCACCAGCGTCGCGTCGAGTACCTGCAACTGCGCCGGCTCGGCGTGCCGGCCCGTGACCAGAAAGTGAAAGTAATCCGTGAACGGAACATGCCCGATCAACTGCTGGCACAAATCCTCGCCTCGAATGACGATGGTGTGCTCATTGGAGGTGCAGATCGAGGTCACGGGTTGGGTGGTCTTGCCGATTTTCATACGCAGTCCTTGATGCATGGATCGGCCCGAAGGCCGAAGGGTTCAATCGATGACGTGTGCGAACGGAGTCGCACCTGGCCCGCTCAATCCACAGCGGCGCCGGCTTGCTGGACGACAGCGGCCCATTTGTCGATCTCTTCGTCCAGGAAGGCCGGCAGCTTGTCGCGGGACAGGTCGGAAGGCTCGATGCCCTGCTCGGCCAGCTTGCGTGCCAGACCGGGGTCTGCAAGCGCAGTACGGGCCGCTGTTTCCAGCTTGTCGAGCACGGCAGGAGGAAGTCCCTTGGGGCCTGCCAGCATGAACCAGGCCGTCAGGTCGAAAGGTTGATAGCCGCTTTCCTCGATGGTGGGCACGTCGGGCGCGCTGCGCGAGCGCTTGGCCGAACTGACCCCCAGCGCTTTCAGGCGCTTGGCCTGGATCTGGCCCATGACTGCCGTCGGGTGGTAGAACATGAAATCGGTCTCGCCCGACATCACGGCGGTGACGGCCTGCGCACCCTCCTTGTACGGAATATGCAGCATGTCCTGTTTGCTCAGGCGACTGAGCATGGCGCCGGAAAGATGACCCGACGTACCGCTGCCAGCAGAAGCGAAGGTGACCTTGCCCGGGTTGTTGCGGGTGTAGGCAACCAGGTCCTGGACGCTGTTCAGGGGCGAGTCGTACCGGGTCACCAGCAACGTGGGCGTATAGCCGACGACCGAGATCGGTTCGAAATCGCGCTTCGGATCATAGGCCAGCTTGCTGTAGAGCGATTTGTTGATGGCGAAGGTTCCGACTGTGCCCAGCGACAGCGTGTAGCCATCGGGCGCGGCCTTGGCGACCGCATCCGTACCGATGCTGCCGCCCGCGCCTGCCCGGTTCTCCACAATGACGGGCTTGCCCAGCGAGGCGCTCATTTTTTCTGACAGCAGGCGGGCGATGGTGTCGGTCGTGGTGCCCGCACCAAAGGCCACGATCATGCGAATCGGGCGCGTCGGATAATCGGAATCGGCATAGGCAGGCAGCGTCATGCCTGCGCCGAGCGTCAGAAGCGCGCCCATGACCAGGCACCGCCGGGAGCGATAAGGTGTATTCATGTTTTGTCTCCAGAATCGTTGTTTTACGGCGCTGTTGCGCCGGGTAGAGCGGTGGTGGGGGTGAAGCTGCGAAGGCAGGCGCTGGATTCAGGTGCCGGAGGCACCTTTTTCTTGCAGACTGGCCAGGATTTCATCGTTGTGTTCGCCCAGCACTGGGGGTGCAGTGACGGTCTGGCTGCTTTGCCCGTTGAAACGCACTGGGCTGCGAACGGTACGGAACGTGCCCTTGACGGGATGTTCGGTCTCGATCTGCAGGCCCAGGTGCATGGCCTGGGGGTCCTGCAACGCCTCGCTGGCATCATACATAGGCGCATGCGGCACATCCAGGGCGTCCAGCCGTTCGCACCATTCGGTGCGACTGCGCTGAAGAAAGATGCGACCCAGCGTGACGATGAGCGCCTCGTGATTGGCAATGCGCTGATCACGCGTTGCAAATTCCGGGTTGTCGAAAAAGTCTGGCATGTCCATCGCCTGCGCCAGCCCCTGCCAGAACTTCTCCGGCGAGGACATGTGCAGCGCGATCCACTTTCCGTCGGCGCAGCGCAACGCATAGGACTGCGAGACACTGGGACGGCTGTAGGGCCCCATGATCTGGCCCTCGGAGAAGTAATGGGTGAAGGCATCCAGGTTGAAGTGCGCCATCGCCTCCAGCATGGAAACGCCCACTTCACAGCCTTCGCCGCTGGCTGCGCGAGCATGCAATGCGCCCAGAATTCCATAGGCCGCATAGAAGCCCGTCAGCGAGTCGGCCATTGCCGGACCGACGACACGCGGGTTTTCGGGGTTGACCAGCAGGCCCAGAAAGCCGCTGGCTGCCTGTGCCACGGTGTCGTAGGCGGGACGGTGGGCCGCCGGACCGTCGGGTCCGAAGCCGCTGATCGAGCAATAGATCAGTCGGGGGTTGATGGCACGCAACCGGTCCGCACCGGCGTTCAGTCGCTCGGCGACACCGGGGCGGAAATTCTGGATGTAGATGTCGGCCTTGGCGATCAAGGCATCGAGCGTCGCCTGGCCCTCGGGCGTGCGGGTGTCCAGTTCGAGGCTGCGCTTGTTGCGGTTGTAGGTCTGGAAGTGCGGGCTGTACAGCTCGCCCTGGAAGGCGCGGAAAGGGTCGCCCGTTCCAGGCATCTCCAGTTTGATGACCTCGGCGCCCAGGTCAGCCAGCAGCATGCCTGCGGCAGGACCGGTGATGAAGGTACCGTGTTCAATGACGGTAATGCCCGCAAGAACCCCTTTTTTCATAGTGTGTCGTCTCGTCGATGAAGCAGGAAAAAGTCGGACGCCGAGGCGAACCGCGATGATGGGGTCAATGTACGCAAAATGCCAACCATTGTTAAATGAATTGCTTGTATGGATATTGATCGATGGCATCGATCATTCGAGCTTCCATACGATGTTTGGGCTACTATCCATCGAAGCGATAGATGAATGATCGGTGCAATGGAACTCAGGCACTTGCGGTACTTCGTAGCGTTGGCGGGCTCCCTGAATTTCACGCGGGCAGCCGAACGCGTCCATGTGAGTCAATCGACGCTGTCGCACCAGATCCGGCAACTCGAAGACGAAATCGGCCAGCGCCTGTTCGAGCGTGTGGGCAAGCGGGTGTTTCTGACCGAGGCGGGCGAGTCGTTCATCGAGCACGCCAAGCTTGCCTTGTCGCAGATCGACAGCGGCCTGGGCGCCTTGAAAAAATCCCCAGCCAGCATTTCCGGCACAGTCCGTGTCGGTGCCACGCACTCTTTCAACCTCGGGTTCATCCCGGAATGCGTCGCACGTTTCCTCAAACGCAATCCCACGGTACGCATGCATGTCGAGGAACTGTCGGCCGACACCATCGTGCAGCGTGTCGAAGCCGGCCAGCTGGACCTTGGCATTACCTATCGCCCGCTGCAAAGCACCTCACTTCGATTCGAACCGCTATACAACGAGGAGCTTCTGTTCGTCGTCAACCCGGCTCACCCCTTTGCGCGGCGCAAGCGTTTGCGGATGATCGAACTGCATCGCGAGCCGCTGGCCCTGCTCACTCCGGAATTCTCCACCCGCCGCATGCTCGACGAAAGCTTTCGCGCATGCGGTGCCGAACCGAATGTGGTGGCCGAATTCAATACCATGGCGGCCATCGTGGAGCTGGTCGGGCGCATGCCGATCAGTACCATCACTGCAGCCAGCGCAGTCGGCAAGGGCACACAGCTGATACTGATTCCACTGGAAAGCCCCACGCCCATGCGCACACCGGGCCTGCTGCTGGGAGAGCGTACGCTTTCACGGCAGGCACAGGCCTTTCTCAAACTTCTGCGACGTCAGGCGGCCCGTTGAAAATGACTCACCCTCCCGAACCCTACCTCCAGCGTCGTATCCAGCACCTGGATACCTGGCAGGTCGTTGATCACACCATCAAGATCTACGGGATCCACCGCGATCCCGAACTGACCGGCCCGATGTTTTCCGATGAGGTCGCCGCCGCGGTACGCACGGCCGTGCGCGACGTGCTTCAGAACGACGCCCGCCACGAACGCTGCACGGGCCTGGGATTCTGCATCGTCCACGTTGGCGAGGAAGCGGT
The DNA here is from genome assembly GCA_023427945.1 of Pseudomonadota bacterium. Taxonomy (GTDB): domain Bacteria; phylum Pseudomonadota; class Gammaproteobacteria; order Burkholderiales; family Burkholderiaceae_B; genus Schauerella. The sequence goes on along the minus strand of JAEYZR010000241.1, from coordinate 19,548 downwards.
ATGGCTGCTGGTGGACTGGTGGATCACCGGCGGCATTCTCTGCCAGCGCATGCTGTCGACGCCGCTGGCGAACCCCGGCGTTTTCAGTCCCGTGGACGCACCGGCACTTGCCTGCGTCTGGGAGTTGGTGATCACGGCTCACGAGCGCGACGCGTGGGTGGGCCATATGCTGACCGCTCGACCCGACGCGCCGGCCTATCTCGAAGCGATTCTGCCAGCGGGCCGGTACTGATTCAGGACGATGTTGCCGGCAGACCGGTACCGGATCGTAACGATGTCGCCAGCGGGCCGGTACTGGATCGTGACGATGTTGCCAGCGGGCCAGGAGTGAATCAGCTGGCCCGTTTCGAGCTCAGACCTGAGCATCAAGAAAACCCCGGCCAGACTCGGCCAGTTCGACCAGCAGACTGGCCGGTTTCCAGTACACCGAGCCGTGCACGGCCTCGTATTTGCGCAGGCCCTTCAGCACGGTATCCAGCCCGATCTGGTCGGCATAGCACAGCGGGCCGCCCCGATAGGCCGGAAAACCATAGCCATTGAGCCACACCACGTCGATGTCGCTGGCGCGTGTCACCATCTTCTCTTGCAGAATGTATGCGGCCTCGTTGATCATGGCGTACAGGCAACGCTCCAGGATTTCCTGATCGTCGATGGTGCGCCGCTCGATGGCCGAGGTCTCGCAATGTGCCGCGACGATAGCCTGGGCCTCGGCAGACGGCGTGGCCTTGCGGCTGGCATCGTAATCGTAGAAACCCCCGCCGGTTTTCTGACCAAGCCGACCTGCGTCCACCATCCGGTCCAGAATGTCGCACTCGCGTTCGCGGGGTGTCAGTGTAGCCAGACGACCCTGGCGATTTCGCCAGCCCACGTCCAGTCCGGCCAGATCGGCCATGGCGAACGGCCCCATGGGAAAGCCGAAATCGCGCAGCACGGCATCGATCTGGTAGGGCGAGGCGCCCTCCTGCAACAGGAAATAGCTCTCGCGCGTGCGCTTGCTGAGCATGCGGTTGCCGACGAAACCGTCGCACGACCCTACCAGTACGCAGACCTTGCCCAGCTTGCGCCCCAGCGCCATCGCCGTGGCGCACGCGCGCGTCGATGTGCGCGGTCCGCGCACGTTTTCCAGCAGCCGCATGACATTGGCCGGGCTGAAAAAATGCATGCCCACCACATCTTCGGGCCGCCCCGTCACAGAAGCGATCTTGTCGATGTCCAGATAGGACGTGTTCGACGCCAGAATGGCGCCCGGTTTGCATACGCGATCCAGGGTCGTGAAAACCTCGTGCTTGACCGCCATTTCCTCGAACACCGCTTCGATCACGATATCGGCCTCGCTCAATGCCTCGTACGCCGTGGCCCCCTGGATGCAGGCCATGCGTTGCTCCAGTGCCTGTTCGGTCAACCGGCCACGTCGCGCGGAGCTGGCGTAATTGTCGCGGATGCGCGCCAGGCCCTGGGCCAGGCGATCGGGATCCTTCTCCAGCAAAATCACCGGAATGCCGGCGTTGGCAAAACACATGGCGATGCCCGCGCCCATCGTGCCCGCGCCAATCACGGCAGCAAGCGCAATAGGCTGTGCCGGGGCCTCGAACGGAAGCTTGGCGGCTTCGCGCTCGGCAAAGAAACCATGCCGCAAGGCCTTGGACTGGGGCGAGACCTTCAGTGCGGCGAACAGCTCGCTCTCGGTGGCCATGCCTTGATCGAACGGCTGCGTGAAGGCGGCACGCACGGCGTCTATGCATCGCAGGGGGGCCTCGAAGCCGCGCTTGCGCGACTGCACCTCGGCCTTTGCCTGATCGAACAACGCCTGATCGGCTGGCAGGGCCGGGAGTTCACTGGTGCGGCGCAGAGGCAAACCTTGGGCGATGACGCGTTGTGCAAACGCCTGGGCCTGCGCAGCCAGGTCGCCCTGGATGATTTCGTCGATCAGACCGAGTTCCAGTGCGCGCGTTGCCGCGATCGGATTGCCCTGGACGATCATGTCCAGCGCCGTTGCAGCGCCCACCAGACGCGGCAGGCGCTGTGTCCCGCCCGCCCCCGGCAGCAGACCCAGTTTGACTTCAGGCAAACCCAGGCGAGCGCCTGTGTCGGCAATGCGGAAATGGCAGCCCAGTGCGAGTTCCAGTCCGCCGCCCAGGGCGGTGCCATGAATGGCTGCGATCACGGGTTTGGTCGAGGATTCGATCGCGTCAATCACATCGACCAGTCGCGGGCCTGTGGGCGGCAGCGCGAATTCGCGGATATCGGCACCGGCAAAAAATGTGCGGCCCGCACAGATCAGCACCACCGCGTGCACATCGGAATCGGCCGTTGCTGTCTGGATGGCAGCGAGAATACCTGCCCGCACCGCCTGCGAGAGCGCATTGACGGGAGGATTCTCGACCGTCACGTGCGCCACGTGATCCTGAATGCCGCAGGTGACGATTTCGCTGTTCGATTTCTGAGTCATGGCTGATCCTGATCGGTTCAATTGAAAGTGTGCTGCATGACCAGCAGGATAGCGGCAATCGGGCTGGCAAGTTTCTTGCTGGTCACAACGCTCAACTCGCAACAGGAGGTAGCGCATGGCCTATGGTCGCACCGAAGCAAAGAAACTACTCACCGCCGCCGAACTCGAATTGTTCGATGCAGGGCGCTCGACAGCGATTCGCAAACTCACCAAGCCCGAGTTACGCAACAAGCTCGAACGCAGCCGCAAGATCCGCGACAAGTATCGGGATCTGTTCCGTCGTCAGCGCCTGGCTATCCGCGCCGAGGTAGGCTCCAAATCCGGCGCCAAAGGTGCTGCCAATGACCGGACACGTCAAAAGGAAGAAATCTTTGCCGAGTCGGTCGTACGCTTCGAGACCCGCATGAAGGAAGTCGAGGCTGCCGAGGACAAGGAATTCGCCAAGGCCTGCAAGGCCGGTTGACACCTTCCCGGAATGAACTGATGGCCTGAAAGGCTTTCAGAATCTGCCCCGGAGTCCCTTGCTTCAATGGACTTCCGGGGCTTTTTTCATGCGCTCGTGGAACAGTGCGGCCCAGGCAAGCAGTGCTGCGTCCGCACCAGGCCGCCCAATCCACTGGACCCCGATTGGCAACTCCCCCTGGGCGCGCTGCATGGGAAGCTGGACGCACGGCCAGCCCAGCAACGACCAGATTCGATTGAAGATCGACGAACCGGTGCTGGCTAGACCTTCGGGCGCCACATCCGGCGTACTGGGCGTGACGATGAAATCGACATCGACAAACCGCTCGAGCCATCGCTGCGCAAGGTCTTCACGCTGGGACTGAGCGGCGCCATACACATACTGGTCGATGGCCTGTCCTGCTATCACGACATTTCTCGATGCCGCACTGATCCGATCACCGTACCGGGTCACGAGAGGCAACAGACTCTGGGCCAGTTCATAGGTCATGATCTGCCCATGAACATGAGTCAGCGTCACGATTTCATCATTCAGCTCTGGAAATACCAGTTCCGCTCCGCTATCGCGCAACGCCTGAATACAGGAAAGCCAGGCGCCATGTGCGCGCGGACTGGAATTCGCCAGGCATCGGAAATCGAACAAGGCAACCCTGGGCGCCCGCCGCGGTGGGGGTTCGCCAGGTTCAGCCAGCAGGATGGAAGAGATCGCCTGCGATTGAGCAACCGTCCTGGTGAACCACCCGATCGTATCCAGGGTGTGGCACAGCACATGCATGCCTGCACGATCCACACGGCCAAACGTGGGCTTGAAGCCCACGACACCACAATATGCTGCCGGACGGATGATCGACCCGCCCGTCTGGGTGCCCAATGCCATCTCGACCATGCCAGCAGATACCGATGCGGCAGATCCGCTGGACGAGCCGCCTGGGGTATGGGTCAGACGGTGCGGGTTGCGGGTCGGGCCGGGTTCGGTGAATGCAAATTCGGCGGTGACTGTCTTGCCCACCGGCACTGCCCCATTGGCACGCAGGACCGCTACGCACGCCGCATCGGACTCGCGCGGTTCGGTATCCATCGCGACGCTGCCGCATCTGGTCGGCATACCCGCCACGTCGATGACATCCTTGACGCCAAAAGCCAGCCCTTTTACGGGCCCGTCGTGCGGCCCGGGAAATAATGCGTCTGGCCGGAGATGCCAGGCGAATGCGCGTATGTCCGGCTCCAGCGAGGCAATGATCGCCAACGACCGGACAACGGGGCAGGAAGAATTTTCAGGAATCGAATACGGAAAGTGAACCATACATCTTCAAAACGATGACGACGCCTTGCCCTGCCCTCTTCTGCAAGACGGCAGGGCAACAGGCAGGATTATTGAATCGTGATGTCCTGGGCGCGGATCAGTTCTTTCCAGCGCGCAGACTCGTCATCGATGAACGTCGCAAACGCCTGCGGCGTCCCTCCCGCCACCTCTGCGCCCTGAGACTCCACGATCCGCCGATACGTCGGGTCCTTCAGCGCTTCGTTGATATGCTGGTTCAGCACGTCGAGGATATCCTGTGGCGTACCGGCTGGAGCGATGACGCCGAACCAGTTTGATGCAACCATGTCCTTGACACCCAGCTCTTCAAACGTGGGCACATCCGGCAGCGCTTTCAATCGTTGCTCGGCGGAAACAGCCAGCAACTTCAGGCGGGGCTGGTCTCCAGACGTGTGGGGCATGAAAAGGCTCGCCAATTCGAGGTAGAAATCCACGCTGCCGCCCAAGAGATCATTGGCCGCAGGCGCACCTCCCCGATAAGGTACGTGCGTAGCCGACAAGCCGGAATTGACTTTGAGCAGTTCCGACACCAGATGAGACGCCCCGCCTGCGCCGGTCGACGCATAGTTGAGTTTCTGTGGATCCGCCTTCGCAGCGTCCAGTAACGACGCAAAGTCAGAATAAGGTGATTTGGCATTGACGCCCAGAACCAGAGCCCCCCGCTCGATCAACGCTATGGGGGCAATGTCCTTTTCCGGATCGAAGCCCAGACTCTTGCCGTACAAAGCCTTGTTCACTGCCAGCGGCGCAAAATTCCCCAACCCGATCGTGTACCCATCAGGTGTTGCACGCGCGATAAACCCTGTGCCGATGTTGCCGCTTGCGCCCGGCTTGTTTTCCACGACCACCGGTACGTTCAGCTTTGCGCTCAGTTGTTGAGCCAACTGACGCGAGCGAGTGTCAGAGCTGCCACCCGCAGCGTAAGGCACCACGAACGAAATCGGCTTGGATGGATAGTTGCTCTGTGCATGCGCCGGCGCAAACGCTGCGAACGTGACTGCGCTGAAAGACATGAGAAAAATACGGCTGACGTTCTTTGATCGCATGAAGTCCCCCTGTTGTTCTACATCAAGAATATCGACTGGAAGCGAACCATTCTAAGAGGGCCTATTTATGATGTCTAATTCATATTAAATCCACTATTGATACTTTCAAGGACATAATCATGTTTGACCATCGTCTTCTGAATGCGTTCTGCGCTGTGGCCGAGGAGCTGCATTTCGGTCGGGCAGCCTTTCGCCTGAATGTGAGCCAGCCACCATTGAGCAAGACCATCCGCAAACTCGAGCAGACCTTGGGTGTTCAGTTGCTCATGCGTTCGACCCGGTCTGTTCGCCTGACCGCCGCCGGGTCAGAACTCTATCGCCGGATCCAGTTCCTAGAGGCGGAATCGCAAGCCATGATTCGAGCCGTACAGCAGATAACAAAAGGAGAGTCGGGCTATCTCACTGTGGGCCTGACCCCCAGCGCGGCGTATTCGAATCTTTCGGAAATTCTTTACGAGTTTCGCAAGCGCTATCCGACCGTTCGTCTGGACCTGCGTGAGATGAACTCCAGCCAGATGCCCGATGCCTTGCATCAGCGTCAGCTGGACATTGCGATCTTGCGCCCGCCATTTGCCGATGCGGATCTTGCCCCGGAACTCATTTATCACGAACCCATGGTGGTCACCATGCGCAAGGACCATCCGTTGGCGGGAAAACGTTGGGTGACCATGCGACAGGTGCTCGATCATGACTTGATCGGCTACTCGCGCACCAGCTCACGCTATTTCAGTCAGGTTTTGCAATTGATGATCGAGGCGTCGGGCAAGCCCGCCCGGATTGTCATGGAGAGCATGATTCCCACCATCCTGCCTTTGGTGGACGCAGGATTTGGGATAGCCATTGTGCCCGCGGCCCTCTCGCGCATGCGCACGGACACGCTGGCCTATGTATCCCTGCGCGGCCCGGGCGCCATACGTGCTGAATTACTCGCAGCTCGCCAGCCTGCCGGTGACAATCCGGCAGTCGAGCGTTTTATCGAGCTCATTCACGAAGCAAGGACGTAACCGGAGCGCGCTGTGCAAACGCTCAGCGCAACCTTTGCACCGCCTGCGCCAGACGCTCGATCCCCATCTCCAGCACGTCCAGGCCGGTGGCGAACGAGATGCGGAAATAAGGGGACACGCCATAGGCCGATCCCTGAAGCAGCGCCAGATTCACCTCGTCGAGCAGATAGAGGATGAAATCGTCATCGGAGTTCAGTACCTTGCCCGCAGGCGTGGTCTTGCCCAACACCCCTTCGCAGGAGGGAAAGACATAGAAGGCGCCTTCCGGCACGTGGGTGTGGATGCCGGGGATCCTGTTCAACGCGGCCACGACCACATCGCGGCGTTCCTGGAAGATCGCGCAGCGTTCGGCGATGAAGTGCTGAGGACCGTTCAACGCCTCGACCGCAGCCGCCTGACTGATGGACGATGGATTCGAGGTGGACTGAGACTGCAACTTGGTCATGGCTTTGATCAGGACGGCGGGCGCTGCCGCATAACCGATGCGCCAGCCCGTCATGGCGTAAGCCTTCGAGACGCCGTTGACTGTCAGCGTGCGCGATTTCAGTTCGGGCGCCACTTGTGCCATCGTGCAAAAACGACGGTCGTCATACAGGATGTGCTCGTACATGTCGTCGGTCATGACCCACACATGAGGATGACGCTGGAGCACCGCGGCAAGGCCCAGCAGCTCCTCGCGGCTGTAGACCGCACCGCTCGGATTGTTCGGCGCATTCAGGATGACCCAGCGCGTGCGTGGCGTGATCGCGCGCTCCAGGTCTTCGGGCTGCAGCTTGAAACCCTTGCTGGCCGGACACTGGACGGTCACAGGTGTACCGCCGGCGAGCAACACGATGTCCGGATACGAGACCCAGAACGGCGCAGGCACGATGACCTCGACGCCGGGCTCCACCGTGCTCATCAGGGCGTTGAAAATGATCTGCTTGCCACCGGTACCCGCGATGATTTCGCTCGTCGAGAAATCCAGTCCGTTCTCGCGCTTGAACTTCGCCTGGATCGCGGCCTTCAGGTCGGGAGTACCACCGATATCGGTGTACTTGGTGCGCGACTGCGCCATCGCCCTGATCACCGCTTCGCAGACGTTTTCGGGCGTATCGAAATCGGGTTCGCCGGCGGTCAAGCCAACGATGTCGCGGCCTTGCGCGCGCAGTTCGCGTGCACGTTGTCCGGCCATAGAGCTGGGCGAGGGCTTGATTCGGTCGATCCGGGATGCAAGGAATTCCATGACGTTTCCAGTTTGTCGAAATTAGACTCGGGTGCTGACCGACTGCTGGGCCACCCACTGCCGCAGATGATTGAGAAAAAGCGTGTCCACACGCCGCTCATTACCGTCCGAATGGCCGGCGGCATGCGGGGTGACAATCACGTTTTCCATGTCCCACAGCGGTGAGCTCGCGTTCAGGGGCTCGCGTTCGAACACATCGAGATAGGCACCGGCCAGCCGCCCCTGTTGCAAAGCCTCTATCAGCGCCTGCTCATCGACGACCTCGCCGCGCGCCACGTTGATCAGGCGGGCGCCTGGCTTGATCGCCTGCAATACATCCCGGCTGATCCAGCCACGGGTACGCTCAGTCAGTGGGCAAGCCAGGATGAGCCAGTCGAAACGCCCCGCATGGCGGCCTATTTCCTCGAATGCCAGCGTGGGGGTCTGCTCGTCCACCGGGGTGTTCGAGCTGCGCGCCACCTCCACGTTCACGCCCAGCACGCGCAGCAATGCGGCGATACGCTGACCGATCGGCCCCCAACCCGCGATGAGTGCGGTCTGGCCGATCAGGTCGGCAGGCAGCCCGGAGGCGATCAGCGACACCCAGCGGCGTTCGCGCTGCTGGGCCAGCAACAACGGAAAATGGCGGGCCAACATGAGCAGGCCGGTAAGCGCGGTCTGCGCCACCACATCGGCATTCACTCCCGGCGAAAGCGTGGCGCGCACATTGCGTTGGGCCAGCTCCTCAAAGAAAGGCCGGTCGGCACCCGCTGAATGTACGTGCACCCACTGCAGCTCGGGCGAGCGCCGCAAACTGGCGTAGAACGCTTCAAGCGGCGGCTTGATGTCGTGCTTGGTGGACAGGCCGGTCACGTCCCGCGACCAATAGCCGATATGCACGTCACCTGGCGCAGTGACAGGATCCACGGTGGGCGTCACCACTTCGAAAGAATGGCCTTGCATGGCCTCTTGCAAGGCATCGCCCAGACGTTGGCGAGCGGGCTCCGATATGAGGAGTCTGACGGGAGTAGGAATAGTCATGGTCAATACAGCGGTTTAATCGCGGAACGAGGGATCGAGGCGGTCGAGCTTGCGCAGCAAGGCCGGCCACTCCATGAGGCCATAGGGCCGGCGTGTGCCGGGCTGATAGTTGTTCCAGGTTTCCTTGAGCACCTCGGCCGGCACCTCGCGCAAGGGCGACTGGGTCGCCATCGCGGCGAGCTGCGTGCGGCAGGCCAATTCCAGACGGTGCATCCAGTTGAACGCCTCGCCCACGGTGTTGCCCACCACCAGCGCGCCGTGATTGCGCAGCAGCAGCGCCTCGTTCTGGCCCAGATCCCGCACGATCATTTCCTTTTCTTCGGACTTGAGCACCACGCCTTCAAAGCCGTGATAGCCGATGCGCAGAAAGCGCATGGAGGTCTGCGTGATCGGCAGCAGACCGCACTCCAATGCCGATATGGCCATCGACGCCCAGCTATGGGTGTGGATCACGCAGCCGACCTCGGGACGTGCGGCGTGCACGGCACTGTGGATGACGTAGCCAGCCTGATTGACGCCGTACTTCAGCGCTCCGAAGTCGGGCGTGGCCAGGATCTTTCCATCCAGGTCCACTTTGATCAGGCTGGAGGCCGTGATCTCTTCGTACATCATGCCGTAAGGGTTGATGAGAAAAGCGCCCTTCTCGCCCGGTACGTGGGACGAGATATGGTTGGCCATCATGTCCGACATGCCGTAGAGATCGATCAGCCTGTAGCAGGCGGCGAGGTCCACGCGTGCTTGCCATTCCTCAGGCGAACAACGATCTTTCATGGAAGGAATGTTCAAAACGCCTGGACTGCTCATCGAAAATCTCCCGGAAAGCTGGCTTGAATGCATTAACTGCGATGAAAACGATTCTAGGGTGTCGAATTAATCTCGACAAATGATTATTATTTGTCTACTTTTCTATTCCATTGATAAATAGGTTGAGTCTGTGAACCGGAACATGTCGCTGCGGCATTTTCGTGCTTTCGTTGCCGTGGCCAGCGCTGGGTCATTCACGATCGCCGCCAGGGAGCTGTTCCTGACACAGTCCGCACTGACTGCCACCATCCAGCAGTTCGAAGAAGGGATCGGGTTCAAACTGTTTGATCGCAGTACCCGACACGTGGCCATGACGCCGGAGGCCCAGCAATTCAAGCCTCAGGCCGAACACATCCTGCGCCAGTTCGACAGTGCCGTGGCCGACCTTGAATCCCTTGCCCAGGGCCGTCGGGGTCACGTCCGAATCGCGGCCGCCGCCTCGGTCACGCATTATTTCCTGGGCCACGCCATCGCCGGAATGCGTGCCGACTACCCCGAGATCACCGTTTCGCTGCACGATGCAGCTTCCGAACAAGTGGAGCGCATGGTCGAACAGGGCGAAGTCGACTTCGCCTTTGCCAGCCCGCACAAACAGATGGACGATCTGGTCTATACGCCATTGTTCGAAGATCGCTATGGCCTGGTATGCAGGCAGGACCATCGATACGCCCGACGGCGCAGCGAACTGCGCTGGTCCGATCTGTCTGCCACGGAATACATCGGATTCACGGCCGATACCGGCATAGGCGCCTACCTGCGCCAGCATGCCCAGCGCACGGATCTGTTCACCAACAGCGGCAACGAGGTGTCCAACACGTCGTCCCTGGAGGCCATCCTGAAATGGACGGGCGGCTATTCGGTGTTGCCGGCACTGGCGGCCGCGCGCATCACCGGACCCGACGTGGTGTTCCGCTCGCTCGGCACGCCCACGCTGAGCCGTCAGGTGCATCTGGTCACGCGCAAACTGCGTTCGTTGTCGCCCGGCTCGAACCTGCTGGTGGATTACATGCTGCGTACCCTGCGCAAGACTCCAGTGCCCGATGGCGTGAAGGTGCTGGCTCAGGACTGAGGGCCAGCACACCCGCCCTGCCCCTTATTGCTTGGGAATGTTGGCGTCGGCAATGACCTTCGCCCACTTGGCCCGCTCGCTGGCGATATGCTTGTTGAAATCGTCCTGCGAGCCGCCTGTGGGCCGGGCACCCAGTTCTTCCAGTCTGACCTGCACGTCGGGCTGCTTCAGAATCGTGTTGATCTCGCTGTTCAGGCGATCGATGATCGCCTGAGGCGTGCCGCCCGCGACCGCGACGCCGGTCCAGGACAGCGACTCGTAGCCTGGCAGGACGCTCTCGGTCAGCGTAGGCGTGTCGGGCAACGCGGCCAGGCGGTCCTTGCTGGTCACTGCCAGCGCCCTGACCTTTCCGCTCTTGACCAGGGGAACCGCAGACGGCGCATTGTCGAAGATCATGTGGATCTGTCCGCCCATCAGGTCCACCAGCGCCTGACCGCTGCCGCGGTACGGCACGTGCATGATGTCGGTGCCGCTCATGCTCTTGAACAGTTCACCCGACATATGCGTGGAGCTGCCGGCACCCGACGAGGCAAAGGAATACTTGCCCGGGCTGGCCTTCACCAGCGTCAGCAGTTCCTCGGCAGACTTCACCGGCAACTCGTTGTTGACGATCAGCACGTTGCTGATCGAGGCGGTGTACACCACCGGGATGAGGTCTTTTCCAAGCGTATAGCCGGGATTGCTGTAGAGCGCATCGTTCATCGACAGGATGCCAGTCGTGCCGAACAGCAGGGTGCGTCCATCCGGTGCCGACTTGGCGACCAGCGACGCGCCGATGTTGCCGCCCGCTCCACCACGGTTTTCGACGACCACGGGCTGCTTCAGTGCGGTGGACAGCCGATCCCCGATCAGGCGACCGATGACGTCCGTGGAACCGCCCGCCGAGAACGGAATGATCATGGTGATCGGGCCCTTGGGATAGTCGCTGCCCTGAGCGGCGGCGCTGCCATGTACCGTCATTGCGGCGACCAACCCACATGCCGCCAGGACCATTGCACGAGCACCCTTGCGGCCCGGCTTCTTCGAGATAACCATGTTTTCCCCTTATGTCACGGTGATGACTGCAACGCTGTTCTTAGAGCAAACGATGATAAGGAGGGTCATACTCAACTACAAACGAAAAAAATTTTGGTTTTATTCGCTTTTGTTTATAAATCCAGGCCGCACATCCGACTGCGGCGACAGCGTTGTCGGTCAATCCCAGCCTGTACGAAGAAATGCAACACCTGACCATCTGGGCGGAAAGTTGTTCAAGCAGCGCGTCGGCATAGAAGCCGTACACGGCACCTACAGAGGTAGGGCGCGGCCAAACTACCCCTATCTGCACACTCTTGCCGAGTCCGGTGTGCCTGGCTAATGAACTGGATGGCTGAGTTTGCAGCCCCTACTCCGCCTTGATGCCGGCGCTCTTGATCAGGTTTCCCCACTTGGTGCTTTCCGACTGCATGTACTGCGCAAAAGCCTGGCTGCCACGCGCTTCCACCGTCATGCCCTGCTCTTTCATCTTGGCCCGCAAAGCGGGATCGGCCAATGCGGTCTGCACCCCTTTTTCCAGCGTGCCCACCACGGCGTCAGGCGTACCCGCCTTGGTGTAGAGACCAAACCACGTCAAGGCTTCGAAACCTTGCAGACCGGACTCGGCCACCGTCGGGATATCCGGTGCACTTTCGGCACGCGTCAGGCTGGACACCGCAATGGCCCTGAGCTTTCCGCTACGGATATGAGGCAGCAAGGTGGGCAGATTGCTGAACATGATCGGAACCTGATTGCCCAGCAAATCGGTGATGGCGTTCGCCTCCCCCTTGTAGGGAATATGCACCATCCTGACATCGGCCATCGCCGAGAACAGTTCGGCAGCCACATGTTGCGGCCCACCCAGGCCCGACGACGCATAACTGAGATCGCCCTTCTTCTCCTTGGCGTACTTGATCACGTCATCCACCGTATGCAAGGGAAGCGACGGGTGCACCACCAGCACGAGGGGCACTGAAGCAATGAGTGATACGGGAATGAAATCCTTCTTCGGATCGACACGCATCGAGGGGTAGAGGTTCGGAGCCACCACCATTGTCGATTGCGTGCCCAGCAGCAAGGTGTAGCCATCGGGTTGCGCATTCGCCGCCGCTTCGGCCGCAATGATGCCCGTGGCGCCCGGACGATTTTCCACGACGTAGGATTGTTTGAATGTGTTGCCCAGCGCCTGCCCGAGCTGGCGTGCGACGATATCCACCGCCCCCCCGGCCGAAAAGCCTACGAGTATGGTCGTGGGGCGATTGGGGTAGTCTGCATTGGCCATTGCGGCCCCTCCACAGATCGAGGCGCCCGCTGCCAGCATTGCCACCAGCACCTGCCGGCGAAGATTGAACGTACTCATGCCTGTCTCCCGCTCTGTTATTGAAATCTGCCTGCCCGCTACGCGCGTTGCCCGCCCGTATCCGGCTGTCTCCCCCCTGAGCCATCGATTGTGATCGGGAGTCAAATCCAGCACAATTTCATTTTTGTTATTTCACAATCCACTTAAGGTTCATTTTGGACACGCGATTTCTCGACAGTTTCATCGTCGCGGCAGAATGCGGATCGATGGCTGAAGCCGCACGCCGCATGAACATCACGCCCACGGCAATGGCTCAGCGGGTCAAGGCGCTGGAACAAGAACTGGGAATTTCGCTGTTGCTGCGTGCGGGCAGGTATGTGCGCCTGACCGAGGGTGGCGCACGGTTGCTGGAAAATGCGCGTGCCGTTCAGCGGCATGTCCGCGACTTCAAGGCGTCTGTCCTGACAGATGGTTTCCCCGAAGGCCTGCGCCTGGGCTCGGTTCGCACCGCCCTGGGAACACTGATGCCGAACCTGCTCGGCTATCTCGCACAGCATCACCCCAAGCTGGATGCCAAGATAGAAATCGGCGCATCCCACGACCTGTATCACCTGTTGGGCACCAACAAGATAGATGCCGCGCTGGTCGTGGATCCGCCTTTCAATCTGCCCAAATCGATGACCTGGCAAACCTTGCGTATCGAGCCGCTGGTGATGCTTGTCCCCGCTTCGATAGCGAGGGAAGACCACATCGAACTGTTGCGAACGCAACCATTCATCCGTTATGACCGCCGCACCTGGGGCGGCGATCTGGCCGAACGTTACTTGCGCGAGCGGAAGATCCGCCCGCACGAACGTTTCGAAATCGACTCACCCGACCGTATCCTGGCGCTGGTCGCCAGGGAACTCGGCGTTTCCATCGTGCCCAACTGCTTCAGCGCCGACACCCTCCCCCAGAACATCGTCCTGGTACCGCTTGCGCATGACCGCCTGCAGCGGCGCCTGGGCATGCTCTGGTCCACCGACTCGGTGTACGGGCCACTGTTTGCAAACATGTGCCGCGCCTCACAAGCCTTGTCGGATGCCTGAGCGGTCAGGTGGCGATTCAGGCCCTACGACTTGAAGTCATACAGTCTGGCGGGGTTGTCCACCAGTATCCTGTTGCGCACGGCTTCGTCGGGAACCCACTGAGCAAGCGCATTACGCAGCCGGCCCGTGTTGGGCATTTGCTGCATGTCCACGTGCGGCCAGTCACTGCCCCAGACCAGGCGATCCGGTGCGAGTTCGACCAGTCGGCGGGCCAGCGGTACAACGTCATCGAACGTTTCGAATTGGCTGCTGATCCGATTCGCACCCGAGAGCTTTACCCAGAAGCCGGCATCGCGAACCAGCTGAGTGAGCGTCTTGAACCCGGCGGATTCAGTCCCCTCTGCTGCCGAGGCAAACCCCATGTGATCCAGCACTCCGGGGCACGGCAACCGCTGGAGGCGGGTCAGGAGGTCGCTGTCGAATCGGGCGACATCGGCAAGGAACTGCAGGTGCCAGCCCATCGGAGCGATGCGGGCAGCAAGCTTCTCCATCGCATCGAAACCGATTCCGCCACCAAAAAGTACGTTCAGCCGCAAGCCGCGAACGCCGGCATCGTGCAAGGTCTGCAGTTCGTGATCGCTGACATTGGCATCCACCACGGCCACGCCGCGCAGGCGTTCTGGATGGGCCCGCAGGGCTTCCAGCATGAGACGATTGTCGGTGCCGTGCACGCTGACCTGCACCAGCACGCCGCGATCCATGCCCTGTGCGTCAAGCATGCCGATATAGCTTTCGATGCTGGCAGCAGGAGCGGTGTAGCTGCGCGTGGACACCATCGGATAGTCGGGATCCAGGGCAATGACATGCGCGTGGGAATCGCAGGCCAGGGGCGGAATGGAGAAGGTGGCCGGTTCGAGACTCGGCTGGGGTCCAAGGCAGTCTACCGTGTAGGCCTTGGAATCGATCGTGTTGCTCATGCATTTACCTCGTTGTGCATCAAAGGCAGCAATGCCTGCCTCCAGTCATCCGGCAGACTCACCGGTCTGCGCGTGCTCGAATCGACATAGACATGAATGAAGTGCCCGTTGGCGCTGGCCAAAGGCTCATTCTCCAGAAAAACACCCAACTCATAGCGCACGCTGGACTTGCCGATGGATGCCACGCGCAGACCGATCTGCAGGACATCGGGAAACTTCACCGACGAGAAATAGTTGCAGCCCGTCTCCACGACCAGGCCGATCACCGGCCCATCCAGACGCAGCACGCCTTGCGCGATGAGATAGCTGTTCACGGCGCTATCGAAATACGCGTAATACACGACGTTGTTGACGTGGCCATAGACGTCGTTGTCCATCCAGCGCGTAGGTACGGTCTGGAAGTGCGAGAAGTCATCACGGCACAGGGGTTTGGGTCTACTCACGATCGGAGTCCTAACTGAGTTTGTGAGATACGGGATAAGCCATGTCATGGCTGGCGAGCATCTGCTCAGGCAGCGTCGAGACGAACTCGGCGAAACCTTTGCCACTGATGGCGATGTGCTCGATCATGGCCGTCTGTGCGCCCTGTTCGTCGCCGGCAAGAATGGCCTGGGCAATACGCTCATGGTCGTTTGCCGACTGCAGCATGCGTCCCGGCAACTGAAACGGGTTGCGGCGATAGCTCTGGGTGCGCCGCCGTATCAGCCGAAGGTTCTCGGCCAGAAAGCGATTACAGCACCCCTGGTAGAGGGCTTCGTGAAAATCGGCATTGGCCTGTCCGTAACCGGCGAGATCGTCGGTGTGGGCAATCTCCAGACAGGACTGCATGGCCGTGAGCATCATGGCCCGCCAGGGATCCTGCATGCGCCGGGCGGCGAGCTTGGCGCATGCCCCTTCCATTTCGGCCAGCAGTTCAAACATCGCCCGCAGTTCGGTGATGGACATGCGTGCAACAAAGATGCCCTGCCTGGGCACGATCTGCACCTGACCGTGGGTCGCGAGCTGCTGCAAGGCTTCGCGCACGGGTGTGCGCGAAACCTCGAAGCGTTCGGCCAGTGCTCGTTCGTCCAGCGTGTCGCCGGGCAGGAGCACTCCGTTGTCGATATCCGCCTCGATAGAGGCCACGATGTCTACGGCCAGGCCGCGTTTTTTGGTCTGTGAAGTTGGCATAGTCTGTAAGCTGCGCCTCAGTGCAATACACCTTGCAGCGCGAGTGTGAAGCTTGGGATGTAGGTCACCAACATTAACACCACAAGCATGGCGGCAAGGAATGGCCACACGGCACGCGTCACCGCCCCCAGCCCCATTCCACTGATCGCCATACCGACGAACAGGCAGTAACCCACTGGCGGCGTCGCCATGCCCAGAGCCACGTTGGTAACAATGATCGTACCGAGGTGGATAGGATCGATCTGAAAGGAATTACCGATCGCGATCAGCAACGGCCCGAGCACCACCATGATGGCGATTTCATCCATCACAGCAGCAAGCAGGATGAATGCAATGTTCAAGGCCAGCAGCATCTGCCACTTCTCATGGATGTTCTGGGACAGCCAGTCAGCCAGGCGCGTGGCCAGTTGTTCCTGGGCGATCATCACACCAAAGCCCGTGGAAAAGGCAATGATCGCCATGACGATCGCCGTCACGCGCATCGCGCGCCAGACAATATCCGGAATATCCCGCAGCTTCAGACGGCGCTCGATGAAGGCCCCCACAAATACGGCATACACGCAACTGATGACCGAGGCTTCGGTCGGCGTGAAGATCCCGCCATAGATGCCGCCCAGCACGATGACCGGCGCCAGCAGCGCCCATATACCCTGGCGCAGGGCCAGGCGTATCTCCGGCAGCTTTGCACGCGGCAACACCGGCACTTTGCGGCGCAAGGCATGCAGATAGCAGATCAGGAACAATGCACCGGCCATCATCAAGCCAGGAATGATTCCGGCCGTGAACAGACGCGATATCGACTGCTCGGACACCACCCCCCAGATCACGAACGCAATCGATGGCGGAATGAGGGGTGCCAGCACCCCTGCGCACACGACCAGGGCCACCGCAAACGCCTTGTCGTAGCCGCGCGCCGCCATGACCGGGATCATCACGGCACCGATGGCAGCCGTGGTCGCGGGAGCCGAACCCGAGATCGTGGCGAAGATCAGCGCGGCAACCACGGTCACGTGGCCCAGCCCGCCGGTCAGGTGCCGCACGAACACGTCGGCCACCTTCACCAGCCGTTCGGACAGCCCCCCTGCCGTCATCAGCTCACCGGCAAGCATGAAGAACGGTATGGCCAGCAAAGAGAATGACTGCGTTCCGGCAAGCAAAGTCTGCGGCAAGAGCAGCAGCGGAATGTCTGCCAGCCACAACGCACCCAGCACGCTCAGGCCGATGGCAAAAGCGAACGGCACGCCCAACAAAACCAGGGCGCCAAATCCGCCCGACAACATCAAGGTCACCGCACTCATGATTGCTCCCTTGGACCAAGCAGTGCACGTTCAAGGGCAAATAACACGATCAACACCCCGAACGCCGGTGCTGCCGCATGCAGGATCTCCACGGGATACGCGATGGACGCAGACAGCATCCCCCGCGTTTCCTGGACATAGTCCCAGCCGGCATAAGCCATTGCAACGCCCAGGGCGGCGATCAGCAACGACACGCCCGCCTCGAGCACGCGTCCCGCCCTTGGCGAGAGCGCGTCCATCAGTGCCGACATCCGCGCATGCAGACTGGTTCGAATCCCCAATGCACTGGCCAGCACCACGATCCAGCTGAATCCCAGCAGAGAAAGCTCCTCGCTCCAGGAAAGCGAACGCCCCCCGATATATCGCATGCCCACCTGCAGTGCCAGCACGACCAGCATGATGAGCACAATGAGCACGACGAGCGCGCGAAGAATGCGCTCCAGGCCATCGAATAGTTTTCTCATACCAGGCGCTCCAATCACTTGCCTGCTTTAAGTGCTTCGTCGATCAGATCGGCACCGAATCGGGCGCGATACTTGTCGTAGATCGGCTGTACAGCAGTCTGGAACGGTGCGAACGTATCCGGGCGGTTGATCTGCATGCCTTGCGTCTTCATCGTCGCCAGCAGTTTCTCGCCGTTCTCCGTGTTCTGGCGGCGCTGTGCGGCGGTGGCATCCTTGCCAGCCTGAATCACGGCCTCGCGTTGTTCCGGCGTCATCTTGTTCAGCACACGCTTGGAGATGAGCAGCAGGTTCGACGAGTAGGAGTGCCCTGTCAGAGACAGATACTTGGTGACTTCGAAGTACTTGTTGCCCACCGCCACAGGCAGGGGTATCTCCAGCCCGTCGATGGTGCCCTGCTGGACTGCAGTGAAGGTCTCGCCCCAGGCCATCGGCACGGCAGACCCGCCCAGCGCGTTGAACATGTCGATGAACACCGGGTTCTGCATCACGCGGTACTTCACGTTCTGCACGTCCTGCGGTGCCGCCACCGGGCGCTTGTTGTTCAACATATGGCGAAAGCCGCCTTCCATGTAGCCCAGCACGACGATGCCTTTCGCATCGAGCTTAGCGGCCAGTTCCTTGCCCACCTTGCCATCGAGCACGGCGTAGGCCTTTTCGGGGCTGGAAAAGAGGAAGGGAAGATCGTTGAGTTGCAGTGCGGGTTCGAGCTGTGCGACCACGGCGTTGGTAATGACAGCGGCGTCGACCGTACCGAAACGCAGGCCTTCCAGCATCTGCTTCTCGTCGCCCAACTGGCGGTTGGGGTAGAACTGTACGGTGACATCGTCCTTCACGCGTTCGGCCAAGGCGTTCTTGAAGGCGTGCGCGCCCATTGCATAGGGATCGTCCTGGCTGTCGGCCGTCGTCCAGCCGAGTTTGAGCACTGTTTGGGACCACGCAGCGGGCATGGCCAAGGCGGTTGCCAGCAATGTACTCAAAAGCAAAGCGTGCTTGGTTTTCATATCTATCTCCTGTCGTGCTGTTAGTTTTTTTCTGGGGCTGCGGTTTTTCCGAAGCCTCTGATTCTCGTTGACATCGTTTTCGTCCAATCCTGGATTTTTGCGATGTCTTTAGTGCTTGTTGATGTATCTAGTGCTTGTCGATGTATCTAGTTCTTGTTGAAGTCTCTGGTTCTTGTTGATGCCCAGGGTGCCTGGTCACGTCGTGGGTTCTTGTCGGGACACATCGATCGATTCGAGGAATCG
Organism: Pseudomonadota bacterium; assembly: GCA_023427945.1. GTDB lineage: Bacteria > Pseudomonadota > Gammaproteobacteria > Burkholderiales > Burkholderiaceae_B > Schauerella. The sequence continues at coordinate 653 of JAEYZR010000241.1, read as the reverse complement.
TCCCAGAATGCGATTGAATTCATCGGGTTCTTCCAGGTTCAGGACATGCCCACATCCAGGCAGAACTGCCAGTTGTGCCTGGGGAAACGTACGCGCCAGGAACAGACTCGGCATCAGGCAGGGCTCGTCCTGGTCGCCGCACATCACCAGCACAGGCACCTGAACCTGAGCCAGGCGGGATTCGAAATCCCACAAAGACGGCCGGGCGCCCTGGACATGACGCAAGGTGTGACTCATGCCGAGATCATCGTGTTCGCCCAACATGCGGCAGAACTCTCGCCACCCACGCGGATCGCGGCGCTGGAAACTCTCGCGGGTGGCATCGTGCTCGCAGCGCCTGACGAAAGCCTGCACGCCCTGCTCGCGAATTTCCTCGGACATGGCGTGAAATGCGGCCTGCTTCTGGGCGTACAAATGCCGCTCGGACCCGGAACCGCAACTGGCGATCGTCAGGGAGAGCACGCGCTCCGGGAAGTCCAGCCCGATCTGTGTCGTGGCGAATCCCCCCATCGACAAACCCACGAAGTGCGCTTTCTGTATGCCCAGTGCATCGAGCAACCCGATGGCATCGGCGGCGGCCTGTTTCTGTGAATAGGCCGAACCGTCCTGCGGAATCGACGAGGGCAGGTAGCCGCGGGCACTGTAGACGACGC
>JAEYZR010000364.1 GCA_023427945.1 Pseudomonadota bacterium | reverse complement strand
CCGCGGCCATGAATTCGGCCGGGTAGTGCACCTTCAGCCACGCGGTCTGGTAGGCGACCAGCGCGTAGGCGGCCGAGTGCGACTTGTTGAAGCCGTAGCCCGCAAACTTCTCCATGAGGTCGAACAGGCGAACGGCCATGACCGGGTCGTGGCCCTTGGCGGCCGCCCCTTTCTCGAACTGTTCGCGCTGCTTGGCCATTTCTTCGGCCTTTTTCTTGCCCATCGCGCGACGCAGAAGGTCGGCGCCGCCCAGCGAATAGCCCCCGATGATCTGGGAGATCAGCATCACCTGTTCTTGATAGACGATGACACCGTAGGTGCTCTTGAGCGTGTTCTCCAGGTCGGGATGGAAATAGTCCACCGCTGCCCGCCCGTGCTTGCGGTTGACGAAATCGTCCACCATGCCGGACTCAAGCGGGCCCGGGCGATACAGGGCCAGCACGGCAATGATGTCTTCGAACGTGTTCGGGCGCAGCTTCTTGAGCAGTTCCTTCATGCCGCGCGATTCGAGCTGGAACACTGCCGTGGTGTTCGCATCGCACAGAATCTTGTAGGCCGCAGGGTCGTCCAGCGACAACGCCATGATGTCGAAACCGCGTTTGTCGGCGTTGAAGCGCTGAACGAAACGAACGGCCCAGTCGAGAATCGTCAGGTTGCGCAGGCCCAGGAAGTCGAACTTGACCAGGCCGGCGGCTTCGACGTCGTCCTTGTCGTACTGCGACACCGCACTGTTTTCCTGCCCGGGCTGGCAGTAGAGCGGGCAGAAGTCGGTGAGTTTGCCCGGAGCAATGAGCACGCCGCCGGCATGCATGCCGATGTTTCGTGTCAGCCCTTCCAGCGGCTGCGCCAGGTCCACCAGGGCGCGCACTTCTTCCTCTTGCTCGTAGCGCTCCTTGAATGCAGGCGCGTCCTTGAGCGTGCGCGCCAGCGTCCACGGGTCGGCGGGGTTGAACGGGATGAGCTTGGAGAGGCCATCACACATCATGTAGGGCATGTCCAGCACACGACCGGCGTCACGTACCACTGCCTTGGCACCCAGCGTTCCGAACGTGGCGATCTGGCTGACGGCTTCCCGACCGTACTTCAGCTTCACGTAATCGATGACGCGTTCGCGATTGTCCTGGCAGAAATCGATATCGAAGTCGGGCATGGACACGCGTTCCGGGTTCAGAAAGCGTTCGAACAGCAAGTCGTAACGGATGGGGTCCAGGTCGGTGATGCCCAGCGCGTAGGCCACCAGTGAGCCTGCACCAGAGCCCCGACCGGGGCCGACCGGCACGCCATTGCCTTTGCCCCAGTTGATGAAGTCCTGCACGATCAGAAAGTAACCGGGGAAGCCCATCTGGATGATGGTCTTGCATTCCCACAGCAAACGTTCGGAATACTGCGGCATCTTGGCCGCGCGCTCGGCGTCATCCGGATAGAGCTGGATCATGCGCTTGGCAAGTCCTGCCTCGGACAGCTCGATCAGGTGTTCGTCCAGCGTCACACCCTCTGGGGTGGGGAAATTGGGCAGGTGCGGCTTGCCCAGCTTGAGCGTGAGGTTGCAGCGCCGCGCGATTTCCACGGTGTTCTGGATGGCCTGCGGCACGTCGGCAAAACGGGCCACCATTTCCTGGCTGCTGAGCAGGTACTGTTCTTTGGTGAAGCGGCGCGAACGGCGCGGGTCGGCCAGAATTTCACCCTCGGAGATACATACGCGGGCCTCGTGCGCCTCGAATCCGTCAGGGTCGAGAAACTGGACCGGATGGGTCGCCACGACAGGCAGATCGGTCTGCGACGCCAGCAGCATGGCGGCCTTGGTGTAGGTCTCGTCACCGTCGAAGCCGGCGCGCTTGAGTTCCAGGTAATAGGCATCGGGGAAGATGCGCGCCCAGGCCAGGGCGCATTCCCGGGCCGCAGGCAGGTTGCCGGCGTCCAGTGCGAGCCCGACATCGCCGGCGCGTGCGCCCGACAGCGCGATCAGCCCTTGCACGTCATGCAGCCAGTCGCGCCGGATCTCGGCGCGCCCCTTGTGCTGGTTGGTCAGCCAGGCCTGTGTCAGCAGTTCGCACAGGCGCAGGTAGCCCTGGTTGTTGCGCACGAGCAGCAGCAAGCGGAACGGCTTGTCCCGATCATCGTCGTTGGTGATCCAGACGTCACAACCGGCGATCGGCTTGACCCCTTTTCCGCGGGCTCCTTTATAGAACTTGATGAGCCCGAACAGATTGGAGAGGTCGGTGAGCGCAACGGCGGGCTGCTCGTGACTGACAACGCGTTTGATCAGGTCGGGAATGCGCACCGTGCCATCGACCACCGAGAATTCGGAGTGGACGCGCAGGTGGACGAAAGCGGGAGTAGCGGACGGTTCGGACATGGTGAGGATTGTACCCACGGCGACGGCAGGCCGCCGTTGTGTAACAATAAACCTCTCGCAAGATTTTTTGGTTGACGCGCTATGAAATGGATCATTCTGGGAATCTGGATCGCCTCGATCCTGTTCGCTCATTTCCGGGGCCGTGTACGCCTGCCGCTGGCGCGGCAGTTTCTGGATCATTCGGTGGCTCTGGCCCCCGTCAATGCCTTCATGATCCTGGCATCGAAAGTGCCGACCACGCCGTTCATCTCCACCCATGAGATTCCCGGCCTGCAGAAGCTGCGCGACAACTGGGAGCTGATCCGCGACGAAGCCGTCAGCATGGCGGAGCTGCGACACATCAAGGCAGCGGAGAAACATGACGACATCGGCTTCAACTCGTTTTTCAAATACGGGTGGAAACGCTTCTATCTGAAGTGGTATGACGCCCGCCATCCGTCGGCCGAGCAGTATTGCCCCAAGACGGTCGCCCTGTTGAACACCATTCCCGAAATCAAGGCAGCCATGTTTGCCGAGCTGCCTCCCGGGGGCAAGCTCAATCGCCACCGCGACCCGTTTTCAGGCTCGCTGCGCTACCACCTGGGACTGGTCACGCCCAACGACGATCGCTGCTACATCGCCGTCGATGGCGAGTCCTACAGTTGGCGCGACGGAGAAGACACGGTGTTCGACGAGACCTACGTGCACGAGGCCTACAACAACAGCGAGTCCAACCGGATCATTCTTTTCTGCGACGTGGAGCGTCCGTTGAAATGGGGTTGGGCCGAGTCGTTCAACCGCTGGTTCGGACGCAAGGTGATGTCGGCAGCGGCCTCACCGAACGATGTGGGCGACAAGACCGGCGCCATCAACCGGCTGACTCATGCCCACTGGGTGATCGACCAGAAACGCAAGCAGTTCAAGAAATGGAATCGCACGGTCTACAAGTGCACGAAATTCGGCTTGATTGCACTGCTGATCCTGGCCTTCATTCTGATCTGACGGCTAGCGGGCCATGGACATCCAGGCCTTTTGCAAGCGCTTGGCCGAGACCGGCATGGGCGTTCGCAACTCTTGCGCGAACAGTGCCACGCGCAGTTCCTCGAGCAGCCAGCGGAATTCGTCCAGCCCGGCGTCGGGCGCCCCCTTGCGGGCGCTTCTCGCACGCTGGTAGTTCACCAGCAACGGGCTCATCTCCGCCATCAGCCTCTGGTCGCGCGACGGGTCGGCGCGCGCTTTATCCAGACGCGCCGTGGCAGCCTTCAGATAGCGCGGAAAATGCGCCAGTTGGGCATAGGGCGTGTCGCGCAGGAACGAGGCAGGCATGAGCGAGGTCAGTTGCGCCTGAATATCGGCTGACGTCTCGCGCAAGGCCCGTGCATCGCGCAGCTTGCGTTGCAGCGCCGTCCACTCAGTGAGAATGGTGTGGGCGAGCCTGCCAACTTCCTGCGCCAGCAGCCCCACCCTGCCCTTGCCCTCCAGGCGGCGCTGCTCGAACGAGGCTTGATCGTTCGGCCAGGGCTCAGCCAGACAAGCGCGTTCGATGGCGCAATCGATGATGTGATCACGCAGTTCTTCCTGGGTACCCAGTGGCATGTAGAGCATGCCCATCTTGGTGAGATCGTTCAGGTTCTTTTCCAGGAACTTGACCTGTTCGCGCAAGGCTATCTTGAACAGGCGCAGCAGGCCTGAACGGTGATGGCGACGCGCTTCGTCGGGATCGTCATAGACATCGATGTCCACATGCGACCTACGATCGACCAGGGCAGGATAGCCTACGACCGAAGCACCCTTGCGTGAGATTTCCAGCAATTCGGGCAATGGGCCGAACGACCAGTCCGTAATGTTCTCGCTGACCAGCGACTGGGCGACATGGGTATCGCGAGCGGCCATCTGCTGAAAATCTGCCTGGGCGGCGCGCCCGTACTCAGCCTTCAGTTGCGCCAGATTGCGACTGGCGGCCAGCATGCGGCCATGTTCGTCGACGACACGGAAATTCATGAACATGTGCGCCGGCAGCGTCTCGAGCTTGAAGTCGGCTGGCTGAGCGCGCACTTTCAGTTGCACCCATATGTCTTGCACGATGGCTTCGAGCAGGCCGGACTGTGTGCTTGCGAGCCGCTCAAACCATCGATCGAAAAATCCTGCAGCGTATTCCGGCAGCGGCACGCAATGACGCCGCAACTTCTGCGGCAGCGATTTCAGCGCCAGCAGGACCTTTTCCTTCAGCATGCCCGGCACCAGCCATTCGCTGCGTGCTGCATCGACCTGATTGAGCGCAAAGAGCGGTATGGAGAGCGTGACACCGTCGCGCAGTGAGCCTGGCTCGAAGTGGTAGTCCAGGGCCATGGAGACGCCGTTGACATCCATCTTCTTGGGAAAGACATCGGTGGTGACCCCCGCGGCTTCGTGCCGCATCAGCGACTCGCGGCTCAACATGAGCTTTGCAGCCTGCGCGGCATCCAGGCCACGCACCCATTTTTCCAGCGTGGTGGTCTGCGACATATCGGCAGGCAGCTGCTGGTCATAGAAGGCGTAGATCAGTTGATCGTCGACCAGGATGTCCGGACGGCGTGTCTGATGCTCCAGCTTCTCGATCTGGGCGATGAGCTTGCGGTTGTGCGCGACGAAGCGCAGGCGCGTGTCGATATCGCCCGTCACCAGTGCCTGACGGATGAACAGTTCGCGGGCATGCGAGGGGTTGATGCGCCCGTAATGGATACGACGCCCGGAATAGAGCGTCAGCCCATAGAGCGTGCCGCGCTCGTTCGCGACGACCTGTCCCGCCTTTTTCTCCCAGCGGGGGTCGGCCCAGGCCCGCTTGACCAGGTGACCGGCGACCTTCTCCAGCCAGGGCGGCTCGATGCGGGCCACGCAACGGGCATACAGGCGGGTCGTCTCGATGAGCTCGCCTGCCACGATCCAGCGGCCTGCCTTCTTGGCCAGTCGCGATCCTGGATGGATGTGGAAACGAATGTCGCGCGCCCCCATGTAGAGGCCGCTTTCCTCACTGCGACAGCCGATGTTGCCCAGCAGCCCGGAGAGCAGCGCCATGTGGAGTTGCTCATAGGTGGCTTCGGCCTGATTCAGGCGCCAGCCATGCTCGCCCACCAGAGCGGCAAGTTGCGAATGCACATCGTGCCACTCGCGCAAGCGCACGGGCGAGAGAAAGTTCTGGCGCAGCGTGCCCACCAGCTTGCGTTGCGATCCCTTGTGCGCGACGGCGTCGTCATACCACCGCCACAGCTTGAGATAGGACACGAACTCCGATTTTTCATCGCCGAACTTCGCGTGCGCCTGTTCGGCCGCTTCGCGCGCGTCCATCGGACGATCTCGTGGATCCTGGGTGGAAAGCGCCGCAGCGATGACCAGCATCTCACTCAGGCAATCGTGCTCGCGGGCCGCCAGAATCATGCGCCCGATGCGAGGATCGACAGGCAGACGCGCCAGTTCCTGACCCAGCGTGGTCAATGCATATTTTGGCGTGTCCTCGGAAGGATCCTGCCCCCCGGCAGGTTCGATGGCGCCCAGTTCCTGAAGGAGATGGTATCCATCGGCAATCGCCCGTCCAGGGGGTGCCTGCACGAACGGAAACTGCTCGATGTCATCCAGACGCAGCGATTTCATGCGCAGGATGACCGACGCCAACGATGCCCGAAGCACCTCGGGATCGGTGAACGGCGCCCGTGCGGTGTAGTCGGCCTCGTCATACAGCCGGATGCAGATACCGGGACCGATCCGTCCACAACGCCCGGCACGCTGGTTGGCCGACGCCTGGCTGATGGGCTCGATGCGCAGCTGTTCGACCTTGTTGCGCCAGGAATAACGTTTGACGCGCGCCAGGCCACTGTCGATGACGTAACGAATGCCGGGCACGGTCAGGGAAGTCTCGGCCACGTTGGTAGCCAGCACGATCCGTCTGGCCTGACCGCGAGGACGGAAAATTCCTTCCTGCTCGGCCTGGGACAGGCGCGCATACAGCGGGAGAATTTCGGAGCCTGCCGGGTGGCGCTTGCGCAGGGCGTCAGCCGACTCCCTGATTTCCCGTTCGCCGGGCAGAAACACCAGGATGTCGCCGGGACCGTTGGCGGCGCACTCGTCTGCGGCCTCGACGATGGCGTCGATCAGGTCGCGCTCCTCGTCACCAGTGAAGCGCTCACGATCCTGTCGCACGGGTGCACCAGACGCTGCTGCGGCATCGCCGGTTTCCTCGCGCACAGGCCGATAGCGCACCTCGACCGGGAAGAGCCGGCCCGAGACTTCGATGACTGGCGCGCCCTGTCCTCTCGGGTCGGCGAAGTGTTCGGAGAAACGGCTCGCATCGATGGTGGCCGAGGTGATGATGACCTTGAGGTCGGGGCGCCGAGGCAGAATCTGGCGTAGATAGCCCAGCAGGAAGTCGATGTTCAGGCTGCGTTCATGTGCTTCATCGATGATGATGGTGTCATAGCGCTTGAGCAAAGGATCCCGTTGCGACTCGGCCAGCAAAATGCCGTCGGTCATCAGCTTGATGGCCGAATTCGAACTTGTGCGATCGTTGAAGCGAACCTGGTAGCCCACCAGCCCACCGGTCTCGGAGCCCAGTTCCTGCGCAATGCGCTTGGCCACCGAGGTCGCTGCCAGGCGCCGAGGCTGGGTGTGACCAATCAGCTTGATCCTTCCACGACCGAGCTCCAGGCAGATCTTGGGCAACTGAGTGGTCTTGCCCGACCCGGTTTCGCCGCTGACGATGACCACCTGATGAGCGGCGATGGCGCGCGCGATTTCCGCGCGGCGGGCGCTGACAGGCAGGTCTTCGGGATAGGTGATCGGGCCGATGACGCGTTCTACGGTTTGGGGCTTGGGCGGGCGCGGGCGCGCGGCGCGGGTTGGTTCAGACATCAGTTTCCATCCGGTTGGCGCGTCATTATAAAATTCAACAAACTTTTCTTCTCACAGGATGATATTGCCCATCATGGTTGACCCGGATCCCCCTGAAACAGTCTCCGCTCAAGAAGCGCCCGAATTTGCTGCGGCGCAGTTCGTGCGATGGTTCCGGGAGGTTGCTCCTTATGTACACGCTTTCCGGGGCAAGACATTTGTCATCGCCTTTGGAGGCGAGCTGGTTCAGGCGGGTGCGCTCAATGCGCTGATTCAGGATATTTCACTGCTTTCTTCTCTGGGCATCCGGCTGGTGCTGGTTCACGGTTCGCGCCCCCAGGTGAACGAACAGCTGCATCTGAAGGGTTACAGCCAGCAGTTCGGTCGCGGCATGTCCCCGACCGATGCTGCCGCACTGGAATGCGCAAAAGAGGCTGCGGGTGAAATCCGGCTGGATATCGAGGCGGCCTTCAGCCAGGGCTTGCCCAACACCCCGATGTCACATTCGCACATGCGCGTGATTTCCGGCAATTTCGTGACGGCGCGGCCTGTTGGTGTGATCGATGGCGTCGATTACAAGCACACAGGCCAGGTCCGCAAGATCGACGTCGATGCCTTCAAGTTCGCTCTGGGCAGTGATTCTATCGTGCTGCTCTCTCCCCTGGGTTTTTCACCTACCGGCGATGCCTTCAATCTTGCGATGGAAGATCTTGCCACCAGCGTCGCCATCGCGCTCAGGGCAGAGAAACTGGTGTTTCTCTCCGTTGGCGAAGGTGTGATCAACGCCGATGGCACCGTGGATACCGAACTGGCCCGGGTCGATGCCGATGCGCTGCTCGCCGGCGGCAACCTCGATGAAGACACCGCATTCTTTCTGCGCTATGCCTCGCTCGCGGTCAAACGCGGCGTGGCGCGTGCACACATGGTGCCGTTTTCGCTGGATGGCGGCGTGCTGCTGGAAATCTTCACACACGATGGTGTAGGCACCATGGTCGTTGAAGACACGCTGGACGATCTGCGCAACGCCACGCAGGACGACGTGGGCGCCATCCTGAGCCTGATCGAACCGCTGGAAGCCGACGGCACACTGGTGCCGCGCGGGCGCAGCGTCATCGAGCGCGACGTCGAGAAGTTCTCGGTACTGGAGCATGATGGCGTGATCTACGGCTGTGCGGCGCTCTACCCCTACCCCGAAGCGCAGATGGCCGAGCTTGCATGCCTGATCGTCCATCCGGAATGGCAAAGCAGCGGCGAAGGCGACTTGCTGTTGCGGCACATGGAAGGTCGTGCCAAGGCGCTGGGCGTGAAGCGTTTGTTCGCGCTGACCACGCGCACCTCGCACTGGTTCGTCAAGCGAGGCTTCGTGCAGGGCGGCGTGACCGACCTGCCCAAGGAAAAACAGGCCAGCTACAACCGCTCGCGTAATAGCCACATCTTCATCAAGCGCATCTGAGCCCTTGCTACACTAGGCCAGACAACGTTTTTATTGGCAGACTTTCATGACCCGAATGATTCAATGCGTCAAACTCAAGCGCGAAGCCGAAGGCTTGGACTACGCGCCCTATCCGGGTGAAACCGGCACCAAGATCTGGCAGAGCATTTCCAAGGAAGCCTGGGAAGAATGGAAGAGCATTCAAACCCGGCTGGTGAATGAGAACCGCCTGAACCTGGCCGATGCGCGTGCACGCAAGTACCTGAAAGAACAGATGGAGCGGTTTCTGTTCGAAGATGGCAACGTCGAGGCCAACGGCTACGTGCCGCCCACCGCCTGACCCCAGTCACTGCAGGGCTGTAAAAGCCCTGCCTGACGACGCCGCGACCACCCTGTGCGGGTCTGTCAGTCGGCGTCGACGACCTCGGGTTCATTACCGCGTGCGAGCCGTTCGGTATTCTTGACACCGGTATGGCGCACGTCGGCACCATGCACCATGTAGATCACACGTTCGGACATGTTCTTGGCGTGATCGCCGATGCGCTCCAGCGCACGGGCAATGAAGATCAGGTCGATGGAATGTGAAATCGTGCGCGGATCTTCGATCATGTAGGTAATGAGATGGCGCAGCGTGGCCTTCCATTCCTTGTCCACTTCCTTGTCGTTTCGCACCACCTGCGCTGCCTGGATAGCGTCCAGGCGCGCAAACGAATCGAGCGAATGACGCAGCATGGCGAGCACCTTGTCGGTCATGTGACGCAGTTCGATGATCGGCAGGTGGCGGCTTTCGCCTTCATGGATACGACGCGACATGACGGCGATTTTCTCGGCCTCGTCACCCGAACGCTCCATGTCGGTCAGCATTTTCGAGACGGCGAGCAGCAGGCGCAGGTCGATCGCAGTGGGTTGATGGCGCGCCAGAATGTGGCTGATGCGCTCATCGATCTGAACTTCCAGCGTGTTGACGTCTTTCTCACGTTCGCGAACCTCGTCCACCAGGGAGAGGTCGCCTTCGATCAAGGCATCGATACCTTCGCGTATCATCGCCTCGACCAGACCACCCATTTTGAGAAAGTCGGATCTCACGCGCTCAAGGTCGCTATCGAACTGCTTGTTAGTGTGTTCGGTCATGCCAATTCCTGTCTGGACCAAGGCGCGCCAATAGGGCCCGCGTATAAAGGAGCCACTAGCTTATGAAGCTAATGTGACAATATCATGAAGGCGATGCGCCGATGGCGCATTCAGGCGCCTCCGAGCGTGCGAATGCCATTTTGTGTGGCCAACAGGGCAACGTCGGCGCCGGCCAAGGCAAACAATCCGCAAGTGACGACACCGGGGACATGATTGACCTGGGCTTCCAAAGCTTCGGGATCATGGATGGACAGACCCGACACGTCCAGGATCACGTTGCCGTTATCGGTCGTAAATCCTTCACGCAGGATCGGCGTACCGCCCAGTTCCTTCATGAAACGTGCCACCGATTGCGTGGCCATTGGAATGACCTCGATGGGCAACGGGAAGGCGCCCAACCTGGCGACCAGTTTGCTTTCGTCGGCAATGCACACGAAGCGATCCGCAACCGAAGCAACGATTTTTTCACGCGTGAGCGCGCCGCCTCCGCCTTTGATCATATGCAGGCGTTCGTTGATTTCATCGGCACCATCGACATAGATAGGCATCCGCTGGACGTCATTCAGGTCCAGCACCTCGATGCCATGCCCACGCAAGCGCTCGGCACTACGTTGCGAGCTGGCGACGGCCCCCCGGAAGCGGCCCTTGAAACGGGCCAGGCCATCGATGCACAGGGCGGCAGTCGAACCCGTACCCACGCCAATGATGGCCTCGGGGGCCAGGAATTCTTCGACCAGGGCCAGCGCGGCATCGGCGGCCTGCTGTTTGAGTGCGTCTTGTGAAAGCATGATGAGCGGAAAACAATAGCGGGAAACGGGCACTTTAGCAGATCGAATCCGAGCCTCGTGCGTCTTCGGCGTGCTGGCCAAGCAGTTGGTCTGCTTCAGGACCCGGCATCGCCTCCACGGATTTCAGATTACGCAGCATGGCTCTTGTGCGCACTTCCGTCGTACCGAGGCGAGTGCTGGCGCTGTCCAGGGTTTTCTTGACAGCCGCCAGCGACTCGCCGAATTTGCCGAACTCGGTTTTGACCGCGCGGAGCACCTGCCACACTTCGGAGGAGCGCTGTTCGATGGCCAGCGTGCGAAATCCCATCTGCAAGCTGTTGAGCATGGCCGCCAGGTTGGCCGGGCCCGCCACACTCACGCGCAACCCGTGCAGCCGATCGAGCAGACCGGGCTGGCGCATGACCTCGGCAAACAATCCCTCGGTAGGCAAAAACATGATCGCGAAATCTGTCGTGTGAGGCGGGGCGACATACTTCTGCGCAATCATGCGCGCCTGTACTTCGATGGCGCGGCCCAGCGCAGCTGCGGCGCTCTTGAGCGCGACTGCGTCACCCGTGTCCTGCGCATCGACCAGGCGCTCGAATTCTTCCTTCGGAAACTTGGCATCTATAGGCAGCCACACCGGTGTATCGGCAGAGGTGCCGGGCAGTCGGATCGCGAACTCGACGATGGCATCGCTATCAGGCAGCGGCTTGACGTTACGGCCATACTGGCCAGGAACCATAGTGTCCTGGATGAGGCGTTCCAGTTGTACCTCGCCCCAGGTCCCCCGTGATTTGACATTGGTCAGTACACGCTTGAGATCGCCCACGCCGGCGGCCAGCGTCTGCATTTCCCCCAGGCCCTTGTGAACTGCTTCCAGGCGATCGGACACCAACTGGAACGATTCGCCCAGTCGTTTTTCCAGCGTCGTCTGCAGGCGCTCATCCACCACCCGCTGCATGGCTTCGAGCCGTGCGGCGTTGTCGGCCTGCAGGGCCTGCAAGCGCGCATCCAGCACCTGCCGGATCTCGCTCATGCGGTTGTCATTCAGTGACATCAGCCCCTGCATTTGCGAACCGAAAGCATCGGAAAACCGGTCCAGGGCCTGTCCGGCCTCGTTGCGCTGAGAGTGGGCGTCGCGGGCCATGTCGGCACGCAGCCCACGCTCGAGCCGCTCCATCGCGTCCATCAACTCTCGCTTGTCACGAGCGTGACTCATTCTGAGCGTAAAAGCGGCCAAAACGACCAAAACGACACTCAAGAGACAGATTCCCGCCAAAATCGGCATGGGCCACTGTGAAATTTGCGTCAAGCGGTGCTCCAAAAAAACAATTGTTGTACGATAACCACACCCAACACGAAACAAACTTGGATTTTGAGCGGTTATTTACACAAATGACAAGACAATGAAAGCTCAGGTCTACTATTGAGTCATGAATACAGAGTCTGAAACTGTGCTGGCAGACCAGGTCGTGCGATGTTCCCCTGTGGACATGGCGCTGCCCGCATTCAACGCACGTGAGTTGGTCCAGACCCCTGCAGCATCGCCTTTTGGTGTGCTGGACTACATCGACCTTTCTCCGCTCACGCCGGTCGCCCATGGTAATGAGCGCTATATCTACCCCCATCCAACCGACGCGGGCCTGCTGATCAAGGTGGTCAACAGCGAGCGCCGCTCGCTGTCGCAGAAGGCGCATCGTATCAAACGATGGTATCGCCGCTTTCACCGAGAAAGCACCTACAGAGTGTTCATTACCGAACTGAGTGAATACATCAGTACGGCAGTGCCCTCATCGCTGACGCATGCGAGCCTTCCCCTGGCCCGTGTGGTGGGGCTGGTCGACACGTCGATGGGCCTGGGCCTGCTGGTGGAAAAGATCACAGGCGACGACGGCAAGGTCGCACCTACCCTGGCGCACTTGATGCGTTGCAAAGGATGGGACGACAGCTGGGAATACCATCTGAACCGGTTCTTTCGCGACCTGGCCGACCGCCACGTCATTTTCAACGACGTCGGACCTCAGAATATTGTGTTTGGACGCAACGCAGCGGGTGTACGCGGCTTGTTCCTGATCGATGGCTTTGGTTCGAAACAGGCCATACCCGTTTTTGCCTGGAGCAAACGGTTGAACCGGCGGCGCCTGTCGCGCAAGTATTCAGAGTTGATGGTGCGCCTGAAGACGGAGTATGGGCAAGGCGTGGAAACCGTCGCATCCTGTACGATCTCGCTGCCCAGGTCACAATGACCTGCTAGCAGCGAATGTCTGGCCCGCCACGTTTCCACGTGTAGTCCTGCCCCTCTATCTGCCCGCGCCGTAGCGGGTTGCGAGTACAGTACCTTGCAAATTCCGCATCCACATACCGATAGGGCAAGGTCTCGTCGCGACCGGTCGGTATGCCCAGCCGGGTCGTCTGGATGACGTTCGGCACGGCCAGCCCGACATCGTCGAGAAAGAACTCCAGTGGATCGAATTCGCTGGCATTCCAGTCGGGCACTTTCAAGGCCAGTGCACGACATAACAAGGTCTGCCCGGCGCAGAGCCGGGCGAGCGGGCGCGGCAGGCCGCTGGCGTCGGGATTGAGTGTCTGCATGGCTGCCAGAGCGTGCTCATCGCTTTGCTTATCCTGCCAGGGGTAGGCCGCCTTGATCAGAACGGCATTACCCTCGCCTGTTGCCCCGATGTTCAAGGAATCCCCGCCTCGGGCGTAATACATGTAAAGCGTGCCTGCCCCCATGAACAGGGCGCGTCGCGCGTGGGTGTAGCCCAGCGAGGCATGGCTGCCCTTGTCCTGCAACGTGTAGGCTTCCGTCTCGATGATACGTGCAGCCAGCCACTTTCCCTGCCAGTGGCGCCGCAGGACTTTGCCCAGCAGGCGAGGCGCAAGCGTGAGCGCATCGCACTGGAAGAAGTCCGGCGTCACAACAGGCATGAGCGAGGATCAAATGACTGCGTTGACAAAGCGATCGAGATACCGTTTCTCGGAAAAGCCCACACTCACCTCGCCTCCGGGCGTCACGGCGACCGGGCGCCGCACCAGCGCAGGATAGGCGGCGATCAGCTCGAACCACTGCTCATCGGTTTCCGGGTTTTTTTGCGATTCATCCAGATTGCGCCAGGTCATGGAGGCACGGTTGACCAGTTTGGTCCAGCCGCCCAGCTGATCCGCCCACTGCTTGAGCAGCGTGGGGGCGACAGGCTGATCGCGATAATCGATGAAGGTAAATGTCATGTTGTGATCTTCCAGCCAGCGGCAGGCCTTCACGCACGTGCTGCAATTCTTCAATCCGAACAACGTCAAATCGGAAATGTCTTGTCTTGTCATGTTGTGTCCTTACGCCATGAAACCCGGTTTGCGACAATCACACACAGGCCCACAGCCAAAATGAAAAGTGTCGCCAATGCGTTGACCTCGGGCCGCAGCCCCAGGCGCACCCGCGAGAATACTTCCATCGGCAACGTCGTGAAACCTGGGCCGGATAGAAACGAAGCCAGAATCACGTCGTCCAGCGACAAGGTAAAGGACAGCAGCCAGGCAGCCGCAATGGCCGGCGCGATCAACGGAAGCGTGATGACGAAAAAGACCTTGAGCGGGGTGGCGCCCAGGTCCAGCGCTGCCTCTTCCAGCGAACGATCCAGATCGTGAATGCGCGACTGGATGATGATGGCGACATAAGCCATGCACAGCGTCGTATGCCCGACCCAGATCGTGAACATGCCGTTATCGGCAGGCCAACCAAAGGCCGAGCGCATTTCAATGAAGAGGATCAGCAACGATATGCCCAGCACGACTTCAGGAATCACCAGCGGCGCGCTGATCATGCCGATATAGACAGCGAACCCGCGAAACCGCCCTGCCCTTGCAAGCACGTAGCCCACCCAGGTGCCGATCACCACGGCGGCCGTGGCCGTCAGGCCAGCGATCTTGAAAGAAAGCCATGCCGCACGCAGCAGCGTGTCATCGTTGAAAAGCGCGACATACCAGCGCAAGGAAAAGCCGGACCAGGACGTCACCATCGGTGATGAGTTGAAGGAGAACACCACCAGGCTGAGTATGGGCGCATACAGGAATGCAAAGCCCAGGCCCAGCGCCAGGGCGCGCAACCGTTTGTTGGGCTGTGTCATTTTCCGGCCCTCGCACCCTGGATCTGCTTGACCTGGTTGTACTGGAAAAGTGCCAGAGGCACGAGCAGCAGCAACACCATGACGCAGGTCACCGCGGCCGCCATCGGCCAGTCGGCATTGTTGAAAAATTCGTTCCACATGACGCGGCCCATCATCAGTGTATTGGCCCCGCCCAGCAGTTCCGGAATCACGTACTCCCCCACGCAGGGGATGAAGACCAGCATGGCGCCCGCGATGATGCCCGGTCGCGACAGCGGAACCGTGATCTGCCAGAACGCGTTCCACGGTTTGGCGCCCAGGTCGTAAGCCGCTTCCAGCAGGCGGACATCCATTTTGACCAGATTGGCATACAGCGGAAGAATGAAGAACGGCAGGTATGCGTAGATCATGCCGATGTAGACCGCTGTATCGGTCCGATAGATTTCCAGGGGGCTGGAAATCAGGCCCAGCGACATCAGGAATTTATTGAGCAGACCATCGTTGCGCAAAATGCCGACCCAGGCATACACGCGCAGCAGCAGCGAGGTCCAGAACGGCAGGATGACGGCCAGCATCAACAGATTACGCACGCGTGGCGCCGAGCGCGCAATGTAATAGGCCATGGGATAGCCGATGAGCATGCACCAGATGGTGGTCACCAGGGCCATTTTGACCGAGTTCAGATAGGTCGCAAGATACAGGCTGTCGGTGAACAGTCGGACATAGCCTGCAAAATGCAGACTGAACTGGACCGTTCCTGCCTCGAACGTCGCCAGCGATGTGTAGGGCGGGGTACCGAACTCGAGATCGGCGAAGCTGATCTTGAGCACCAGCAAAAACGGCAGCAACAGAAACATCACCAGCCAGACGAACGGCGGCACGATGGCCATCGTGCGCGCCGATGGCAGCAACGCTGCAAACGGCAGACGCATCATGATGCCAGCACCGTTGCGCTATCGGCGCTCCAGCTGACGAACACTTCTTCGTCGATGCCCGGCGCGTCTGCACGAGAGAGCATCAACGCCGGAACACTGGCTTCAACCACTTTGCCTGCGTCGAGCCGGATCTGATAGAGCGCGTAGCTGCCCATCCAGGCCATGTGCGTGACGCGGCCGTGCCCCCAGTTATGGGCTTCTGTGGGCTGATCGCGCCCGACCACCAGCCGCTCGGGGCGGATGGAGACATGGACTTCCATGCCAATAGGCTCGCTCACACCATGATCGACGACCAGCGGTCGACTGAGATCGTCGGTTTCGATGGCGACACGATCCGGTTCGTCCACGACAATGGTTCCGGTGAACAGATTGGTCGAGCCGATGAAGCCAGCCACGAAACGCGAACGTGGAAAAGCATAGACGTCCTGGGGAACGCCGCTCTGGACGATCTGACCCTCGGTCATGACTGCCAGCCGATGGGCCATCGTCATGGCCTCTTCCTGGTCGTGCGTCACCATGATGCAGGTCACGCCGACCTGCTCCAGGATGCGCACCAGCTCGATCTGGGTCTTT
>JAEYZR010000315.1 GCA_023427945.1 Pseudomonadota bacterium | reverse complement strand
GCGCGGCCCCCTGAAGGCCGCGCACCCAGTGATCCGGACGCGGAAATCGAGTCCGTGATGAAAACCTTGCGCACCTACCTCAAGTAGCTTGGCCGCGCTGCCTGCGGATGAACCCCAGCAGCGCCAGCATCCCGAGCAGCTCGATGAGCGACTGCAGCACGATGACGATGGCGGCGGCCTGCTGCTGTGCCGGCAGTGCCAGGGCGAACGGCAAGACCACAAACGAATTGCGGGTGGTCATCGAGAAAAGCAGTGTTCGCCCCTGAGCGGTCGGCAGCCGAAACAGCTTGCCCACCAGTAGCGCCAGCATGACCGCACCCACCAGGAACACCACGCACGTCAGTGCGACGATGCCGAACAGATGGCGCGCCTGCAGTATCACCCCGGCTTGCGAGCCTGCAATCAGTATGAGCACCACCGCCAGAAGGGGAACCGGCCAGACGCCCAGGCGATCGATGGCCTGCTGTCGGTGCGGACGTTCGCCGGCCCAGCGTGTCGTCAGGTAGGCCAGCGCGAGCGGTATGACGATCACGACCATGAATGCGACGGCCATGCGGTCGGCCGCGCCGATGGCCATGAATTCAGGCCCCATGAACAGCCAGAGATACACAGGCAGCAACACCATCTGGGCAAGCAGCAGGATGGGCGTGATGGTCATGGCGCGGCGCGTGTCGCCTCGGGCCTGGTGGGTGAACGTGATGAACCAGTCGGTACATGGCACGGTCAAGACCAGAACCAGCCCCAGACGAACCACCGGGTCTTCGGGTACGAGCAGCAGCACGCCCCAGACAAGCACGGGCAGGATCAGGAAATTTCCCAACAAGGCCGCTGCGGTAAAGCGCGTGTCCTTGAATGCCGCAGGCAGTTCAGCCAGATGGATCTGGGTGAACGTCACATACAGCAAGAGGACCAGCGCCGGCCACAGCAGTGCATCGAGTCTATCGGTCAGGGCAGGAACCGCAATGCCCAGCCCCAGACCCACGGCTATCGCGGCCAGATAGATCCAGGCCTGTTGACGCTCCATTGTTTCGCGCATCGTGATCGCGCGGGCTTAAAGTGCAATAGGGGCGGCTGAAGTCAAATGTTCGTAAAGAATGATGCCGCCGATGCCCACCAGGATGATGCCGCCGATGATTTCGGCGCGTCGCCCCACGATGGTGCCCAGCACCCTGCCAAGCATGACGCCAGCGGTCACCATCAACATCGTTGCCATGCCGATGGCAGCGGCAACCGGCACGATATCGACTTCGATGAAGGCCAGTCCGACACCCACCGCCATTGCATCGATGCTGGTCGCAAAAGCCGTGACCGCGAGTACCCAGAAACCGTGGCGCTTGGGCTTGTCTTCGGTCTCGACCTTGGGTGCGGAAAAGCCCGAATAGATCATGCGCAGGCCCAGGGCACACAGCAGCGTGAAGGCAATCCAGTGGTCGAACCGCGCAACGTACTGAGCAGCGGCCAGGCCAAAGGCCCAGCCGATGACTGGCGTAATGGCTTCGATGACGCCAAAAATGACGCCGGTGCGCAGTGCCTCGCGAAAGCGAGGGCGATGAAGGCTGGCTCCTTTGCCGATCGCCGCAGCGAATGCGTCGGTGGACATGGCCAGCGCCAGAAGAAGGGTAGATGCGATATTCACGGGCAGATTCCAAGCCGGGCAATTGAACAAAAACATGCAGACGTACCCCGACCTTTGTCGTGACTGCATGTTCCTGGTCTCGCCTACTGAAAAAGTTGCTCGCACCACGGTCGAAACCGAGTATGTTGACACGAGCGCCTTCGAAGATCGAAGGCCGGCTACTCCCCAAAAACTGCGCCAAGTGTAGCACTCAAATAAGACATTTCGGAAACCGTCGCGATTCTTGTAGAACGAGCAATGGCGCGCCTTCCAGAGGTATAGCCAAGGCTAAAATTTGTAGTTTCAGCCATCTGCGGATGCGCTGGAATGGATCACCTACCGGCAAGCGCGGAAAACAAAAGACGCTACGACGTTGTGGTCGGGCGAGCTAACATGATGTCTAGCCATGACGACCCTCATTCACCCGGAGACAGCATGCTCATCAATGAAGAAATCATCGCCGCCTTTGCGCCCTCAGGCACGTTGCGCGCCTCGATCAACGTGGGCAATCCCATCCTGGCGCGCCGCGACGCGGCAAGCGCGAGTGGCGTATCGGTCGATCTGGCGCGCGAGCTGGCCCGACGCCTCGAGGTCGACCTGGATCTCGTCGTTTTCGACACAGCAGGCGAATCGGTGCAGGCGGTTGGCACCGAGCAGGCCGACATTGGTTTCTTCGCCATCGATCCACTGCGCGGAAAAGACATCGCATTCACCGAACCCTATGTGTTGATCGAGGGCTGCTACATGGTGCGCGAGACATCGCCGTTGCAAGACAACCGCGAAGTCGACGCGCCTGGCACCCGTGTCACCGTCGGCAAAGGCAGCGCCTACGATCTTTACCTGACACGCACGCTCAAGCATGCCGACATCGTGCGAGTCGCAAGCTCACAGGCCGTGATCGAAACGTTCTTGCGCGATAACCTGGACGTGGCGGCAGGAGTGAAACAGCAGCTTCTGGCC
>JAEYZR010000273.1 GCA_023427945.1 Pseudomonadota bacterium | reverse complement strand
CGAGATATCGCGCCTTTTGTCGATTTCAGCCAACCGGTGGTTGAGCGCGTCGATCAGTTGCCGCCGGCGTTTGGGGTTGTCCAGCAGGTCGTCCTGCAGGTAGGGGTTGCGCTTGACGACCCAGATATCGCCCAGCACCTCGTACAGCATCCGTGCCGAACGGCCCGTCTTGCGCTCCCCTCGCAGATCGGTCAACAACTGCCAGGCATCTTCACCCAACAGTCGCGAAACGACTTCGCGGTCGGAAAAAGACGTGTAGTTGTAAGGAATTTCACGCAGCCGGGTGGCGGCGGGCACGGCGGGATCGAGCAGGACTTCGACGTTCAAGGGCGCATTCATGGCGGGCAGACGGAAAGCCATTAAAAAAGTATTTTATGACAAGATGCTAAAGGCACGCTCCCAGACAACCGGGCGCGGTCCCGCCGGGCCCGGAATTCTGGCAGACTGGCCCCATGAATGCCGATATCCGCCTGCTCATCATCGACCCGCAAAACGATTTTTGCGACCTGCCCGAACGGGATCGCCCCGCCGGTTTTCAGCCGGCGCTGCCCGTGGCGGGCGCACATGCCGACCTGCGCCGACTGGCCCGGGCGCTGTCGGCGCATCCGGCCAAGGTCTCGCATCTGGCGATCACCCTGGACACGCACCACCATTACGACGTGGCCCATCCCGGCTACTGGACGACCGGCGCCGGCGCACCCGTTGCGCCGTTCACGACGATCACGGCCCGGGCCGTTCGTGCGGGGGAATTCCGTACCCGCGACAGCAACGATGCCGCACGTACCCTCGCCTACCTGGACGCCCTGGAAGCGGCAGGACGCTATGAACTGATGGTCTGGCCAGTGCATTGCATCGAAGGCAACTGGGGCCAGCAGATACACGACGAAGTGCAGGCCGCCATCGGGGTGTGGGCCGCCCAGGCCAGGCAACCGGCGCTGGTGGTGCACAAGGGCCGCAACCCCTACACCGAACACTACAGCGCACTTCAAGCCGAAGTCCCCGTCGCCGACGACCCGGCCACCGCGCTGAACCTGGAGCTGCTGCGCTGGGTCGACCAGGCAGACGCCTTATGGGTGGCTGGTCAGGCCAGCAGCCACTGCGTGCGTGCCACGGTGGAGCATCTGGTCGCCCATCTCCCTGCTGAAAGCGCCTCGCGCATCACGCTGCTGACTGACTGCATGAGTCCGGTCGCAGGCTTCCAGGCCCAACACGACGAATTTCTGGAAAACCTGCGCAGCCAGGGCGCGCGGCTGGCCCACGCAAGTGAAATGTTCGGCTAGCCTGGCCTAACCCGATACGAAGGTGTAGCCCCACAGCAGCAAAGAAGTCATCAGGGCATAGCGGGCAAACTTTCCCAACGCCATGTATGCCACACAGGGCCAGAACGGCAGGCGCAGGTAACCCGCCACCGCGCACAGCGGATCGCCTATCACCGGCATCCACGAGAACAACAGGGCCGCCGGTCCGAAGCGGCGCAGCCACCGGCTGCTGAAGGCGTGCCAGCGCCCACCGGTCTGCGTGTCGGACTGAGGCTGGCCTGCGACCACCGTCGCCTGCGTACCTTCGGGGCCACCTGTCCCCTCGTCGGCGTGTTCACCGTGCGTGGCTTTCCAGTGCACGACGGCACGCTGTGCGCCCAGTCCCATCCAGTAGCTGATGGCGCCGCCCACCGTATTGCCCACCGTGGCCACCAATATGGCCGGCCAGAACATGGTGGGCGCCACTGACACGTAGCCGAACACGACCGGTTCGGAGCCCAGGGGCAGCAAGGTGGCCGAGACCAGGCTGATGATGAAAATGGCGGGCAGGCCGATCTCGGGCAGGGAAAGCCATCCCAGCATCCAGTGAATGCCATCCATCAAAAGTTCTTGCATGCTGCGTAGGTCCTGGAAGGCTGCGTGGGAGCGGGGTCGATGTGGGGAAAGAGGATGCTGCATGTTAATCTGCCCCGCAGCATGTTGCTCTCCTGACGCTGCCCCTCATTGTTTATGTCTGCCGAATATCTAAAACGAATCCTGACATCCAAGGTCTACGACGTCGCCGTCGAAACCCCGCTTGAAAAGGCGCCACTTCTATCGGCCCGCCTCTCCAACACATTCCTGCTCAAGCGCGAAGACGCTCAGCCCGTCTTCAGCTTCAAGATTCGGGGCGCTTACAACAAGATGGCCAACCTGAGCCCCGCGCATCTCAAGCGCGGTGTGATTGCAGCGTCTGCCGGCAACCACGCCCAGGGCGTGGCCATGTCCGCCACCAGGCTGGGCTGCCGCGCCATCATCGTCATGCCCACCACCACGCCCCAGGTGAAGATCGAGGCCGTGCGGCGCCTGGGCGGCGAAGTGGTGCTGTTCGGCGAGAGCTTTACCGATGCCTATGGCCATGCCAAGGAAATCGAACAGACCAAGAAACTCACTTTTGTGCATCCTTTCGACGATCCTGACGTCATTGCCGGCCAGGGCACCATCGGCATGGAGATCCTGCGCCAGCATCCGGGGCACATCGATGCCGTTTTCTGCGCGATCGGCGGTGGCGGCCTGATCTCGGGTGTGGCGGCCTATATCAAGCAATTGCGCCCGGACATCAAGATCATCGGAGTGCAGACCGAGGATTCCGACGCGATGGTGCGCAGTGTGCGCGCAGGCCGCCGCGTGACCTTGCCCGACGTCGGCCTGTTTTCCGATGGCACAGCCGTCAAGCTGGTGGGCGCGGAGACCTTCCGGCTGACGCGCGAATACGTCGACGATTTCGTGGTCGTCAACACGGACGCCATTTGCGCAGCCATCAAGGATGTATTCGAGGAAACGCGCAGTGTCCTGGAGCCCGCGGGCGCGCTGGCCACCGCCGGTGCCAAACAATACGCGCTGGCGAACAAGTGGAAGAACAAGACGCTGGTGTCCATCGCCTGCGGCGCGAACATGAACTTCGACCGGCTGCGCTTCGTGGCCGATCGCGCCGAAGTGGGCGAGATGCGGGAAGCGGTGTTCGCGGTGACCATGCCGGAACAGCGCGGCAGCTTCCGCCAGTTGTGTGCCTTGCTGGGCGAGCGCTCGGTGACCGAATTCAATTACCGCATTTCAGACGCGCAGCAGGCCCATGTGTTTGTCGGCATACAGATGAGCTCGTCGGCAGAACCTGCCAAGCTTTCGGGCATTTTGCGCAAGCATGGGTTTGCCACGCTCGACCTGACCCACGACGAAATGGCCAAGACGCACTTGCGCCATATGGTGGGCGGACGTTCGGGGCTGGCCACCAACGAGTTGCTCTATCGCTTCGAGTTTCCCGAACGACCGGGCGCGTTGATGCGTTTCCTGGAGGCCTTGAACCCGGAATGGAACATCAGCCTGTTTCACTACCGCAACCAGGGCGCAGACTATGGCCGCATCCTGGTGGGCATTCAGGTACCGCCCTCGGACAAGAAACAGTTTCGCCAGTTCGTGGAGACGCTGGGCTACCCGAACTGGAACGAAACCGACAATCCGGCCTACAAGCTGTTTCTGTAAGCCCTTGAGGCGCGCCGCCTAGAAACTATGCTGAACACGCATGCTGGTCTGCGTGCTGTTCAGGCCATGGATGAAGGCGTAGTTCCTGCCATAGGCCATGAACGCCATCAAGGCGGTGCGCTTGGACATGGCGTAGCGATAGCCTAGCGAATACATGTTGAGTGTCTTGTCTTGCCCGGTCAAGCGGGCGTTCCTGGGCCTGGCCTGTTGCCACGATGCCATGAAACGATGTGCCCCGCTGGTGAACTGCGCGCCGATCAGTCCGGTCGTGGCAGCAAACCCGCGGGCAAACTGAAAGTCACGAAACCCACTGGTCTGTTCGGGCATGTCGTTCAGGTTCTTGCTGGCGATCCAGCCACCGAAAGTCTGGCTGAACGCGCCATACAGGGTGACGGGTTCCATGTCATACGCCGCACCCAGCATGTAGACATCGATCTGGCGTCCCTCGTGCGCATTCAGGGCATCCTGCCTGCGCATGGCCCGGTCGAATGTGGCCACCATGGCAAGCGGTCCGCCACCGTACTTGATACCGGCAGTGAGCAGGCGGTCGTATGTCCCGGCGCTGAAGAAATCGCCGTTGCCCCTGTGGGCCTTGATGAGCTCGTTCTGGGCGTCGCGCTCGACGTCGTCGACGCCGAACGAATAACCGATGCCGCCCTGCCAACCATTCAGGTCGGGGGTCTGATAGAGCAGCAGATTATCCACCCGGGGACCGTTGCCCAGGACCGTGTCGCCCCCGGCCAGACCGAAGTCGCCGCCGAACGGATCGACATCGCTCTCGTACAGCGAGCCAAAATTGTAGTGGCGCCCGAAATCCAGGGAGCCGAGGCGCTGGTGTACGAGCCCCAGTGAAGCTTGACGGCCAAACAGACGGCCGGCCGTACCCATGCCGTCGGCGCTGGAAAGACCCGCTTCGAGCGTAAAGCGTGTGGAGAGGTCGCTGCCGATGGCGTGCGAGCCCGTCATGCCAAAGCGTTCGGCGCCCGTACCCACCCCGACCTTGGCATGTTTTTTACCTTTGTACGTGACACTGTTGTACTCAGGCCCGATCTCCAACAAGCCATACAGGCGCAGGCCATTGCTGGCCGCGAGCGCCGGTGTTCCCATTGACGCAAGTACGACGAACGCCGCTGCATATGACAGTTTCTTCATGTCTCTCCTCTCTCTCCGACAGCCGGTTCCACGACAGGAAACAACGGCGTGAGAGCCCATTCTGACTGCGGCGCGGAGAAAGAAAATCGATCGAAATGAAGAATCAGACAGACGCCCATCTCCCCTTCGCACGAACCGATGGCTCACGCAAAACGGATGTAACGCCCCCGCTGACGCGGCATGTCAGCGAGCAGACTGCCAGGAGTGATGGACCCGTGGCCGGAAGGTCTTCGGCGCCGCCCTCAGATGGCGTTATCGAACGTACACACCGAATAGCGCGGTGTATGGGTCTGCGCCACGGCCGCGGAGCCGCCGAGTTCGGGCAGATCGATGATGGTAGCCGCTTCCACGACGTTGGCGCCCAGGCGTTGAAGCAATTTGATGGCGGCCACCATCGTCCCGCCGGTGGCGATCAGATCGTCCACCAGCAGCACGCGCTGGCCAGGACGCACCGAGTCGGCGTGCATTTCGACGCTCGCGTTGCCATATTCAAGCGTGTAGTCTTCCGACACGGTGCGCGAGGGCAGCTTGCCCTTCTTGCGCACGGGCACGAAACCCAGATTGAGCTCATACGCAAGCACACTGCCCACGATGAAGCCACGCGCATCGATGCCGGCCACCAGGTCCAGGCGCTGGCGCATGTAGCGGTAGACAAAGATGTCGATCAGCACACGAAAGGTGCGGGGATCCTGCAACACCGGCGTGATGTCCCGGAAAGTCACTCCGGGCTGGGGCCAATCAGGCACGTTTCGGATCGTGCGTTTGACCAGTTCAACGTAATCGGTTTGCATGCTGGCACCTAAAGAGAGTGTGCAAATCAGCGCAGACTATAACCCCCGGGCGCAGGCATCACAAACACACGGTCCACACTGAACTCAGGCAAGCGCGCATGCGTGGCCACGACGACGGTGCGATGCTGGGCGCTGGCGGCCAGTGCGCCAAGAAACAGGCGCTCGTTGTCGGCATCCAGACCCGCCGTGGGTTCGTCGAGCAGCCACACCGACGCCTGGCTCAACAACACACGTGCCAGGCACAATCGCCGCGCCTGTCCGGCCGACAGAGACCAGCCCGTCTCACCCGTCCAGGTGTCCAGGCCGTCGGGCAGGCTTCTCACATGCTCGCCCAGCATGGCCTGATCCAGTGCCCGCCAGAGTTGATCGTCGGTGGCATTGTCCTTGCCGATCATCAGATTGGTCCGGACCGTGCCCAGAAAAACCGGCGCGTCCTGCGTGAGCAGCGCCACATGACGGTGCCACTGCTGGACCGGGATGTCGCGCAGGTCGACATCACCCACCTGTATGCTGCCGGATTGCGGTTCCAGCAGGCGCATCATCAGGTTGAGCAGCGTGGATTTGCCCGATCCGCTCGCCCCCACGATAGCCACACGCTCACCCACATCCACGTCGAATGACAGGTCACGAATGATCGTTTGCGTGTCGGCGTAGCCTGCACACACGTTGCGCAGCGTAAGCGCCGCCGTGGGGATGATGGCCTGTGGCGCTTCCTGCGCCTTGCCCGGTTCGACCGGGGCCATCGATGCGGCGACGTTGCCAGCCGCGTCAGACCCACCCAGCATGGTCACGATACGTTCGGACGCCGCCTGCGCGGCCCCCAGTCTGGCGGCATTGCGCATGACCGGCACCGTCAGTTCGAAGAACCCGAGCGTGGCCAGCACCAGCCCGGCGAGCAGCGGTCCGCCCAGCACGCCCGCTTGCCAGGCTTCGATGCCCAGGTAGGACACCGCCAGCACGCACCAACCTGCCACGATCTGCAACACCGTCTGCCCTCCGGCGGCCAGACGGGCCTGCTTCAGGCGCGCCTCGGTGCCCTGGTGCAGCGCGTGCTCGAATCGGCGCTGCGCCACTGCGGCGGCTCCCAGCGCCGTCAGATCGCCCAGCCCGGCCACCGTGTCCAGCACCTCGTGGCGCGCCACGCGCGCCGCGGCATGGCCGCGCTGCCCCCACACATAGGCCCATCGGGCCAACACCACCGGTGCGCAGGCCGTGGCCAGCACGCCACCCACACCAAACGCGAAAGCCGCCGCGACCGAGTGGGGCCACCAGACCGTCGCCAGCACGGCACCTGCCGTCAAGGCGACGCACAGGGGCACCACGATGCTCAGGAACACGGCATCGAGCGCGTCGATATCAGCCACCAGCAAGGACACCGAATCGCCCTCGCGCAACGCGCCCAGCTCTGCGGCAGGCTTGCGCATCAGGCTGGCGAAGGTCTGGGTGCGCAAGTCAGCCAGCAGTCGCAAGGTCGTCGCATGGCCGATCACTTTTTCTGCGTAACGGGAACCGATCCGGATGAAAGAAAACAGCCGGATGAGCGATGACGGGACAAACAGGTTGAACGCGAGCATGGACCCTGCCAGCGCCGCACCGCTCAGGAACCAGCCTGACACGCCCAGCAGGGCCAGGCCTGCGGCGGCCGTCGTGGCCGCCAGTGCCAGGACGATCAGCACACGCCGCCAGCGCGCACGATACAGAGGCATCAACAGACGGGTTGCGCTCATGACATCTTCAACCCTTCAACGTCCTTCAATCCATCTACACCCATATGCACGCGGCGCTCGCATCGCTGCGCGGCGGCCTCCGAATGCGTCACCATGATCAGCGTGCGCGTCTCGCACCACGCGAGCAGGCCATCGACCACCCGTGCGCCCGTGGCGTCGTCCAGATGGGCGGTAGGCTCGTCCATCAGCACCAGGGCTGGATCGCGCAAGTACAGACGCGCCAGCGCCACCCGATGCGCCTGCCCACCCGACAGGCCTTGTCCGCGCACACCCAGGCGCGTGTCCAGGCCAAGCGGCCAGGCGTCGGCAAAATCCATCACACAGGCCCTTGCGGCGGCAGCACGCACCGCCACGTCGTCGGCCTGCTCGCATCCCAGCCGGATGTTGTCCGCCAGCGTGCCCTCGAACAGATAGGGACGTTGGCTGATGTAGGCGACGTGCTCGCACATCGCCTGGCGCGGCCATTGGGATAGCGGGTGCCCGAAAAGCTGCACCGAGCCATCGACCATCCCGTGGCGCAGACCGGCCAGCGTCTCCAGCAAGGTCGTCTTGCCCACCCCGCTCTCGCCCATCAAGGCGACACGCTCTCCCGCCTGCACCGTCCATTCGATCCCCTGGATCGAACTGTTGCCCACAGCCAGGGTCATCTGCGTTGCCCGCAGCGCACAGGGCTGGAGACGGTCGACGGCAAGCGGCGGCGTGCTGGCCTGGACCAGGCTCGGTGCACCTGCGCCCAGCGCGGCTGGATCGGGACGATGGCCGAACACTCTCGACAACTCGGCCACCGCCGCCTGGGCCGTACCGCGATCGTGATAGTGAGCGGCGAACTGGCGCAGCGGCGCATACGCTTCAGGCGCCATCAACAGACAGAACAGCCCGATCTGCAAAGTGAGCGGGTCACCGCGCAGGTTCAGGAAACCGAGGAAACTCAGGCCGAAATACACAGCCATGCCGGCCACGCCCAGCGCCGCGAAAAACTCCAGCACCGCGGACGACAGAAAAGCAATGCGCAAGACAGCCTGTGTCCGCCGTGCAATACCCACGGCCGCATCGGCCACGATTGCCGTCTCGGCCTGTTCGCGGCCGAACATCTTCAGCGTGGCGGCACCGCGCAGCCGGTCGGCAAAGAAACCCGACAGACGCGACATGGCACGGGCATGCCTGCGGCCCGCCGCCTGCGCCCCCCACCCCACCAGCGCCATGAAGACGGGTATCAATGGGGCGGTGACCAGCAGCAGCAGACCCGCGATGACATCGACCGGCAGCAGCGCGACGGCAAATGCCAGAGGCAGAAGCGACGCGGCCACCAGGGCCGGCAGATACTTGGAGAAAAAGCCATCGAGCGACTCGACGTGTTCCAGCATCGCAGCGGCCAGTTCACCGCTTGCACGCGTACGCGACCACTCGGGCCCGCGTTCGAGCATGAAGGCAAACAAGGTGCGCCGCAAGGCGCCCTTGATCTGCTCGCTGGCCGCAGCACCGGCGCGTTCGCCCCAGCCACTGAGCATGGCACGCACGGCAATCAGGCCGGCCATTGCCACGAACTCGCGCCACCACTGGGCTGCGCCCGCCACCCCCGCATCGCTCTGGATGACATGGCCCAGCACGCGAGCCAGCAGCCAGGCTTGAACGATGAGCAGCAGTCCGGCGCACAGTGGCGCAGCACAGGCCCAGGTCATGGACCGCGAGGGCACACGCGCCACGGCCATCAGCCAGCGCGACTGCTCTCGGGGCAAACTTCCAGCGGAAACCGGGTCAGCAGGCAATGTCATGAAAAACGTCCGCTCAACTGTCGGCGCGCTCATGCATCGGGTCGCCCGGGTCCAGCACGACATGGCCGTGCCCTTCGCGCAATTCGAACCACATGGCGTTCAGGATGCCAAAGGCACACGCCAGACCAAGGCCGAGAATCCAGGAGAAATACCACATGACTAAATGCTCCAATCAATATGCGTGAGGGTTGTCCTGCACCACGTCATCGGTCACCTTGCCGCGCATGACGCGATAGACCCAGCTGGTGTACAGAATGATCAGCGGCATGAAGAACAGCGTCGCCAGCAGCATGATCCACAACGTGAGGTGGCTGGAGGACGCGTCCCACACCGTCAGCCCAGCGGCCGGCGTGAGCGACGACGGCATCAGGAACGGAAAGAGCGCAAACCCGACCGTAGTGATCACCGCAGCCACGCTCACCGAGGAAGCCAGGAACGCGGCGACATTGCGCCTGGCCGAAAGCAACAGAACCACCAGCAGCGGGCCCGCGACGCCCAGCACAGGCGCGGTCCACATCCAGGGCCAGCGCGAGAAGTTGGCCATCCATCCACCTGCCGCCACGGCCACCGTTTTTTGCATGGGATCAGACATCCGGGCAGGATCGATCGCGCTGGTGATGGCCTGCCCTTCCAGCGGTCCGGCCACCCACAGGCCAAGCGCAGCAAAAATCACACACACTGCCACGGCCAGCACGCGACCATAGTTGCGCGCCCGCTGTTCGACCTCGCCGTCCGTGCGCCAGGCCAGCAGCACCATGCCGTGCATGCAAAGCAACACCACGGAGAGCACACCGCTGGCCAGCGCGAAGGGCGTGAACAGACCAAAGAAGCTTCCCTCCCACACCGGTCGCAGCGTGGTGGATTCAAACCCGAACGGCACACCCGTGATCACGTTGCCCATCGCCACGCCGAACACCAGGCTGGCCACGACACCGGAAAAGCACAGCACGCCATCCCAGCTTGCCCGCCACGCCGGATCCGGCAGCTTGCTGCGGTACTTGAAACCCACCGGACGCAGGATCAGCGCCACCAGCAACAGCATCATGGCCAGATAAAAGCTCGAGAACGACGTGGCATACAACAACGGCCAGGCAGCAAAGATGGCGCCACCGGCGGTGATCAGCCACACCTGGTTGCCCTCCCAGACAGGACCCACCACGTTCAGGGTCACACGCCGTTGCGCATCCGTGCGCGCCACCAGGGGCAGCATCGCCGCGATGCCCAGATCGAAGCCATCCATGATGGCAAAGCCGACCAGCAACACGCCCAGCAGTGCCCACCACACCACGCGCAGCGTGCCGTAATCAAAAGGAATGAGAGTGTCCATTTTTCAATATCCAGATTTCAGTGCTGGCCCAGGGCTACAGCCACGGGGTCGCGTTGGATGACGGCACGATGGTCGTCGCGGTCCTGCGGTCCGGCTTTGATCGCCTTGAGCAGGATGCGTGTGCCGATGACGAACAACACGGAATACAGCACCAGGAAAATGCCCAGGCTGACCACCAGATCCGTCATGCTCAGGCCCGAGGCGGCGTAATAAGTGGGCAGAACACCTTCGATCACCCAGGGCTGGCGGCCGGCTTCGGCCACGAACCAGCCACTCTCGATCGCAATCCACGGCGCAGGCAGGCTGTAGACGGCAATCTTCAGCAGGCGCGGGTAGCGTGTGAGACGACCACTGGACGCCAGCCAGAACGCCACGCCAAAGAACACGATCAGGTAGATGCCTATGCCCACCATGACCCTGAAGGCCCAGAACAGCGGCATGACATCGGGCACGGTGTCCCAGGCAGCACGGTTGATGTCCTCAGGCGTGGCCTGGCGGATATCGTCGTGATAGCGCTTGAGCAG
>JAEYZR010000256.1 GCA_023427945.1 Pseudomonadota bacterium | reverse complement strand
GCCTGGATGGCGAGGCCCAGGTTGAAATTCCCGGCCTGGACAACGGCGCCCTCGGACCGAGCGACACATCGGACTCCGGCAGCGACGTCGCGCCCGGCATGCGCGCTCGCGACTCGGACTCCACGGGAACGGGGGAGCGTGCCGGCGTAGAACCGCTCGACCGGCAGGACGAACCCGATGACGTGGATGCCGATCGTGTCGTCGGCGAACGTGAAGCCGGACTCGCTCACACACCTCCTGACCCTACCCGCAATGGCGGCTAGGCGCGAGGGCCGTCGACCGAAAGGTCGTCGGCTGACTGCTATTTCCCCAACTGCTTGAGCAAGGCCTGGTTGAAGGCAGGCAGGTCATCGGGCTTGCGGCTGCTGATGAGTCGGCCATCCTCGACGACTTCGGAGTCTTCCCACTTCGCGCCGGCATTCATCAAGTCGTCTTTCAATGATGGGAAGCTGGTGATCCGGCGGCCTTTGACCAAGCCGGCGGAGATGAGCAACCACGCACCGTGACAGATGAGGGCGATGGGCTTGTCAGCAGCCGCAAAGCCTTTCACGATGGCCTGGGCCTTGGGGTGCATGCGGATCTCGTCGGCATTGACCACACCGCCTGGCAGCACGACGGCATCAAATTTGTCCACCTCGGCCTCGGCCTCGGCGAACGTCATGTCCACTTCGAAGGTATCGCCCTTCTCATCGTGGTTCATGCCCTGGATGGCCCCTTTGGCAGCCGATACGATCACGGCGCGCCCACCTGCATCGCGGATGGCCTGGCGGGGATCGACAAGTTCGACCTGTTCGAACCCGTCCACAGCCAGAATGGCGATATTCAAGGATTTGTTTGACTCGGACATTTAGCGCTCCTGTTCAGAATTACAGATCAGATCGATATGTATGCCGAACACGAGCAATCGGGATGCCGACCCGATACAGGCCCCGTGGGGGCCGTCAGATCGGCCCTACGAGGCCCTGGGCTCCGCTGACACGCCCTTGGGAACATGTCCCGCGGCGGCGTACTCCTCAAGCCGGTTGTAGAGTGTCTTCAGGCTGATGCCCAACACTTCCGCCGCATGCTTCTTGACGCCATTACATTGCTCAAGCGTCGCAAAAATCAGTCGCCTGTCGGCATCTGCCAGGGGCACGCCGATCGGGACACTGATATGCGAGCCGACCACAGCCTGGCGCGGCGCCGACATCTGAAGCGGAATCAGGCCCGCATTGATGACGTCCCCATCGGCCATGATGAACACGCGGTGCACGTAATTCTTGAGCTCGCGGACATTACCCGGCCAGTTGTGCTCACGCATCGTCTGTACGGCCTCGGGCGAAAACGCCTTGCTTGTTTCATGCTCCTTGTTCAGGCTCTCAAGGAAGCGCTCGGCGATCATGAGGACATCGTCGCCGCGATCGCGCAAGGCAGGCAGTTCGAGAGGGAACACGTTCAGGCGATGGTACAAGTCCTCACGCAGCTTGCCCTCGGCCACAGCCTCTTCCGGATCACGGTTGGTGGCCGCCACCACGCGCACATCGCTGGCGATTTCCTTGTTCGTGCCCACCCGCATGAACAAGCCTGTTTCCAGCACGCGCAGCAATTTGACCTGCAGGTCGATGGGCATTTCGGTGATTTCGTCCAGGAACAAGGTGCCGCCACCTGCCCGTTCGAAATAACCTTTGTGCTGCCTGTCCGCACCGGTGAAGCTGCCGCGCTCGTGACCGAAAAACTCGCTTTCTATCAGATTGGGCGAGATGGCACCACAGTTGACAGGCAAGAACGGCGCCTTTCTGCGCTCGCTCAACTCGTGGATGGCCTGTGCAGCCAATTCCTTGCCCGTGCCGCTCTCGCCCATCAGCAAGACGGTCGCCTCGGTCGGCGCCACCTTGCGTATACGCTCGTACAGCTGGCGCATGGGTGCGGATTTGCCGAGCATCTTGCCAAAACGGCCTTCCGCTTCGAACTCCACGCCCCAGGACGACGCGCCGCCCAGGCGCGGGATGCGGCTGAGCACCAGCCCCAGTCGCTGCAGATTGACCGGCTTGACCAGATAATCGGTCGCACCCAGGCGCAGCGCCACGCCGGCGCTGTCGACGCTGGCATGACCGGTGATGAAGACGACGTCGGTGTTTGCCGACTTGGACTGCAGCACGGGGAACAGCCCGATGCCGTTGCCGTCGGGCAGGTGCAGGTCGGTCAGCACCAGATCAGGCGTCTGACGCAGGATCTGGATTTTCGCCTCTCGGATGTCGTTGGCCTGGGCGACCGTAAATCCCTCGTCCTTGACGAACTCCGCCAGGACTGCGCGCACGCAAGGTTCGTCATCAATAATAAGCACGTGTGGCATGAAGAATCCAGTAGAGCCCAGATATGACCTGGGTGAAAAAACCGGCCAGACCGCCGGCTGATGTGGCGGTGGCAAGCGTAGCCTATCAAACCAGGTTGAAAAGGCGGGAAACTCAAAACAAGAAGTAAGTGTCGTAAACGCTGTCACAAATGCGACGTTCGCGACAACTTAGGATCCTTTGTAATTAGTACACTGTTCACATACCAACGATGATACATCGCTGGTGCAGCATCGCAAGCGCACCCGATCTTGAAGGTGTATCAATCATTTATCTGGAGAACAGGCTTGCCTACCCGCGAGAAAAACAAACCGGCAGCAGGTCGCTCGGCCGAGCGTCAGTCGGCATCGGGCACGCCTGCAGCCGAACCGCAGAACAAGCCCCTGGAGCTTGGGCGTTCACCCGCCATGCTTGCTCTCACGGCGGAAATCGAAAAGGTGGCGCGCACCCCGGCAAGCGTGCTGATCGTGGGTGAGAGCGGTAGCGGCAAGGAGCTCGTGGCGCGTGCCATCCACGAGGCGAGCCGGCGGGCGGACAAGCCTTTCGTCCCCGTCAACTGCGGCGCCATTCCTGCCTCGCTGATCGAAGCCGAACTGTTCGGCCATGAAAAAGGCAGCTTCACCGGTGCGACCGCCCAGAACATCGGGTATTTCGAGCACGCCAGCAGCGGCACTATTTTCCTGGATGAAGTGACCGAGATGCCCATCGACATGCAGGTACAACTGCTGCGTGTACTGGAAAGTGGCGCATTCCATCGCGTGGGCGGCCTGGAAGAGATTCACGTGGATGTGCGCGTCCTGGCAGCCACCAACCGCGACCCCTACGAAGCCATCAAGGACGGCGCATTCCGCGAAGACCTGCTCTACCGCCTGGCCGTGGTGCCCCTGTTCGTTCCTCCATTGAGAGAGCGCCTGGAAGATGTCGTGTTTCTGGCCAATCGTTTCCTGACGCAGTTCAACCAGAAGGAAAAATCGTCAAAAGCGTTTTCCGAGGCGGCGCTGGAGAACCTGAAGGCGCACGACTGGCCCGGCAACGTGCGTGAATTGAAAAACACCGTCCACCGCGCCTTCATCCTGGCCGATGAGGCTGTGGAAGTCCCGGTCCTGGGCAGCGGCAAGAAACGCGTCCAGGCGAACGAGGCGACAGGTGAAGTCGTCATGCAGGTGGGGTCGCGGCTGGCCGATGCCCAGAGGGATCTGATCGTGGCCACACTTAATCACCATAATGGCGACAAGAAGCGGACAGCGCAGTCGCTGGGCGTCAGCCTGAAGACTCTGTACAACCGGCTAGGTGCTTACGAGGGGTGACGCGCGGCCTACAGTGCCGCCGCAAAGACGAGTCGCCTGCCCGTAGGAATTACAACGGACAGGCGTTTTCTGCCCACATCGTCAGCAAAAAGCGATCCCGATCGTCTTCGCAGGTCTGCCAGGGGTTCGTGGAGAGCCGCACCGTTCCTAACGATCCGAGCATTTTTCAGTTTTTCAAAAAGTTGGCATTGGTTTTGCTTCATTGAAGGTATAGCCCTGCATTCAGGCAGTACTTGATGGAGAACTACAGTGGTCCAAGCAACCTACGATCTGCGCGCCAAGCAGCAAACAAGTCTCACCCCCAGACTTCAACAGTCGGTGAAGCTCTTGCAAATGTCCGCGCTCGAATTCACGCAGGAAGTTCAGCAGGCACTGTCGACCAATCCATTTCTGGAGGAAGGCGACGAGGATGACGTGGACGACGCGCGCGATCAGGACGAGGCACAGGCCCAGACTGCGCAGGCTGCCGAACTGGAATCGCGGGAGCCGGGCGAGAAAGCCGGCAATGAAGAAACGATGGCCGGCGATGGCGAGAATGACTTGCGTGCCGCGGACGACACGCAGGCTGCCAGCCACGAGGACTACGACGACGGCTCGGATTCGCAGTATGACCACGGCGACACGTACTCAGGCGACTACCCGGTGTCGCGCCAGAATGCTTCGGACGGCGAATCCGATATCGGTCAATGGGCGCGTAGCTCGATGGGACTTCATGACCGCCTGCGCATGGACCTGTCGAGCTATCGACTTGAGCCACGCGATGCCATGCTGGCGCAGTTCATCATCGAGGCCTTGGACGACGATGGTTACCTGAGAACACCGTTCGAAGAGTTGGCTGACGAGGACGAGTTCGATGCCCCGGTGCAGGAAGCCGAGTGGAACACTGCCTTGAAGCTTGTCCAGCAACTGCACGTTCCCGGCCTGGCCGCACGGACACTACAGGAATGCCTCACCCTGCAACTGAAGGCGATGGACCCCGGGATTCCGGGTCAGGCGCTTGCGCTCACGCTGATTGCGGATGAGCTGTCGCGCCTGGCCAAGCACGACTACGTGGGCATCGAACGCACGGTGGGCTGTTCCGCTGACGCGCTGCGCGAAGCCTGCGCCCTGATCAAGCAGCTCGATCCCAAGCCCGGCCTGCGCTTTTCCCGTGACGAGACACGCTATGTCATTCCAGACGTGGTGGTGTTCAAGACACGCGGAAAATGGGTGGCCACGGCCAACCGTTCCGCCATGCCGCGCGCTCGCCTGCATGGGACCTACCCCGCCATGTTTCGCAGCAGTCGATCTGACGACCGCACGCCGATGGCGCAGGAACTTCAGGAAGCAAGATGGTTGATTCGCAATATCGAGCAGCGATATGCCACCATCCAACGCGTTGCCGAAGCGATTGTCGAACGTCAGCAGACTTTTTTTGAGTATGGCGAAGTTGCGTTGCGCCCGCTGATGTTGCGCGAGATTGCCGATGAACTCGGCATCCATGAGTCGACCGTGTCGCGGGCAACCGGCAATAAATACATGGAGACGCCGCGAGGCATCTACGAGTTCAAGCATTTCTTTTCGCGAGAGCTGGCCACCGAGACCGGCGGTACTTGCTCGGCCTCGGCAGTCCGTGCGCTCATCAAGGAAATGATCGAAGGCGAAGACCCCAAGGAACCGTTGTCGGACGTCGATCTGGCCAGACTCCTTGGCGAACAGGGCGTGGTGGTGGCCCGCCGCACAGTGTCCAAGTATCGCGGCCAACTGAAGACCCCGCCGGCGGAACTGCGGCGCGCGTATTGATCCCGTGTGTCGGCCTGCACGCCACGGCAGGCCGCCTAGAAACGTTGCTATGACGGCGATGGGCGTGCGCTGAGTCGACTTATCCGATACAGCCACTCACCCGTCTTGTCGTGATACAAAAAAGCCGGCTTGAATCCCAAGCCGGCTTCCTTTTTGTCTGTCGGGCAAGCCCGAACCAAGCGCCTCATTTCTGGGGCTTTTCGCCTGTATAAGGTGCTGCACCACCTTGGGTAGGCGCCACGTTGGTGTTGCCGACGTCAGATGGCGCGTTGCCGCGGGGCTCTGTGGTGGTCGGCGCAACGGGCGTGGTCGAAGTGGGGCTGGGTGTCGTGTTGTGGGTAGGTGCAGCGCTGGGGGCTCCAGGAGGCACCGGGGTGTTGGGAGGCGTGCCGGTCGTGTCGTTCGGCGTGTTCGAAGGCGACGTCGAAGGACCGCTCGTGGAGGCTGCGGCAAAAACGCTGCCACTAGCACACAGAGCAGCAATAGCGAATGCGGAAGTC
>JAEYZR010000225.1 GCA_023427945.1 Pseudomonadota bacterium | reverse complement strand
CCTCCAAGGGGATCAGTGTGCAGGAGCTCATACAGTTGCTTATCAACGGCATTGCCCTGGGTAGCGTCTACGCCCTGGCAGCGCTCGGGTTCGTCATCGTCTATTCGGCCACCAGTGTGGTGAACTTCGCTGCCGGTCAATTCGTGATGCTTGGGACTTTCTTCGGCGTCAGTACCATCGTGCAGGCCCAATGGCCAGCCATAGCAGCCTACCCGGTAGCGATTGGCTTGATGGCGCTGTTCGGCATCATCTTTTATGTCGCCGTCCATCTGCCATTACAGAACCGGCCCGTCGTGTCGGTGATCATCGGGACGGTGGCCGCAGGCATCGTCATGCAGAACGGCGCGCTCCTGATCTGGGACGCATGGCCGTTTCGTATGCCGTCGCCCTTTGGCGATGGAACGTTCAATCTTGGCGGTAGCATCATCACCGTGCATGCGGTCGCTACCATCATCATCACCGCGTTGTTGATCTGCGCACTCTATTTCCTGCTGCATCGTACCCGTGTGGGTCGATCAATGCGGGCAGTGGCCCAAGACGTCGAGACGGCCGAACTCATGGGCCTGAGAGTCAAGCTGCTGCTGGGTTTTGCGTGGGTGCTCGCGGCCGTTTTTGCCGGATTTGCCGGATTGCTCGTGGGGCCGATGTGGTTCGCCGACGTCAACATGGGTGACCCGATCGCGCTCAAGGCGTTTGCAGCGACCATCATCGGCGGGTTCGGCAGTGTGCCGGGAGCAATCGTCGGGGGCCTGTCGGTGGGATTGATCGAAATCCTGGGGGCGTCCTACATCTCGTCGACCTATAAAGACCTGCTGGCGTTCGGCATCATGATTGTGTTCTTGCTGGTTCGCCCGCAAGGGATTTTCGGCGAACGCATTTCGGAGCGAGGCTGACATGAAAATCTCGAAATGGGTGGGATGCCTGATCGCCGTTTCGTGCGCGTTCATGTTGCCCTTTGTCTTGCAGGGCTATGGCACACGCCTGCTGAACACTGCCGCCATCTCTGCCATCGCCGTGCTCGGCCTGAACTATATCTTCGGCTACGCCGGACTGATATCGCTCGCGCATGCCGCTTTCGTCGGTCTGGCGGCTTATTGCGTGGCGATCCTGACGACGCGCTATCAGGTCAATCCCTGGCTCTCAAGCGTGGCCGCCATTGCATTGACCTGCGCCTGCGCTTACGTGGTTGGCCGGATTCTTCTGCGGCTCAAGGGCCACTATCTGGCCCTGGCCACGCTGGGTCTGAACGTGAGCTTCACGATCGTCACCTCCAACTGGATCGAACTCGCTGGCGGCACCAACGGTATCTCGGGCATTCCATCACTGACTCTGGCGGGCATGCCGCTGGAGAGCGAGCGGGCGTTCTACTGGTTTGCGCTGGCAGTGCTGGTGGTGCTTGCCCTTGTTGCGTCAAGAGTGCGGAACTCCCACCTGGGGAGAAGCATGATCGCTGTGCGTGACGACGAGCTGGCCACTGCAATGACGGGCTTGCCACTGACCAGCATCAAGGTGGGGGCCTTTACGCTGGGTGCCGCGTACGCTGCGGTCGCCGGTTGCCTTTTCGCGTTTCATATCCGATTCGTTTCCCCGGAAGACTTCAACTTTTCGCATTCGATCATCTATCTCGCAATGCTGATCGTGGGCGGAGAAGGCAGCATCATTGGCGCGATTCTCGGCGCAGTCGGGGTCACTCTCTTGCCGGAAATCCTGCGTGGCGTCGGCGACGCTTACCTCCTGGTGTTCGGCCTGCTGGTGCTTGTGATCCTGATCATCTTGCCACGCGGGCTGATCAGCCTCATCGATCCTGCCACGTATCGGCCGCGCCGCAAGCGAGGCGCGTTGGCAGGTGCTGTCCAGACACAGGGAGGCCGTAAATGAAGATGTTGACGGTGAGCCATGTCAGCAAGCGTTATGGCGGTGTGCAGGCGCTGTCAGACATCACTCTGCATGTGCGCGAAAACGAGTTCTTCGCCATCATCGGACCTAACGGTGCGGGCAAAAGTACGTTGCTCAATGTGATGACCGGCCTGGTCCCGCCCACCACCGGCAGTGTCGAATTCGAAGGACGCCGGATCGACGGCCTGCCCACGCACGACATCATTCATCGCGGCGTGGGACGAATCTTCCAGAGCGGCAGACTTTTCACGCGACTGACCGTGCTGGATAACGTCATGCTTGGCGCATCCAGCAAAGACTCCCGATCCCTGGCCGCGTTGTTGCTCAGACCTGCGGCGACGCGAGAACAGGAACGGAACGCGCGCGAAGTCAGCTTGAACACGCTCAGGCAATTCGGCCTGCACACGTTGGCGGACCGTTCCATCGGTTCGCTGTCCTACGGCAACCGTCGTTTAGTCGAAATGGCGCGGGTGATGGTGTCCCGGCCCAGGCTGTTGTTGCTCGATGAACCGGGCGCAGGACTGAACTCCGGTGAAGTCGAGAACCTGATGGCCCTTCTGCGCCGGTTGCGAGACGATCACAAGCTGTCGGTTGTGCTGATCGAACACAACATGGGCATGGTCATGCGCCTGGCCGAACGGGTGGCGGTGTTGAATTTCGGCAGCAAACTCGCCGAAGGGACGCCCGCGCAGGTGCAGTCCGATCCAGCCGTGCTCGAAGCCTATCTTGGAGGGGGATACCGTCATGTTGACGTGTAAAGGATTGAGTGCTGCCTATGGTGACATCGTGGCCTTGCGCGATATCGATATCGACGTCGCCCAAGGGGAGGCCGTGGCGCTGATCGGGGTGAACGGCGCGGGCAAGACCACTTTGCTGCGTGCGATTTCAGGGTTGTTGCCCACGGCCGGCACACTGCGTTTCGCGGATCGGGATCTGAGCACCTTGTCTGCCCACCAGCGGGTGCGAACCGGCATCTCCCACGTGCCTGAGGGCCGCCGGATCTTTCCGGGCCTGACGGTCATGGAGAATCTGGAGGTGGGCGCGTCGATCCGCAGCGCAGGCCAGGATCTGCGCGATGACTTCGATCGCGTCTTCGATCTCTTTCCACGCTTGAAAGAGCGTTCCAGCCAAATGGGCTGGTCGTTGTCGGGCGGTGAGCAGCAGATGCTCGCCATTGGCCGTGCCCTCATGGCGCGCCCCCGACTGCTGTTGCTCGATGAGCCCTCGCTCGGCCTGGCGCCGCGGCTGGCCGAAGAGGTGTACGCCCGAATCGCGGCAATCAATCAGGGCGGGCTGACCGTATTGCTGGTCGAGCAGAACACCGTGTTGGCGCTGAACGTGGCCAGCCGGGCCTATGTCATCGAAAACGGCAGCATTGTCCTGACCGATTCGGCGCAGAAGCTGCGCAACCATCCACGGGTTCGAGATGCGTACCTGGGGCATTGAACACGATAGCGATCCGGTCTCGCCACCTGTCGCCATCACTGCCGACAGCGCTTGACTCTCCATCACATTCCCTACCCATTCAGGGCATTCACCCTCTCTTGAAGCGAGGCTTCGATGTATCCCGATTTATCGTCCCGGTCGCAAACCCTGTACACCCGAGCACGCCAGTCGCTGCCTGGCGGGAACACCCGCACCACAGTCTACATGCAGCCCTATCCGATCTATGCCGCCAGCGGTTCTGGATGCCGGGTGCGCGATGTCGACGGCAATCTGCTGGTCGACTGCATCAACAACTTCACCGCGTTGATTCATGGCCACGCCCATCCTGCGCTGGTTGCAGCCGCGCACGCGCAGATCGACCAGGGCACCGCGTTCGGCATGCCGACCGAAAGCGAAATCGAACTGGCGGAGTATCTGGCCGAGCGGGTACCCGGTATCGAACATATCCGCTTCACCAACTCGGGGACGGAGGCGGTCATGATGGCGTTGAAAGCCGCGCGCGCCTATACCGGACGCCCGAAGATCGCCAAAGTGGAAGGGGCCTACCACGGCAGTTACGACTATGCTGAAACCAGTCTGGAGTCCGGCCCGGAAAACTGGGGCGAGCACGCGCCTGCCTCGGTTGCTTATTCGCGCGGCACACCGGCCGGGGTGTTATCCGATGTGGTGGTCATTCCGTTCAACGACGTCCAGGCCGCCGAAACCATCTTGCGTCGACATGGTGCCGAACTTGCCAGCGTATTGATCGATCCCGTTCCCAATCGGGTGGGATTGATCGCAGCCTCGCCTGAGTTTCTCGCCATGTTGCGCAAGGTGACAAGTGAGCTGGGCATCCTGTTGATCATCGACGAGGTCATCACGCTGCGCTTGGGGCCCGGTGGTGCGCAAAAGCGCCTGGGCATTACGCCTGACCTCACCACAGTGGGGAAGATCATGGGTGGTGGTTTTCCTGTCGGCGGCGTGGCGGGCCGAAAAGAGGTGATGCAGGTGTTCGATCCCAGCCAGGGGCGACCTGCGGTACCCCACGGCGGCACCTTCTCGGCCAATCCCATGTCGATGTCCTGCGGCCTGGCCGCCATGAAACTGCTCGACGATGCTGCCTATGCTGAACTGGATCGCAAGGGTGAGAACTTGCGTGCCGCGCTCAATGCGGCTTTTGCCGATGCAGGAGTGCCTGGCCAGGCGACCGGCGTCGGTTCGTTACTGAAGCTTCACCTGCACGACAAGCCGATCACCAATTATCGCAACGCGTTTCCCGATGCGGCGCAACGTGCCGCGATGAACAAACTCAATGTCGCCGTGCTGAACGAAGGCATTCTGATGGCCAGCTATGGATTGATCGCTTTGTCTACGCCCATGACCGATTCCGATATCGCGCAGATCGGGGACGCTGTGCATACTGCGTTGCGGCAACTTAAACACGATGGGGTGCTGTAAATGTCAGTGACTGTGGGTATCGATGTCGGTGGCACGTTTACCGATCTGATCATGATGGACGATGTTTCGGGCGATGTCCGGATCTCCAAGGTGCCCAGCACCCTGGACAACCAGGCATTCGGCGTATTGGAAGCGCTTCGCAGCATCGGGGTGCCACTGGAGCAGGTGGACAGCATCGTGCACGGCACGACCACGACGACCAACGCGGTCCTCGAACGCAAGTTGGCCAAGGTCGGGCTGATCACCACTGCCGGTTTTCGCGACACGCTGGAGCTTGGCCGACGCACGCGTCCCCATGCGTATGGATTGACCGGCTCGTTCGTGCCGCTGATCGCGCGCGAGTATCGCATCGAGGTCGTTGAGCGCATGGATGCCCAAGGCAATGTGCTCACTCCGTTGGATGACGCCGGCTTCATCAAGGCAGTGAAGACGCTGGGTGATCAAGGTGTTGAGGCGCTGGTCATCCATTTCCTGCATAGCTACATCAATCCGGCACACGAAATCCGTGCGCTTGAACTGGCCCGGGCGCATTGGCACAACGACTACATCACTGCCGGCCACACCATCATTTCGGAATTCCGCGAATTCGAGCGTGGCACCGCAGCGGCGGTCAACGCGTCGGTTCAGCCCATTCTGGACCGCTATATCGACCGCCTTCAGGGCAGTCTGAGCGTATCGGGATTCCGCAAGGATCTACTGGTGATGCAAGGCAATGGCGGAACCGTCTCCTCGCGCACGGTATCGCGCAATGCCATCAACACGGTCATGTCCGGCCCGGCCTCGGGTGTCATGGCTGCGGCGTATTCCGGGCGGCTTTCGGGGTTCCCCAATCTGATCACATACGACATGGGCGGCACCTCTTCGGACGTGGCCTTGATCGAGAACGGTGTGCCGAAGGTATCGAGCGAGCTTGAACTCGAATACGGCATGCCTTTGCATGTACCCATGGTCGACGTGCATACGGTAGGTGCGGGTGGCGGCTCGATCGCACGGGTCCATACCGGGGGACAGTTGCGCGTAGGTCCCGACAGCGCCGGCGCGAACCCCGGTCCGATCTGCTATGGACGCGGCGGTACATTGCCCACGCTGACCGACGCCAATCTGCTGCTGGGTCGGCTCAATCCGGAAAAGCTGCTGTCGGTGGATCGCCCGGTCAGCATGGACGAGGTGGCCGAACGTATCGAAACCGTCATCGGACGTCCTCTCGGGCTGGATGCCGTCAAGGCCGCCGCCGCGATCTTGCAGATCGGCAACAACAACATGGCAGGTGCCATCCGCCTGGTGAGTCTGGCACGCGGCTATGACCCACGCGACTTTGCATTGTTCGGCTTTGGCGGCGCGGGCCCGCTTCACGCCGTGGCGCTGGCGCGTGAACTCGCTGTGCCCACCGTACTCATTCCGGTTCGTCCAGGACTGACCAATGCGCTGGGATGTCTGGTAGCAGACGTACGTCACGATTTCGTCAAGAGTTTCAACCGTCCATTGCGCCTGCTCGATGATGCAACGCTGGTTGCCTGCCTGGAGAGTCAGATTGCCCAAGGTCATGCCGCAATCGAGCGCGATGGCATACCCGTGCACGATATAGAGGTTTTCCATCATGCACAGATGCAGTTCGAAGGCCAAAGCCATTTGCTCACCGTGCCGATAGTGTCGGGCCAGATCAGCGTGCAGCATCTGCAAGATGCGTTTGCGCACGCTTACTGGCAACGCTTCGAGGTCGAGCTGTCGGCGCTCAAGCCCGTGCTCGTCACGCTGGACACCAGCCTGGTGGGCAAGCGTCGCGGCATCGCCCTGGATCGGCTGAGTCAGGACACTGCTTCGGATGCGGCCGGCACACGACAGCCGCCGGCACGGCGCGCCGTCTGGTTCGAGGGCAGCGGGTGGATCGATACGCCGGTGTACCGGCGAGAAGCCCTGCCGGTCGGGGACTTCACCGGCCCGGCCATCGTCGAGCAGTTGGACGCCACGGTCGTTATCGAACCGGGCAACCGTGTACGCAGCGACCTCTACGGCAACCTGGTCATCACTCTTTGAATTCCAAGGCACCTCCCATGACGACTATTGATCCCGTCACGCTTACCGTGATTCAAAGCGGCCTGCATCAGGTCTGCAACGAGATGGACCTCGCACACTGCCGTGCGGCTTTCTCGCCCATCATTTCGGAATCCCAGGATCGTTCCAACGGCATTTACCATCGCGATTCCGGCGAGTTGATTGCCCAGGGCGAGCTGGGGCTGCCGATTTTTGTCGGTACCATGCAGTTCTCCACGCAAGCTGTCATTGCGCGCGCACGCGACATTGTCCCTGGCGATGTGTTCATCGTGAACGATCCCTATATGGGCGGCACCCACCTGATGGACGTGCGCTTCGTCAAACCGTTTTTCTATCAGGGAAAACTGTTTGCCTGGCTGGCCAACACTGGCCATTGGCCCGACATGGGCGGCATGGTGCCAGGCGGGTTTTCCGCCCACGCCACCGAAATAGAACAGGAGGGGCTACGCCTGCCTCCGGTAAAACTCTATAAGGCCGGCGTGATGGACGAAGAGATCTTGTCGATCCTGATGTCCAACATCCGTATCGCCGAACAACGCATAGGCGATGTGAAGGCCCAGGCCGCCGCATTGATGATCGGCGAGCGACGATTGACCCAACTGCTCGACCGCTATGGCGAACAGACGGTCGAGGCCGCAATCGTCGAGCTCAAGCGTCAGGCGTCTGAGCAGACCCGGGCGGTGATCAGCCGTATTCCCGACGGCCTTTATTCGGGCGAGGCGTTTCTGGACTCCGACGGTGTCGTGGATGTGCCGCTGAAGATCTCAGTGCGCATTCGCAAGGAAGGCGAACTCATGCATTTTGATTTGAGCGATTCCAGCCCTCCTTGCGCCGGGCCGATGAACAGTGTGATCGCCACGACGCGTTCCTCGATCTATCTGGCGATCAAACATGTGTTTCCCGAGCTGCCGATCAACGCCGGCATGTTCGAGCCCCTGCGCATCGTCGATCCGGAAAACACCTTCCTGTATGCCAGATATCCGCGACCGGTATCGGGCTGCGCGGCCGAGGTCAGCCAACGTATCGCCGAGGCCGTTTTCGACGCTCTGCAAAAGGCCATTCCCGCGCGTCTGTTCGCGGCACCTGCCGGTACTACTGCAAACCTGGCAATCGGTGGGTTCGATCCCACGCGTGACCGGTCCTACGTGGTGTATGTCATATCGGGTGGCGGTTACGGCGGGCATCCTGGTGGCGATGGTTTGACCAATGGATGCTCGACGATAGGCATCTCCAAGGCGGCGCCGGTGGAAGTGCTCGAGCAACTCTATCCTATCTTGTTCGAGCGTTATGCCATCCATGAAGGTTCGGGCGGTAAAGGAGAGTTCCGGGGCGGCATGGGCATTCATTATCGGATTCGTCTGCATGAGGGACAAGCGCGCGCGTCGATGGTGATGGATCATGGCAAGTTCGGTCCGCCGGGGGCGGCAGGAGGCGAAGAAGGCGGACGCACCAAAGTGACGGTGTTCAGGGGCGAGGACACGTATGTGCCACCGCACGTGTCGAAAGACCAGGGTATTGTCATGCGCGCCGGCGACGTCATCGAGGTGTTTACCCCTGGCGGCGGTGGATACGGCCCGGTCGGCAAACGATCGGACCAGGCGCTGGCCTACGATGCGAGGCAAGGGTACGACGGCTGACCAGGAACCGGGGCCG
Source organism: Pseudomonadota bacterium (assembly GCA_023427945.1). Classification (GTDB taxonomy): domain Bacteria; phylum Pseudomonadota; class Gammaproteobacteria; order Burkholderiales; family Burkholderiaceae_B; genus Schauerella. The sequence continues at coordinate 10,737 of JAEYZR010000225.1, read as the reverse complement.
ATCCGGATGGGTGAGCGTTGAGGCAGCACCCCTCCCATCGGGAGGGTATTCCCCTAAATACCGTCATTCAAAAACGCAGGATAATTCGCTCCACATTATTGAAACACCATTTCACTAGCTGAAATTATTCAGGCCGCCCGACAATGAAGACGCTTAGTAATGGGAAGAGATTTCCGCTGCAAGATCGCGGATGGCGCGGCCATACTCCCGCTCGAATGCCTTTAGCGGCATCGCCGAAATATGCACCACGACATTGACGCTTGCGACGGGCCGACCCAGATGCAGCACCGCACAGGCGACAGCCCGTCCGTTGGTGAGCGGACTTTCGGTATCGGCCATGGCGTAGCCCCGGCGTCGCGTCGCATCCAGTTGCTCCAGCAGAGGCGCGGGCTGGCGGGCAGGGTCGAAATCCGTATCGGGATTGCCGGCCATCGCGGCCAGCAGAACGGGCAGTTCCTGTTCGGGCAGGGCCGCAAGGAAGGCTCGCCCCAAGGCCGTGCGCAACACGGGCACGCGGGACCCAGGTTTTGTGTTCACCGACAGATAACCCGGTGTGCGACTGGTGTCCAGAATCACCATCGCGTCCTGATCGAATATCCCCAGTTCGATCGGCCAGCCAACGTTCTTGCGATGGCGTTCGAGAACGGGCGTGGCCACCGACAGCAGGTGCGACTGGGCTTCGTAGCCATTGGCCAGGGCCAGCACTTTGGCGGTCACGGTATAGCGGCGTTCGCCGGCGAGCACCATCACATAACCGGCATGGGCAAGCGTTTCCAGCACTCTGACCACGGTGGGCTTGGCGATACCGGTCTGTTCGTGAATCTGTCCGACCGATTGCGGGCCGCGTTCGTTCAGACAAGCCAGAACGTCCAAGCCGCGCAACAGCGCCGCCACTGGTTCGTAGGATCCCATCGATGCAGACTTCTTCAGGAGAAAACCACATGGTAACGCGACGTCATTTTTTGGCCACCCTTTCGGCATCGAGCGGTCTGGCGATGCTGGGGGCGCCCGCATTCGCGCGCGCAGCCGCGACGTATCCGGATCGCGCTGTGCGCTTGATCGTGCCTTACGCGCCAGGCGGTGGCACCGACGCAATGGCGCGTGTGCTGGCGCAAAAACTATCAGAGATCTGGAACCAGAAGGTCGTGGTGGAAAATCGCCCCGGTGCCAGCGAGTCCATTGCCGCCTCTCAGGTCGGGCGCTCACCTGCCGATGGATTCACCCTCTTGTTTGCATCGGACTCGACGTTCCAGCTCAATCCCTTGCTCTATAACCACCTGTCCTATCGGCCCGATGCCGATCTGGTGCCGGTCACGCGATTCGCATCGGCGCCGTTCGCGTTGTTCGTCAATGCCAAGTCGCCGGTGAACACGTTCGACGAGTTCATCGCGTATGCGCGTGAGCGTCGCGGCAAGGTGTTCTTCGGCTCGTACGGCATATCCAACTCCACCCATCTGGGATTGGCCTGGATATCCAAGAAGTTCGATCTGGGTATGGAAGGCGTGCCTTTCGCGGGGCAGAATCCGGCGATGATGGCCTTGCTGGGGGGCGATTGCGACATTCTGTTTGCCAACATCATTCCCTCCAGCGTCGGGTTCATCGAGAAGGGCGACCTGAAGGTGCTGGTCACCTCGGGCGAGGCGCGCCTGGCTGCTGCACCCAACGTGCCTACGTTCCGCGAGCTGGGCCACACCGACCTGGACACCAGCTATACCCTGGGCATCGCTGCGCCTGCGGGTACCTCCGAGGACATCCAGCGCGCCATAGTGCAGGCCTGCGCCGAGGCGGTGCGCGATCCCAAGGTGATTGCCTATGCGCGCGACACGCTGTCGATCAATCTGTTTTCGGAGACGCCGCAGCAATACCGCCGCTTCATCGACGACAGCCGCAACATACTTAAGCAACGCATTGCCGCTGCAGGCATCGGCAAGCTCGATTGACCCAGGCACAGCCGTAGCCCTGGTCGCATCCCACGTCTTCGTCGCAACTCCGGACACGCTCGTGCGCATGCGCAAGAGAATCGTCAGTTTTTCAGTTCACCCAGAGGAATCAAGAGAAGTCATGTCAGAAAAAAAGTCTGCCCCACGTCTGCACACGGATGCCGATATTGCCCGCGAGGGCTGGCCGCTACATGTCGCTGATGGTGTGGCACTGGCCGCCCGCCCCGAGCCGCTGCGTCTGGATGCGAACACCACGGCTCTGGTCGTGGTGGACATGCAGAACGCCTATGTCTCGCCGGGTGGCTACATGGATCGCGCGGGGTTCGACATCTCCAATGGGCAAGCGGTTGCCGACACGACCCTGCAGGCGCTGGACATGGCGCGTGATGCCGGCATGACGATCGTGTTCCTGCAAAACGGCTGGGACCCTGATTATCTGGAAGCGGGAGGCCCTGGCTCGCCTAACTGGCACAAGTCCAATGCCTTGAAGACCATGCGCCGAGACGCCAGCATCGATGGCCAGTTGTTGAGCAAAGGGAGCTGGGATCATGCGCTGGTGGACAGCATGCGGCCCAGGGCGGGCGAGCTGGTCGTTGCAAAAACACGCTACAGCGGATTTTTCAATTCGACACTGGACAGCGCATTGCGTGCGCGCGGCATACGCACGCTGTTGTTCGCAGGGGTGGCCACCAACGTATGCGTGGAGTCGACGCTGCGCGATGCCTATCATCTGGAATACTTCTGCGTCGTACTGGAAGATGCGGTGACGCAGGCGGGTCCTGATTACGTGGCTCGCGCCTCGCTCTACACCATCGAGACTTTCTTCGGTTGGGTAAGCGATACCGCCAGCCTTCGGTCGGCGCTCGCTGCTCGCTGACCGACTGGTAGCGCGCCTGTCGTCGGTTACGGCGTCATGGCGTGCGCCAGCGCCGGAAAGCGTTGCAGCCCTTCTTCGATCTGCCTGGCCGTGTCGCGCAGCGGCTGCAGGCGAGTCGAGATCAGGGTGTCCAGATCGTTGCGCGACAGCTCCGATGAGCAGTTGATGGCGGCGATCACTCTGCCGACGCTGTCACGGATGGGCACGGCAATCGACACGACGTCGTAGTCCAGCTGTTCCGATTGCGAGGCATAGCCTTGCTCGCGTACTTGCGCCAGCACGTCGCGCAGTGCATCGGCCTGGGTGACTGTCCTGCCCGTATAGAACGGGAAGGGGGCGCGCGACAGCTTGTCTTCTATGTCTTCGGGCGAGAGATACGCCCACAGCACGCGGCCCAGCGCCGTGCAGAATGCCGGGGCGCGGTATCCGACCGATGCGTTGAAACGAATGCGACGGCTATTGGGAACGTGCGCCACGTACAGGACGTTCTCGCCCTCCAGAACGGCCAGCGACGCCGCATCACGCGAGCGGTCGGCGATTTCCTGCAGATAGGGCTGCACCAGTTCCCGGATGTTCATGGCGCCCAGAAACGCAGCACCCAGCGACAGCACTTTGGGCCGCAGGACGAACCGTTTTCCCGTCAGTCCGACGTAGCCCAATTCCTGCAGCGTGAGCAGTGCACGCCGTGCCGTGGCCGGCGACATATGGGTCAGTTCGGCAACCTCGCTCAGGCTGAGTTCAGGGGTTTGCGCAGAGAAGACCTCTATGACCGCAAGACCACGTGCCAGGGCCGCGACGAATTCCGGCCGGTCGCGCTGAGGGGGAGCAATTGCCTCTTCTTCCATGCGGCGCAGCATACCAGTTTGAAGTTTGTGTCCTATGGACTTTATCCCAAAAGCAGGTTAAAAACTTCGTTAGACGAATAAATTTTCGCACAGCGAAAAAGTAACGAGAGACAACATGGCTTTTTCAGCGAAGTCGCCACCGGTCACCGCGATTGCACAGGCGCACACCGACCGCATCGAAGTTCACGGGCGCGACCTGTGCGAGGACTTGATCGGCAGCAGTTCGTTCACGTCCTACTTCCTGTTCCTGCTCACCGGCGAACAGCCCTCGGACATGCTGGTGAAGGTGGCCGACGCCACTCTGGTGGCGATTGCCGAGCACGGGCTCGTGCCTTCAGTCGTGGCTGCACGCATGACCTACGCTGCCGCTCCGGATGCGATCCAGGGTGCGGTGTCAGCCGGGTTGCTGGGATGCGGGACGGTCATTCTGGGCGCGTCCGAAACCGCTGGCCGGCTGCTGGACGATGTGCTGGCACGTGCGGGCGAGGGCGGCGATCTGGAGGGGGCGGCACGCGAGATCCTGCAGGACATGAAAGCCGCCAGGCAAAGCCTGCCTGGTTTTGGCCATCCCTTGCATCGCAACGGCGATCCGAGAGCGGACAAACTGCTGTCGCTGGCCGCGCAATGGGGAGTCGCCGGGCGCTACGTAGCCGCGTTGCAGGCCATACAACGATCGGTCAGACACGTCTATGGCCGCGATCTGGTGCTCAATGTCTCGGGCGCCATACCGGCAGTGCTGCTGGACGCGGGCTATCCGCTGGGCGCGCTGCGCGGTATTCCTCTGCTGGCGCGCACGGGTTCGCTGGTGGCCCACCTGCTGGAGGAAGCGGGGCAGCCCACCGGTTTTGCGATGGCCGATGCCGCCGCCGGTGCGGTCAACTATCGGTCGAGGGCGGTATGAGTCTGGCACCAGAGCAAACGCCTTTGATGGAACCGCTGGCAGTGCTTTCGCGTTTCCGCAAGCACGATTACAGCCTGACCGATTTCCTGGCGGCCCGCATCGAGCTGCTGCCCGACGCGCCCGCGGTCCAGTTCGAAGGCCGGTGCTGGACCTATGCCGAACTGGGCGAGCGTATCGGCCAGTGGGCCGGCTGGCTGTCCAACCGCAATGTCGGTTACGGCGATCGCGTAGCCGTCATGGCCGCCAACCACGCCGAGACGGTCGCCCTGCTTTTTGCCGTGGCTCGCCTGGGGGCGGTGCTGGTGCCGCTCAATCCGGATTACGGCGTACCCGAAACAGAATATGTGCTTGACCATGCCGGCGTATGCGGGCTGATCGTCACGCCCGAAACGGCCGACATCGCCGATACCGCCGTGGCGCACGGCGGGCTGTCGGTGTGGCGTGCCTGCATGGGGCCGGACCTGGCTCGGGAAATCACGCAAGAAAGCATGCCGTCGGGAGCGCCGCGGGGGCAGGCCGACGATGTGTTCCTGATCATCTACACCTCGGGCACGACAGGATTTCCCAAGGGTGCGATGCATGGCCAGCGCGGTTACGTCCTGACTGCGGAAGCCTTCATCGAGCGACTCTGGCTGCAACCCGACGAGCGCGTGATGTGCGTCATGCCCATGTTCCACGTCAATGCCCTGATGTATTCAGTGGGTGGCGCACTGGCCAGCGGGGCAACGCTGCTGGTGGTCAAGCGGTTCTCGGCATCCACCTTCTGGCAGACCGTGCGCGACTTGCGCGCAACCGAAGTCAATCTGGTGGCCGCTGCCGGCGCGATTCTGGCCAGGCGGCCACGCAGCGAGTATGTGCCGGGCCATGGATTGAAGAAGATGTTCGTGGCGCCGCAGACCCAGGTCATGGTGGATGCGCTGCGCAACGAGTTTCATGTGCCCGTGCTGGTCGAGTGCTATGGCATGACGGAAATTCCGGGCGTGATCAGCAACCCGTTTCACGGTCCCCACATCACCGGGACGATGGGTGTGCTGTGCAAGCATCCCGACAGCGAGATTGCCCGTCCGCAGGCTCGCATCGTCAACGACGACGGCCAGGATGTGGCGCCGGGCGAGACCGGAGAGCTTCTGATCAAGACCCCGACCATGATGCTGGGGTACTACAACGATCCCGAGCAAACGCGAGGCGCGCTGATGCAGGGCTGGTTCAAGACCGGCGACCTGGTGAAGCAGGATCCCAACGGCTATTACCGGTTTGTCGCGCGCAAGAAAGACATCATCCGCCGCCGTGGGGAAAACATCGCCAGCGCCGAACTGGAGCGGATCATCGGCGAGATGCCTGGCGTGTCGGACGTGGCGGTGATCGGCGTGCCATCGGAACTGGGCGAGGAAGATATTCTGGCTGCGGTCGTGGCCGAGCCCGGCGTGGACGTGTCTGCCCAGGCCGTCGGCGATTGGGCGCGGACCCATCTTGCGGCGGTGAAAGTCCCGCGCTACGTCGTGTTCATCGATGCCGTGCCGCTCACCCCCACGCACAAACCGGCCAAGCACAGGTTGAAGGACGATCCGGATCTTCTGCGCCGCGCGCATGATCTGGCGGTGCAGGTCGATAAAGCATGACACCACGCAGTCAATGATTGAACGACATAACTACAAGGCAGGAGACTCGCATGAAAATCATCAAACGTATGCTCAGCGCCGCACTGGTCGCTACAGTCGCGCTGGGAGGGGCGGTATCGGCCAAGACGGACTTTCCGACCAAGCCCATCAGAATCATCATTCCTTATGCGCCAGGCGGCACCACCGACATCGTCGGGCGTCAGATCGGCCAGCGCATGAGCGAAATGCTCGGTCAGGCGGTCATCGTCGAAAACCGCTCTGGCGCCAATACGGCGATCGGTGCGGACGCCGTGGCGCGCGCGCCGGGGGACGGCTATACCTTGCTGTTCACCAACGATGCGACGTTCGTGCTGAATCCGCTGGTGTTTCCTGCGCTGCCCTATGATGTGAAAAAAGACTTCGCGCCGGTCGCATCGGTGGTCTATGCGCCCCTGGTCGTCACCGTGGGCGGCAACGTCCCGGCCAACAACATGAACGAGCTGGTGGCCTACATCAAGGCGAGCAAGACGAGCCTGGCCTATGGTTCGCAGGGGCCGGGCAGTCAGCCGCACATCATCGGCGAGATGTTCAACAAGCTGGCCGGCATCGAGCTGATCCACGTGCCCTACAAAGGGGCGGGCCCGGCCATCATCGACGTCATGGGCGGTCAGATTCTGACGACGTTCCCGGCCTTGCCTTCCAGCCAGTCCCACATCGCTTCGGGACGCTTGAAAGCGCTGGCGGTCAGTGGCGATCAGCGCGTCAAACTCATTCCCGATGTGCCCACATTGAAGGAAGCGGGTTTTGGCGGAATGGATATCGGCGCCTGGTATGCGTTCCTGGCACCTGCCGCCACCCCGCCAGAGGTGGTCGAAGTGCTCAACAGCACGATCAACAAGATCCTGTCGGATCCTGCTTTCGTGGAGAAGAACATGACCGCGCAAGGCATGTCGCCCATGATCAACACGACCAAGGGCCTGTCTGATTACATCGACAAGGAATCTGTGCGCATGAAAGAGATCATTGCGCGATCAGGCGCCAAGGTGGACTGAGCGTTTCACGCCGATTCCATAGGGGCGGGACCGCGGCCCGCCATCGGCGCTATAGTGATCGGCCTGTTCCTTGCGCCGTCGCCATGACACGTCGTGACTTTCTTCCGCCGCTCAATCCAGCACGCGCCTTCGAGGCGGCGGGCAGGCTGCTGAGCATTTCACGCGCCGCCGACGAGCTGAGCGTGACCCCGGCGGCGGTAAGCAGGCAAGTGCGCACGCTGGAAGCGTACCTGGGCACGCCACTTTTCGACAGGGTGCGCGGTACGCTGGTTCTGACGCCCGCCGGCGCGCGCTATCTGTCCGAACTCATTCCACTGTTCATCGGGCTGCGCGAGGCGACGTCGGCCATCACGACAGATCGGCGCGGATACAGTACGTTGCGGATACGGTCGCCCGCGACCTTTGCCGTGAGATGGCTGATTCCCAGGCTGGCTGGCTTTCATCAGCTCAATCCCCAGATCGATGTGCAGGTGACCACTGCGTCCCGGCCGCTGGACTTCCAGCGCGAAGACATCGATGCCGGCATTCAGTTGGGTGACGGGCGATGGCCGGGTGTGCGCACCCTGCGTCTGGTGCCCAATGTGCTGGTGCCTGTTTGCGCACCCTCGTTGCAACTGCGCACGAAAACCCAACTGGCGAAACAGACGCTGCTGCATTCGCTGGCGCGCCCGCAGGATTGGGCGCTCTGGCTGCGTGCTGCAAACCTGCCCAAGGTCGATCCACTGCGCGGCATGAAATACGAGACATCGTTACTGGCGTATCAGGCGGCCATCGAGGGGCATGGGGTCGCGATTGCACAGCGCACCCTCGTCGAAAAGGAACTGGCCGATGGTTCTCTGCTCGCGCCACTCAGCCCGGGACTGGATCGCGAGCACTACACCTATTACTTCGCCTGGCCCAAGGACAGCCCTCAGTCGGGCGCATTGCGCAGCTTCAGGCAATGGCTGTCCGATTCGATGGGTAGCCCGTCCGATATCAGCGTCAAACCCTGACCCTTTACAAAAAGTCAAAACCACCCGCCCATTAAGTCGATTGCCCGCCAGCGCCGGGATATCTATTCTGAACGCCAATTAAACGACCTTCTCGCGGCTTCGCGCAGAAGGCAACGAGGAGGCGTTGGATGCTCAGAGATAGCCTTCGTGGCGTGCGGGTGGTCGACTTTTCACATGTACTGGCAGGGCCGGTCGCTACGATGATGCTGGCCGACCTGGGGGCCGAGGTGGTCAAGGTCGAGCCGCCGCTAGGCGAACTGGGGCGCCGGCTCGGACCGCCCTGGATACGCGGTGAAAGCGCCATCCACCTCAGCGTCAATCGCAACAAGCGTGGCATCGAGCTGGATCTGAAGACACCGCAGGGGCGAGAGGCTGCGCTGCGGTTGATCCGCACCGCCGATGTGGTGGTGGAGAATTTTCGCCCCGGCGTCATGGCTGGCCTGGGCCTGGATTATGCGTCGGTGTCCGCCGATCATCCGGGGCTCGTGTACTGCTCCATCTCGGCATATGGTCAGACGAGTCCGCTGCGCGATCGGGCGGGCGTCGACGGCGTCATCCAGGCGGCCAGCGGGCTGATGAGCACAATGGGCGCTGCCGGAACGGACCCGGTCAAGATGCCCACACCGGTCGCCGACATGACGGCGGGCTATATCGCGACGGTCTCCATTCTGGCGGCACATTGCGCTTCCAGACAAAGCGGTCATGGCGAATGGCTGGACATCAGCCTCTACAACGCCACGCTCATGCTGCAGCAGATAGGGTACGCCTCGTATTTCGCTTCCGGCGTCGAGCCCGAAAAAACGGGCAGTGCCGCTGCCTATGCGGCACCCAATGAAGCGTATGCCACGCGCGATGGTTGGATCATGATTGCTGCCTACCATCCGGGGCGCTGGCACGCCCTGTGTCTGGCGCTCGATCTCGCAGGCCTGGCGAGCGAATCACGCTTCGCCACGAACGAGGACCGCGTTGCCCATCGCGATGCCTTGCGACAGGTGCTCACCGAGCGACTGATGCGCGAGGACACCGCGTACTGGGTGAGCAGGCTTTCGGCGGTGGACATTCTATGCGCCCCGGTCGCCTCTTATGGTGATGTCGTGAATTCGACCGAGTACGCCGCCAGCGGCCTGGACTCGTTTGTCGAGCACCCGATTGCAGGCAGGGTACGTATTCCCGGTTTCGTTCCCGGTCCCGCCCATGCCCATTGCGCAGACAGCGTCGATCGCGCAGCGCCGACGCTGGGCCAGCATACCGCGCAGGTGCTTGGTGAGCTTGGATTGGGCCAGGCAGACATGGAAAGCCAGAGCGGCGATTTCAAATGAGGAGCAGGGCAATGGATAGCGTCTCTGGTGCATTGATCCAGAAGGAAATAACAGAAGAGGGGATTCTGGTGCTCAGCCTGAACGATCCGGGCACCGGAAACGCACTTTCGATGGCGATGTCGCAGGCGCTTGCCGAGGCGCTGGAACAGGCAGACTCGCAGGCCAACGTGCATTGCCTGGTCCTGCGTTCGAATGGCAAGCATTTTTGTACGGGCGGCAACGTCAAGGATATGGAAAGCGGGTCGGATCTCATGCAGGGAACGGTCGCTGATATTGAAGCGCGCCTGAAATCCAGCCTGCATCGCATCACCCGGGCATTCGAGGCGTTGAGGATGCCGTCCATTGCTGCTGTGAACGGGGACGCCGTGGGCGCCGGATGTGACATCAGCCTGATGTGCGATCTGCGGATTGCCAGCGACGAGGCCAGATTTGCCGAAAGCTTTCTGCGTCTCGGACTGGTGTCCGGAATCGGTGGTGCATGGTTCCTGGCGCGAATCGTGGGACGCAGCAAAGCGCTTGAACTGACGTTGACCAGCGAATTCATAGACGCCGCCACAGCCCTGGATATCGGTCTGGTGACGCGCGTCGTCAGGCGTGCCGAACTCGATGCGAGTGTCATGCAGTTGGCTCGCAGGATTGCGGCCAATCCTCCCAACGCCTTGCGTATGGCAAAACGCCTGGTCATCGAGGCTGCGCAAAGCGATCTCACCTCGGCTCTGGAGCAGGCGGCCGCCATGCAGGCCCGCTTGCTGTCCGGTCAGGAGCACAAGGCGGTCGTGTCCCGGTTCCTCGCGAACGAGGCGGCGCGCAAGCGTGAATCGCGCCCCGCGGTGTGACATCTGTCGTATCTGTAGACCCGAGGTGCCGACGGCGAGGCCGCCATTTGCCTGATTGGCACCCTGCAAAAACCTGGAGACAAACCATCATGACGACATCAATGAAGCTGCAGTTATCGCGTGTGATCAAAGCCACCTGCCTGCTGTGGGTCGCCGCGTGCATGGGTGTTCCCGCGCATGCGGCGCCTTTCCCGACCAAGCCGATTACCTTCGTTGTTCCATTTGGGGCGGGAAGTGCGACAGACCTGCTGGCCCGTGCGTTGTCGGTGTCGGTCGCTGCACAGACGGGCCAACCGGTCATCGTTGAGAATCGGGGCGGAGCAAGCGGCATGATCGCTGCCCAGCACGTCGCGCGCGCCACGCCGGATGGCTACACC
>JAEYZR010000123.1 GCA_023427945.1 Pseudomonadota bacterium | reverse complement strand
CACCGGCGTGTCCGGGTACGGCAAGAGTTCGCTGGCGTTCGACACGCTGTATGCCGAAGGCCAGCGCCGCTACCTCGAAACGTTTTCGCCTTATGCGCGCCAGTTCCTGGATCGCATGGACAAGCCGCAGGTGGACAAGATCGAAGGCATCCTGCCGGCCATCGCCATCGATCAGACCAACCCGGTTCGCAGCTCGCGCAGCACAGTGGGCACCATGACCGAACTGAACGATCACCTGAAGCTGCTGTATGCGCGCGGCGCCGTGCTGTTCTCCCGAGGCTCGGGCAAGCGCGTGCAGCGCGACACGCCGCAATCCATCTATGCGGCCATCAATGAGCGTGCGGCGCAGGCAGGCGACCCGCGTCTGATCATTACCTTTCCGGTGGTGGTGCCGGCCAACTTCACCGACGACGAAGTCCGCGGCTTCCTGGAAGGCCAGGGCTACACACGGGTGCATGCGGAAGAAACACGCGACGCGCCTTTGGTGACGGCCAAATCGGCGGCCAAAAAAAAGAAAGGCGCCACGCCCGAGGCAGCCAAACGTCAACGCGTGCTGCATGTGGTGCAGGACCGTCTGCGGCTGGCCAACGCCGATCAGACCCGCGTGATGGAAGCGCTGGAAACCGCCCTGCACATGGGTGCGGGGCATCTGGCGGTGCATGCGCAGGATGGCGAAGGTACGACGCTGCATTCCTGGCGCTTCAGCAACCGGCTGCACGACGCCGACGATGACATCGAGTACTACGACCCGCTGCCCAGCACCTTCTCGTTCAACTCCCCGCTGGGCGCCTGCGAAGCCTGTCGCGGCTTCGGGCGCGTGATCGGCATCGACTTCGGCCTGGTGATCCCGGACGAGAACAAGACCCTGAACGAAGGCGCGATCAAGCCCTGGACCACGCCCAGCTACAAGGAATGCCAGGACGAACTGCGCAAGTACGCGCCGCACGCAGGCGTACCCCTGAACGTGCCTTGGAAAGCGCTGACCGACGCTCAGCGCGACTGGGTGCTGCATGGCGATCCGGCCTTCAAGGGCGGCAGCCAGGCGTGGAAAACGCAGTGGTATGGCGTGCAGCGCTTTTTCGACTGGCTCGAAACCAAGTCCTACAAGATGCACGTGCGCGTGCTGCTCTCCAAGTACCGCAGCTATACGCCCTGCCCGACATGCGGCGGCGCGCGCCTGAAAAATGACGCGCTGTTGTGGCGCCTGGGCTCACGCGAGACGGCCGATGCCGTGCTGCCGCCGGGCGATGACCGCTACCAGCGTTTCATGCCGGTGGGTGTGCAATGGTCGCGCGAGGTGCTGGAAAGCCTGCCCGGCCTGTCCTTCCACGATCTGATGCTGCTGCCGATCGAACGGGTCAAGGCCTTCTTCGAGAGCCTCTCGTTCACCGGTGCGATGGATGCGGCCACTGACTTGCTGCTGACCGAAGCCCGTGCGCGGCTCAAGTTCCTGGTCGATGTCGGCCTGGGTTACCTCACACTGGATCGCCAGAGTCGCACGCTGTCCGGTGGCGAAGTGCAGCGCATCAATCTGACGACCGCGCTGGGCACGTCGCTGGTGAACACGCTGTTCGTGCTGGACGAGCCCTCTATCGGCCTGCACCCCCGCGACATGCATCGCGTGGTCGAGGTCATGCAGCGCCTGCGCGACGCCGGCAACACCCTGGTGGTGGTGGAACACGATCCGCAGGTCATGGTGGCGGCGGACAGAGTGATCGACGTGGGCCCCGGACCCGGCGAGCGCGGCGGACAGATCGTGTTCGACGGCCCGCCGAACACCTTGCGCGATGCCGCCACGCTGACGGGCGACTATCTGTCCGGACGCAAGAAAGTGGAATCGCCCCGGCCCATGCCGGTCGCAGCCAATACGCCACGCCTGCTGCTCGAAGGGGTGACCGCACACAATCTGCGCGACGTCTCGGTAGAGATTCCTCTGGGCCGCCTGGTCTGCCTGACCGGCGTGTCGGGTTCGGGCAAGTCCACGCTGGTGCAGGACGTGCTCTACCCCGCGCTGCTCAAACTGCAGGGCAAGCCGTCGGAGGCGCCCGGGCCCTTCCGCGCACTTCTGGGGGCCGAGCAGATCGCCGATGTCGTGATGGTCGATCAGGCGCCCATCGGCAAGACCGCCCGCTCCAACCCCGCCAGCTATGTCGGCGCATTCGACGCGATCCGCAAGCTGTTCGCGCAGGCGCCGATTGCCAAGGAACGCGCCTACACCGCAGGAACGTTCAGCTTCAACAGTGGCGATGGACGCTGCCCGACGTGCGGGGGCACCGGCTTCGAACACGTCGAGATGCAGTTCCTGTCCGACGTCTATCTGCGCTGTGCCGATTGCGATGGCAAACGATTCCGGCCTGAAGTGCTGCAGGTGCGCGTCGAACACATGGGCCGCAGCGCGTCCATCGACCAGGTGCTGGAGATGACGGTCAGCGAAGCGCTGGACTTTTTCAAGGGGCTGCGCGACGTGCAGACGGCACTGGCCCCCCTGTCCGACGTGGGACTGGAGTATGTGCGCCTGGGCCAACCGGTGCCCACGCTTTCGGGCGGTGAAGCACAGCGCCTGAAGCTGGCCGGCCATCTGGCCGAAGCGGCACGCAGCGGCATTTCGAGCGCACGCGTGGCCAAGAAAGGCAGCCTCTTCCTGTTCGACGAACCGACCACGGGCCTGCACTTCGACGATGTCGCGCGACTGATGCGCGCGTTTCGCAAGCTGCTGGCCGCGGGCCACACCTTGCTGGTGATCGAACACAATCTGGACGTGATTCGGGCAGCCGACTGGTTGATCGACCTGGGCCCGCAAGGCGGCGATGCCGGCGGACTGGTGGTCGGCGTGGGAACGCCCCAGGACCTCATGAACAATTCCGCCTCGTTCACCGGCGCCGCGCTGAGCGAGTATGAGCGTGACATCGTGCATGCGGGTGGATCGCGACTGGGTGAGGCTGCCGTGTCTTATGACGTTGCGGCAAGCGTCGAATCCGCAGGCACACCCCTGCAGTCGCTGATGCGCAGGCCGGGCAAAGTGCGCGGCCGCGCCATCGAGATCATGAACGCACGGGAACACAACCTGAAGAACCTGAGCGTGGAGATTCCCCGCGATACGTTCACCGTCATTACCGGCGTATCGGGCTCGGGCAAGTCCACCCTGGCGTTCGACATTCTGTTCAACGAGGGCCAACGGCGCTATCTCGAATCGCTCAACGCCTATGCGCGCGCCATCGTGCAGCCCGCAGGCAAACCCGACGTGGACGCGATCTTCGGCATTCCGCCCACGGTGGCGATCGAACAGCGCACCAGCCGCGGCGGGCGCAAATCCACGGTCGCGACCATGACCGAGATCCACCATTTCCTGCGTCTGCTGTACATGAAGCTGGGTACCCAGTTCTGCCCGGATTGCAACGTCCCCGTAGAACCCCAGACCACTGACCAGATCGTCGCGCGCCTGATGCGCGAGCACAAAGGGCAGCACATCGGCCTGCTCTCGCCGCTGGTCACTGCACGCAAGGGCTACTACACCGATCTGGCCAAATGGGCGCAAGGCAAGGGGCACACGCACCTGCGCGTCGATGGCCAGTTCATCCCCACGACGTCATGGCCGCGGCTGGATCGCTACAAGGAGCATACGATCGAGTTGCCGGTCGCCGACGTGGTGGTCGACGAGACCCATGAGGCCGTACTGCGTCGCGCCGTGCGCGAGGCACTCGAACATGGCCAGGGGGTCATGAGCGTGGTGTATCCGCTGGACGGCCTGCGTGCCGATCTGGACACGCCGCTCCAACAGCAGCACTTTTCGGTCAAACGCGCCTGCCCCTGCTGCGGCTTGAGTTTCCCGGAACCCGACCCGCGCATGTTCTCCTACAACTCCAAGCACGGCTGGTGCACATCGTGCTTTGGCACCGGCATCTCGCTGACTGGCTTCGATGAGGAGCAAACGGGCGAAGAATCGGCATGGAGCGCTGCGGCCAATGGCGAGGAGCATGCGTGCGAGGCCTGCCAGGGGCAACGCCTGAATCCGATTGCACGTGCCGTGCGCTGGCGCGACCGTTCAATCACGGAATTGACCGCCTGGTCGGTGGCCGATGCTCATACCTTTTTCACAGGGCTGGTCACGCGCGGACGCGAGGCTGAAATCGCCCGCGACATTCTGGCCGAAGTGACAGGCCGCCTGGACTTCATGCGCCAGGTCGGCCTGGACTACCTGGCGCTGGATCGTGCATCGCCCACGCTTTCGGGCGGCGAAGCCCAACGCATCCGGCTGGCCGCACAACTGGGATCGAACCTGCAAGGCGTCTGCTATGTGCTGGACGAGCCCACCATAGGCTTGCATCCACGCGACAACCGCATCCTGCTCGATGCGCTCTCGCGCCTGGAAGGCAATGGCAACACACTGGTGGTGGTGGAGCACGACGAGGACACGATCCGGCGGGCCTCGCACATCATCGATATCGGTCCGGGTGCCGGCGTGCGCGGTGGCCGCGTCGTGGCCCAGGGCACGAGCCAGGACCTGATGGCAGCAGAAGAATCGATCACCGGGCGATATCTGGCCAAGCCCCTGCTGCACCCGCTGGCGCCGCGCCGACCGGTGGACGAAAACACGCCCAGCCTGGTCGTCGAAGGCGCACACAGGCACAACCTGCAGAATGTGCGCGCCCGCTTTCCCATCGGCAGGTTGACGGTGGTGACGGGCGTGTCAGGGTCGGGCAAATCGACACTGGCGCGCGAAGTCCTGCTGGACAACCTGCATGCTGCGGTGGCCGCTGGCGCCGCGCCTCAGTGGTCCGGATGCACACGCATCTCGGGCTGGGAAGTACTGGACCGCGTGCTGGAAGTGGATCAGACCCCCATTGGCAAGACGCCGCGCTCGTGCCCGGGAACCTACATCGGCTTCTGGGACGACGTGCGCAAGCTGTTTGCCGACACCAACGAATCGCGCATGCGCGGCTGGACCAGCGCACGCTTCTCGTTCAATACCGGCGAAGGCCGTTGCCCGGTGTGCGAAGGCCAGGGCATGCGCACCATCGAGATGAACTTCCTGCCTGATGTGAAGGTGCCTTGCGACGCCTGCCATGGCAAGCGCTTCAACAGCGAAACACTGGCTGTGGACATGCGCGGCAAGAACGCCGGCGAAGTGCTGGCGATGGAAGTGGACGATGCCGTCACATACTTCGCGGCCCACCCGCGCATACGCCATCCGCTGCAGCTCATGCAGGATGTCGGCCTGGGCTACCTGACCATCGGCCAGCCTTCGCCCACCCTGTCCGGTGGCGAGGCACAGCGTATCAAGCTGGTGTCCGAACTGGCGAAGGCCCGCATGGACGAAGGCGTGATCACCACGGGCCGCGCTTCGCGCATGCCGCACACGCTCTACGTTCTGGACGAGCCCACGGTCGGCCTGTCGATGGCCGATGTGGAAAAACTCATCCACGTCCTGCACAGGCTGGTGGCGGCAGGCAATACGGTGGTGGTGATCGAACACAATCTGGATGTGATTGCCGAGGCCGACTGGCTGCTGGACATGGGGCCGGAAGGCGGCACGGGGGGCGGCCAACTGGTGTGCGAAGGCACACCCGAACAGGTCGAAGCCGCCCGTGAGCGTTCGCACACGGGTCGCGTGCTGGGCCCGTTGCTGCATCCCACAGCATGATCTGCCGGTTTGAAGACCGGCTGGCTGGCACCGCACTGACACTAAGCGGCGGGCGCCAGCGCGTGTGTGCGCACGACGCCGCCGCCTTGCCGGGTGTGTTCGAGGCCATCGACCAGGCCCGCCGCGCCGGGCGCTGGGTGGCGCTGCTGGCCGACTACGAGCTGGGCGAATGGCTGCACCCCGCAGCCTTGCGCCCGCCCGCCGGCAAGCCCCTGTCTGCCCCCGTCCCTGCGCAGGGAAAGCCGCGCCTGACGGCATTGTCCTTCGAACACGCCACGCACGAAACGCCCTGGCTGCAGACTCCCGCCGATGACACGGCCAGGATAGAAAGCGTGGAGCCGCGCGTCGCCCGCGCCGACTACCTGGCCGACGTACAGGCCATACGCGGCATGATCGGCCGGGGCGAGCTTTATCAACTGAACTACACCTTCCCGCTGGATGTGCGCACACAAGGCGACAATCCGGCGCTCTATCGCCTGCTGGCCAACCGCCATCCCAGCGCACATGCTGCCTACATCGAAGACGAGGCACGCACGATCATGTCGTTCTCGCCCGAGCTGTTTCTGAGTCGTACGGGTGATCGGGTCACGACCCGTCCGATGAAAGGGACAGCCCCACGTCACAGCGACCCGCAGGCAGACCAGGCCAGCGGCCAGGCCTTGCATGCCAGCGTCAAGGATCGATCCGAAAACCTGATGATCGTCGACCTGTTGCGCAACGACCTGGGACGACTGGCGCAACCCGGCCACGTCCAGGTCGATGCGCTGTTCACGCTGGAGGCCTATCCGTCGATCTGGACGCTGACCTCCACCATATCTGCCGACCTGCCGGACGTGCCTCTGCACGCCATTTTCAGCAGCCTGTTTCCATGTGGCTCCATCACCGGTGCACCCAAGATCGCCGCGATGCAGAACATTCGTGTGCTGGAGCGCGATGCGCGGGGGCTTTATTGCGGCGCCATCGGCTGGATCGCGCCCAACGGCGACTTCTCGCTGAATGTGGCGATTCGCACCCTGGTGATGCATGGCGCCGGTGCAGGCACCTATCGTGTCGGGGGAGGCATCGTGTATGACTCGGAGCCGGCACTGGAATGGGAGGAATGCTTGTGGAAAGCGCGCGTGCTGACGTCCTGATCGAAACCATACGCGCCGACGCCCGGGGCGAGATGGCGCTGTGGGACTGCCATCTGGCCCGTTTGACGCGCTCGGCCAGCGAACTGGGATTTCCGATGCCCCCGCCGGACCTGCGCGAGCAGGTGGCGGCGCATGCCCTTGCAGGCCAGGACACACGCATCCGCGTGTTGTTCGCACGCGATGCCAGGATGGACATCACTCATGCCCCGCTGGGCACGCTGACGCTGCCTGCGCGTGCGCGGCTGGCATCCGATATCCTGGGTGCGTCTGCCGTGCTGGCGTCCCAGGAGCCACTGCTGCGTCACAAGGCGACCCATCGCCCCTGGTACACAGCAGCAAGCGCCTGGCTGGCCTGTCATGAGGACTGCTTCGATCTGCTGTTCACCAACGAGCGGGGGGAATTGTGCGAAGGATCGCGAACGAATCTGTATGTACTGCAGGATGGCGTCTGGCTCACACCGCCCACTGATGCGGGTTGCCTGCCGGGCACGCAACGCGAACGCCTGCTGGCTTCGGGTGCCGTGCGCGCGGCCACGCTCACACTGGCCGACCTGGGACAGGCGCAGGGCACACGATTGTCCAATGCCTTGCGCGGGTGGTTCGACACCGTGATCGAGCGGCCTGCGCTGCAGTGATGCCGGGTCGTAGTCGAGACGCGTGCGCGGCGCAAGCGGCCTATTCTCGTTCGACAATCCACTGCACCGCCCGGTGCGCGGCCGCCATGCCCATGACGGCAGTCACCGTCACCACTGAACCATAACCGGCGCAGGACAGCCCCACCGGTGCTGCCGCCCCCCCACCATCGGCAGGCGCGTCGGTGGCCGTGGTCCAGGCAGCCGGCAGAATGGCGGGCTGATCGAACCACAACGCATAAACGTTCATCTTGGGCACACGCTTGCGTGGCTTTCCGGCCTGGTCCGATGCTCTTGCAAAACCATGCTGGCGCCTCAACACATTGCGCAGCTTGGCCAACAGCGCATCGTTGACCGCCGTGGACAGGTCGCCACCGCGCAGGGCCAGGGTATCGGTCTTGCCCCCGGCCCCGCCACAGACCACGATGGGCACACCCGACTGGCGTGCGTGCAGGATCATCGCGATCTTGGCGGGCGCCTGATCGGCACAATCCAGCAGCGCATCGTAAGTGCCGTCCAGGAGCGCCGCCACATTCTCGGGCGTGACGAAGTCGTCGATCAGGGTGAGGCGGCAGTCCGGATTGATACCGGCAATGCGATCGGCCATGGCCTGGATCTTGGATTGGCCCAGCGTACTGCTCAGCGCATGCAGCTGACGATTGACGTTGGATTCCGACACGACATCCAGATCGATCAGGGTCAGTGCACCCACACCACTGCGCGCCAGAGCCTCGGCCGTCCAGGACCCCACGCCACCCAGTCCGACCACTGCGACGTGGGCGCTTGCCAGGCGTGCCGGGGCACCAGGGCCATAAAGACGGGCAAGACCGCCGAACCGGCGCTCGGCATGGATCGATATTTCGTGAATGGAAGACATACGCCTATTTTCCCACGGACTCGCAACAATAGCCGGAACTATGCAACATATTATTACCAGACCTGTCCGTTCCGGGGCTGCCACTTTTGCCCATATAGCGCTCAACGGCGTTGGTATTGCTCGTGAAATGCGTCAATTGACTGCCAACTCGCAGCCAACTCCAACTCCCCCGGCGTCGAAATGCCGACCGCCCATACCTCGACGTTATTGGGGTTTACGCGCAGAATGTCGGAAGAAGCCGTGTCTAAATTCCATTTTCCCGCCTCTCGCAATCGTCACCCCCCCTCGCCCGCTTCAGAGGCGATGACTATTTGCGTGCTTTCGGTCTGTAATCACGTCGTTCTGACGGGCGGACGCATCACGGTCTCGCTGGCAGCCCTCCAGATGGGGCTAACTCCCCTTAACGTCGGCTTACTTGTCGCCGTCTTTGCCGTTCTGCCCATGTTGCTGTCGGTGCACGTGGGGCGCTGGATCGATGGCGTCGGCCTCTTGCGGCCTATGGCGATGGGCACCTCGCTGGTGGTCTGTGGTGCTGCGGCGCCCTTTATTTTCCAGACCCCGTTCGTGCT
The DNA here is from genome assembly GCA_023427945.1 of Pseudomonadota bacterium. GTDB lineage: Bacteria > Pseudomonadota > Gammaproteobacteria > Burkholderiales > Burkholderiaceae_B > Schauerella. The sequence continues at coordinate 19,655 of JAEYZR010000123.1, read as the reverse complement.
GCTGGCCGCCGCCTGTGGCATCGGCCTGGGATTCATGGTCCAGCAGGTGGCCATCCAGAACATTCTCGGACAGGCCGAGCCTAGTTTGCGGCTGCGCAACTTCTCCTGGCTGTCGCTGGGGCTGGCCATGTCCGGTTTCATCGGGCCGCTGGGTGCGGGCCTGGCCATCGACCATCTGGGCTACCAATCGGCCTTCGGCATTCTGACGGCGCCCCCGCTGATCGCCCTGACCATCATCCTGTACCTGCGGCACCGCCTGCATGCCGTCGGACGCGCCAGAAAGGGGCCGCGGGAAGCGCGCCGACGCGCCGGCGATCTGCTGTCCAACCCGGGCCTGCGCCGCGTCCTGCTGTGCAATCTCTTTCTGTCGGGTGCCTGGGACACGCATCTGTTCGTGGTACCGCTTTATGGCGTGTCCATCGGATTGTCGGCCACCACCATCGGGATCATTCTGTCGGCATTTGCCGGGGCGACCTTCGTCATCCGTCTGGCGCTGCCCTGGATACAGCAGCGCGTCGCGCCGTGGACTCTGGTGCGTACCGCCATGATCGTGACGGCCGTGGACTTCATGCTCTATCCGCTGTTCACGCACGTCTTCGCGCTCATGACCATGTCGTTCATTCTGGGCCTCGCCCTGGGCGGCTGCCAGCCCACGATGCTGTCCATGCTGCACCAGCATTCGCCTGCCGGGCGCGCGGCGGAAGCCGGCGGCCTGCGCATGGCACTGGTCAACGCCTCTCAGGTCACGCTGCCGCTCATCTGCGGCGCGATGGGAACGGTGGTGGGTGTCACCCCGCTGTTCTGGGTGTACGCTCTCATGTTGAGCGGCGGAATCTGGATCAACCGCAACCCGCCTGCCGAAGCCGCCAAGGCTGCCGGCACCACCGGTTCGGCCCAGCCTGCCGACACTACCGGCACCATCGATTCCGCCCAGCCTGCCGAGGCTGCCGGCATCACCGATCCGGCGAAGTCTGCCGACCCCGCCAGACCCGCCGACACCGACCCGCGCCCCTGACCGCCACGGGCGCACCACCAGGAGTGCATCGACTGTGACCTCTCTCGTACCGCCTTCGGAAACCAGTTTCCGGCTATGGACGCCAGACGAACGCCGTGCGTCCATGAACCAGGCGCTGCAGGCGTGGCGCGAGGGTGAGGACGTGTGGGTGTTCGGTTATGGTTCGCTCATCTGGCGTCCGGAATTCGACTTCGTCGAGCGGCGGATCGCGCTGCTGCGCGGCCATCACCGGGCACTGTGCCTGTGGTCGCGCGTCAATCGCGGCACGCCGGAGCAACCCGGCCTGGTGTTCGGCCTGGACCGTGGCGGCTCCTGCAAGGGTGTGGTGTACCGGCTGGCCGGCGCACAAGTACCACAGTTCCTGCCCCGCCTGTGGGATCGGGAAATGTCGACCGGCGCCTACCTTCCACGGTGGATACGCTGCGAAACCGACGATGGGCCGGTCCAGGCGCTGGTGTTCATCATGGATCGCACGGGCGTGGCCTACGTCCGGGATCTGCCTCGCGACACACTCGTGGACATCGTGCGTCGCGCCAATGGCCGCTACGGTGCCTGCACCGACTACGTCCTGGACACCGACCGCGCCCTTGCCGAGGCCGGGATCCACGATCGCCAGCTGCGCGCCATTGCCCGGGCGCTCACCCACACGCAGAAAGAGCAGACACCGGTTTAGCCCCCTGCGGTGATCGCAGTACACTCATGCATTACCCTTTTTCCTCGCCTGCCATGTCCGTTGCCGATCTGCGCCAGAGTTATGAGAAAAACGAACTGCTCGAAAGCAGTGCGCTCGCCTCGCCGTTCGACCAGTTTGCGCGCTGGTTCAATGAGGCGCTTGCCGCTGGCGTGGCCGAACCCAATGCCATGACCCTGGCGACCGTGAACGCGCAGGGGCAGCCCTCGGCGCGCACGGTGCTGGTCAAGGGCTACGACGAGACCGGCTTCACCTTTTTCACGAACTACGAATCGCGCAAGGGGCAGGATCTGGCCGCCAACGATCGGGCAGCACTGCTTTTCTTCTGGCAACCGCTCGAACGCCAGGTCCGTATCGAAGGCCGCATCGAGAAAGTGACGCCCGAGGAATCGGACGCCTATTTCGCCAGCCGCCCCGTGGGATCGCGGCTGGGCGCCTGGGCATCGGAACAGAGCCGACCGACCACGCGCGAGGCCCTGCTGGCGCGCGAGGCCGAGTTTGCCGAGCAATACGGGCAATCGCCTCCCCGCCCGCCCCACTGGGGCGGCTATCGTGTGCTGCCCGATGCATTCGAGTTCTGGCAGGGCCGCCCGTCGCGGCTGCACGACCGTCTTGCCTACCAGGCACACGCCGATGGCTGGCGCATCATTCGCCTGGCGCCCTGAGCGCCACGCAATCGTGCCTCTTCCGCAACGATCTTCCGTCTCCATGCAGCCCAACGACCCTTCCTTCGACTCATCCTTTTTTCGCACAGCCCTGGGGCGATTTGCCACAGGCGTGACCGTGATCACCACCGAATCCAGTGTCGCAGGCCAGACCCGCCAGCCGATGGGGCTGACGGTGAACTCGTTCAATGCGGTCTCGCTTACGCCGCCGCTGGTGCTCTGGAGCCTTTCACGCACCGCCTCCGCCTACGACGCCTTCATGGCGACCGATGGCTACGTCATCCAGGTGCTGGCCGCCAGCCAGAGCGAACTCGCCCTGCGTTTCGCCCGCGGCCCGCAGGCCGAACGCTTCGCCGACCTGCCCGTGACCCGCGCACCGGGCGGCACGCTGATGCTGGACAGCCCGAGCGCTTCCTGGTTCGAATGCACACCCTACAGCCACCACGTGGCGGGCGATCACACCATCATGGTCGGCCAGGTACGCCATTGCGGCCACGCCGATGTGGCACCGCTCGTCTTTCATGCAGGCGGCTTCGACCTTACGCCCTTGCCCGAAGTGATCGCCAAGGACGCACCATGACTGATCTGGATTGCACGGTCATCGGCGCCGGCGTCGTGGGCCTGGCCATTGCGCGTGCCCTGGCCCAGGCAGGTCGCGACGTCCTGGTGGTGGATACCGCCGAAGGCATAGGCACAGGCACCAGTTCGCGCAACTCCGAAGTCATACACGCGGGCATCTACTATCCCCGCGACAGCCACAAAGCCCGGCTGTGCGTGCGCGGCAAGGAGATGCTGTATCGCTACTGCGAAGATCGCAGCCTGGACTTTGCGCGCACGGGCAAACTCATCGTGGCCGAGAACGAAGCGCAGGCCACCCAGCTGGCCGGCATCGCCCAGCGCGCGCACGCCAACGGCGTGCATGACCTGCAGACCCTGACGGGCGAACAGGCGCGGGCCCTGGAGCCTGCCCTGCAATGCCACGCCGCGCTGCTCTCGCCCTCCACAGGCATCATCGACAGCCACGCCTACATGCTGAGCCTGCAGGGCGAAGCCGAACATGCCGGGGCACAGTTCGTGTTCCACACCCCGCTGGAATCGGCCAGCCGCCGCGACGCAGGGGGTTTCGATCTGGTCCTGGGCGGCGCCGATCCCACGACACTGTCGACCGCCATGCTGATCAACGCTGCAGGCATACAGGCCCCTGCCCTGGCACGACGCATCGCGGGCCTGTCCGCTGACTACGTGCCGCAGGACTTTTTGTGCAAGGGCAGCTATTTCACACTGGGCGCCCGTGCACCTTTCTCGCGCCTGATCTATCCCGTCCCCTCCAACGCGGGGCTGGGCGTACACCTGACGCTGGACATGGGTGGCCAGGCGAAATTCGGACCCGACACCCAATGGGTCGACCAGGAAGACTACACCATCGATGCTACCCGTGCCGACGTCTTCTACGACGCTGTCCGGCGTTATTGGCCGGCGCTCCCCGACGGGGCGCTGATGCCAGGCTATACGGGCATTCGTCCAAAAATATCCGGGCCAACGGAGCCGGCTGCCGACTTCATGTTTTCCGGCCCCGACCATCATGGCGTGCCCGCCCTGCTCAACCTGTTCGGCATTGAATCGCCAGGCCTGACGGCCAGCCTTGCCATTGCCGAACACTGCCTGCACGTACTGAACCTGAAAACACCATGCACCACAACGACTACATCCTGACCATCGCCTGCCCCGACCGTACCGGTATCGTGTATCGCGTCAGCCACCTGCTGTTCGAGGCCGGCTGCAACATCCTGGATTCACAACAGTTCGGCGACGACGAAACCAGCCGATTCTTTTTGCGTGTCCACTTCGATCTGCCAGAAGGCGGTGATGCACAGGCCCTGCGCGCAGGCATTGCCACGCTGGGCGAGACCTACCAGATGGAATGGCAGCTGCACGATGCCCGTCGTCGCCCGCGCCTGCTGGTACTGGTCAGCAAGCAGGGGCACTGCCTGAACGATCTGCTGTTCCGGGTGCAAAGCGGGCTGCTGGCCGCCGACATCGTGGGTATCGTCTCCAACCACAACGACTTTGCCGCGCTGGCAAAATCCTACGGCATCCCCTTCCATCATCTGCCGGTCACCGCCGAAACACGCCCCCAGCAGGAGCAGGCGATCATCGATCTGGTGGAACAGGAGAAGATCGATCTCGTGGTGCTGGCGCGCTACATGCAGATTCTGTCGCCCAACCTGTGCCGCGCCCTGGCCGGACGTGCGATCAACATTCACCACAGCTTCCTGCCCAGCTTCAAGGGTGCCCGCCTCTATCATCAGGCCCATCAGCGTGGCGTGAAGATCATCGGGGCCACCGCCCATTACGTGACCGAGGACCTGGACGAAGGCCCGATCATCGAACAGGACATCGAGCGCGTGAACCACGCGATGTCGGCTCAAGCGCTCACACAGGTGGGCAGCGATGTCGAATCGCAGGTACTCGCCCGGGCAGTACGCAGTCACGTCGAACACCGCATTCTGCGCAATGGCCACAAGACGGTGGTCTTCCGTTGACCAGGCCGCTGCGCATTTCCTAACCCGAGCAACCTCCCAACACTAGAAAAGGGGCCAGGCATGAGTGAGACAAGCACGACCAACCAGGGCCGCATCGGCGGCCACATCCTCGTAGACCAGCTTCGTGCACAGGGCGTCAAACACGTGTTCTGCGTGCCCGGCGAGAGCTACCTGGCCGTGCTCGATGGTCTGCACGATGCCGGCATCGAGATCACGGTATGCCGCCAGGAAGGCGGCGCGGCCATGATGGCCGATGCGCCCGGCAAGCTCACCGGTGAACCCGGCATCTGCATGGTCACCCGCGGCCCAGGCGCATCCAATGCACTGGCGGGCGTCCACATCGCCTACCAGGACTCCACGCCCCTGATCCTGTTCGTCGGTCAGATCGAGCGTGGCATGCGCGAACGCGATGCCTTCCAGGAAATGGACTATCGCGCGGTGTTCGGCACCCAGGCCAAATGGGTCACCGAGATCGATCAGGTCGAACGCATTCCGGAAATCGTGTCGCGTGCGTTTCATATCGCCACCTCGGGTCGGCCCGGTCCGGTCGTGATCGCCCTGCCCGAAGACATGTTGATGGAGCGCGCCAATGTCGCAGACGCTCCCCGCTATGTAGAGATCGATGGCCCGCCCTCACCGGAAGCCATGTCCGAGCTCGCCACCAAACTTGCGCAGGCACGCTCGCCGGTCGCCATTCTGGGCGGTACCCGCTGGACTGCCCATGCAGTGCAGACCTTCGCCGACTTCGCGCAGCGCTTCCAGTTGCCGGTGGCCGTCTCCTTCCGTCGGCAGATGCTGTTTCCCGCCGATCATCCCTGCTTCATCGGTGACGTGGGCCTGGGCGGCAATCCGGACCTGATGAACCACATCGCCAAGGCTGATCTCATCTTGCTGGTGGGGGGCCGCATGTCCGAGATTCCCAGCCAGTCCTACACCCTGATGAACATCCCCCTGCCCACGCAGGATCTGGTGCACGTCCACCCGGACCCCAGCGAACTGAATCGCGTCTATCGTGCCAGCGTGGCGATCAATGCCACCCCCGTTCGCTTTGCACAGGCGGCGGCGCAAATCGAAGCGCCCGCCCAGTCGCCCTACGCGTCGGTGCTTGCGAAGCTGCATGCCAGCTATCTTGCCTGGAGTACGCCCGACAACATCAAGACGCCCGGCACGCTGCAACTTGGCCAACTGATGGCCTATCTCGAACGCAGCCTGCCCGCCGATGCCATCATGACCAATGGCGCAGGCAACTACGCCACCTGGCTGCACCGTTTTCACCGGTTCAACCGCTTCGGTACGCAACTCGCGCCCACCTCGGGGTCGATGGGCTACGGCCTGCCTGCTGCCGTGGGCGCCAAGCGCATATCACCCGACAAGACCGTGATCTGCTTCGCCGGTGACGGATGCTTCATGATGCACGGCCAGGAGTTTGCCACCGCCGTCCAGTACGATCTGCCCATCATCGTCGTGCTGATCGATAACGGGATGTATGGCACCATACGCATGCACCAGGAAAAACATTTCCCCGGACGCATCAGCGCCACAGCGCTGAAAAACCCGGATTTCGCCGACTATGCACGCGCTTTCGGCGGACATGGCGAAACTGTCACCACACACGAGGCATTCGGACCGGCTTTTGAGCGTGCACTGGCCAGTGGCAAGCCCGCCATCCTGCACTGCCTGATCGACCCTGAAACCATCAGCCCCAGCACGACCCTGGAAAAACTGCGCCAGGGTGCGCTGCGCGAACAACAGTCATAACGTAACGGAGATTCGCATGTCATCACCCGCATTTCACTGGCAAGACCCGCTGTTGCTGAATGACCAGCTAAGCGATGAAGAGCGCATGGTGCGCGACGCCGCCTATGCCTACTCGCAGGACAAGCTGCTGCCCCGCGTGCTCGAGGCGTTTCGCAACGAGCACACCGATGTAGAGATCTTCTCGGAAATGGGCGAACTCGGCCTGCTCGGACCCACGATTGCCACAGAATACGGCGGCTCGGGCCTGAACTACGTATCCTACGGTCTGATCGCACGCGAAGTCGAACGCGTCGATTCCGGCTACCGCTCGATGATGAGCGTCCAGTCCTCGCTGGTCATGGTGCCGATCGAAACATTCGGCAGCGAAGCCCAGAAGCAGAAATACCTGCCCAAGCTGGCCCGTGGCGAATGGATCGGCTGCTTTGGCCTGACCGAACCCAATCACGGTTCAGATCCGGGCAACATGGACACACGGGCGCGCAAGACCGCCGATGGCTACGCGCTCACCGGCAACAAGATGTGGATCTCCAACTCGCCCATCGCCGACGTGTTCGTCGTGTGGGCCAAGTGCGTGGGCGGAGAACACGATGGCCGCATCCGTGGCTTCATTCTCGAAAAAGGCATGAAAGGCCTGTCGGCACCCGCCATCAAGGGCAAGGTGGGCCTGCGCGCCTCCATCACCGGCGAAATCGTGATGGACAACGTCGAAGTGGGTGAAGAGCAGATGCTACCCGACGTGAGCGGCCTGAAAGGCCCCTTCACCTGCCTGAACTCCGCACGCTACGGTATTGCCTGGGGTGCCCTGGGTGCTGCCGAGTTCTGCTGGCACACCGCTCGTCAATACACCATGGACCGCAAGCAGTTCGGCAAGCCGCTGGCAGCCAATCAGCTGATCCAGAAAAAACTGGCCGACATGCAGACCGAGATCACACTGGGCCTGCAATCCTGCCTGCGCCTGGGCCGCATGAAGGACGAAGGCACGGCAGCGGTGGAAATCACCTCCATCCTGAAGCGCAACTCTTGCGGCAAGTCGCTGGACATCGCGCGCATGGCGCGCGACATGCTGGGCGGCAACGGCATCTCCGACGAATTCGGTGTCGCACGCCACCTGGTCAATCTGGAAGTGGTCAACACCTACGAAGGCACGCACGACGTGCATGCGCTGATCCTGGGTCGCGCACAGACAGGCATCGCAGCATTCTGATGTCAGTGCAGGGGTGGGGATCGCCGATCTCCCTCCCCTGACCATGACCCGCACAATCAGCGGGTGACGCTCAGATCGAACAAGTTGGTCGCGTCGATCTCAAGCACGATCTCGTTGTGCTGATTGAACACTGCCCACACCCAGGTCACGATGCCGAGATCCTCGCGCTGCGAGGACTCGCGCACCCCCATCACTTTGGCTTCCAGCCGCAGCGTATCGCCAGGACGAACCGGGACACGCCAGCGCACTTCGCCCAGACCGGGGGAACCGAACGATTCGGAATCGTAAAAGATCGCTGCCACGGCCATTTTCATGGCGATGGCGCAGGTGTGCCACCCGCTTGCAATCAAGCCGCCCCAACGCCCTGCCGAGGCGCGCTCCGGGTCGGTATGAAACCACTGCGGGTCGAACTGCTGGGCAAATGCCAGGATTTCGGCCTCGGTGATGGTCACCGGCCCGCCCTTGACCACCATGCCCGCCTTGAACTGTTTGAATTTCATGTGTTCACTCGGCCAGATTCTGTGAAAGGTCCGCATCCTTCGGGTCACCCGACGAAAGATCGAACGCCGCACCCGCACGCCCGATCCTGTCGTTGACGGCCTGCCAGGCAGCAACGTCCGGAGGCCGTTGCACCACGATGCGGTCGTAACCTTGCCGGTCCAGATGGCGCAGCGCTGCGTACAGCTCACGCGCATACGCCTGCGGCTCTCCGGCGATGACATGCCATACCATCTGGGGCACCAGGCCTGCCGGCGCCACGACGAACGACAGCGCAGCCCAGCGCTCGTTCTGAGGGATGCCGATGCCACACACCAGATCGCCCAGACGCCGGGCATTGACCAGCTCCACCGGCGTATGCGGGGCGTAGTGCGCCTTCAACGTACCTGAAGCACGCGGAGAGCCGGCGTCAGGTGCCACCGGCTCGTAGCCCAGCACCTGCTTGAGCGCCCGCGCGCTGACATGTCCGGGCCGCAGCAGCGCAGCCGGCCGCCCCTCGCGAATGCCGGACAGATCGACAATGGTGGACTCGATACCGACCTCGGAAGGGCCCCCATCCAGCACAGGCATGCCGTGACTGACCTCGACCGCAAACTCGGCGCGCACGTGCTCGGCCAGTGTGGGAGAGACATGGCCAAACCGGTTTGCCGAAGGCGCCGCCACACCGGCCTGCCCGCCCGGGCTGGCCTGCGCAAACGCCGTCAGCAGAGCCTGCGCCACGGGATGACTCGGGCAGCGCAGCCCGATCGAATCCTGTCCGCCGGACACTGCGTCGGGAATATGGCTGGCGCGCTTGAGAATGAGCGTGAGCGGACCGGGCCAGAACGCCTTGATCAAGGCATGCGCTTCGTTCGGGACGGCATCTGCCCAATACGACAGATCGGCACCTGGGGCGACGTGCACGATGACCGGATGGCCCGATGGCCGCCCCTTGGCCGCATAGATGTGTGCTACAGCCGAGGGTTGCTGCGCATCGGCGCCCAGCCCATAGACCGTCTCGGTCGGAAAGGCGACCAGGCGGCCCTGCTGCAACTCGGTCACGGCGTGGGCGATATCCTCGGGGAGGGAGACGGGCACATCAGCGGTCATGGCGATTCAATCCTGCCCGTCATCCAGGCCCAGCACGCGCGCCACGGCATCGGCGCCGGCCGTCGCACTGGCGACACTGGCGCCCGTGCACGTGACATGTCCCATCTTGCGGGCACGGCGCGGGTCTTCCTTGCCATACAGATGGAGCTTGGCCGCCTCGACCGCCAGCACCCCGCGCCAGTCGGGTTCGCGCGCCACCGTGGCGTCGCCCTCGAACCAGACATCGCCCAGAATGTTGACCATCACGGCAGGCGCCAGCAATGTGGTGCTACCCAGCGGCAGCCCGGCCATCACGCGCACCTGTTGTTCGAACTGGCTGGTCACGCAGGCATCCATGCTGTAGTGACCACTGTTGTGCGGACGCGGCGCGATCTCGTTGACGATCAGGCGGCCGTCGGTGAGCACAAAGAACTCCACGCACAACACGCCTTGATAATCCAGGCCGTGTGCGATCGCCTGGGCGGCATCGGTGGCGGCACGGGCGTGGGCTGACCCCTCATCCCTACCCACCGTGGTGCGTGCGAGGATGCCGTCGCGATGCTCGTTGCGGGCGATGGGGAACACCTGCGCCGCACCGTCGACACCCCGTGCAATCACCACGGATATCTCGTGATCCAGCGGCAACATCGCTTCGAGCACACAGGGCACGTTGCCGAACGAACGGAACGCCTCGAGCGCCTGCTCACGCGTGGCGACACGGGCCTGGCCCTTGCCGTCGTAACCCAGACGCGCCGCTTTCAGGATGCCGGGAAACAACGCGTCGTCGGCGGCCAGCAGATCGGCCTCGGAATGAACCGGACAATTGGGCGCCACGGCGATCCCTTGCGCGGCAATGAATGCCTTCTCGGCATTGCGATCCTGCACGATGGCCACCGCATCGCCCTGAGGCGTCACACGGCACTCGCGGGCAAGCCTGCGCAAACTCTCGGAGGGTACGTTCTCGAATTCGGTCGTGACGGCGCGACACAGCCTGGCGAGCTCGGCCAGACCGTCGGCATCGTCATAGGCCGCACAGATGTGCCGGTCGGCCACGACGCCCGCGGGACACCCCTGGGCGGGATCGAGCACAGCGACCTTGTAGCCCATGCTTTGCGCGGCATGACAGAACATGCGGCCAAGCTGCCCCCCGCCCAGCATGCCCAGCCACTGGCCCGGCGCAATCATGTCGGTGGATGCGCTCATGCCCCACCCTCTGGCGGCACCTTCATGGCACGGGCTGCCTCGGTCTGTGCAAGGCGAAACGCGACGAGTTTGCGATGCAGGTCGTCATCGCACGTCGCCAGGTTCGCAATCACATGCAGGGCGGCATTGGCCGCGCCGGCATCGCCTATGGCAAACGTGGCCACCGGGACACCCTTGGGCATCTGCACGATGGACAACAGGGAATCCTCGCCTGACAGGTGGCGCGAAGGAACCGGCACACCAAACACAGGCACCTCGGTCAGCGCGGCCATCATGCCGGGCAGATGGGCGGCCCCGCCCGCTCCCGCAATGATCGCCTTCAGGCCGCGACCACGCGCGGCGGCGCCGTATTGCGCCATGTCGGCAGGCATGCGATGCGCCGAGATGACCTGTGCTTCGTAGGGCACGCCAAACGACTGCAAGATATTGACGGCATGCTGCATGACGGGCCAGTCGCTGGACGACCCCATCACCACACCCACGGTCACCGTACCTTGTTGCTGATTACTCACATCCTTTCTCCTGCCCGATCCTGGGCATCAAGCCTATGCTGCCTGTCGAACCCAGGGGCTCACGCCACCAGACGGTCGGCCGCTTCCTGGTACTTGGCGGCCGTCGCTTCCAGCACCGATGCGGGTGGGCGCGGCGCTGGCGGCGTCTTGTCCCAGTCCTGCGTTTCGAGCCAGTCACGCACGAACTGCTTGTCGAACGACGGGGGGCTGATGCCTTCGCGATAGCCATCCACCGGCCAGAAACGCGACGAGTCAGGGGTGAGCACCTCATCCATCAGATGCAGGGTGCCATCGGCGTCCAGCCCGAATTCGAACTTGGTAGCGGCGATGATGATGCCGCGCGCGAGCGCATACGCCGACGCTTCCTTGTAGAGCGCCAGGGTGACCGCGCGTATGCGCTCGGCCATGTCCTGCCCTACTTCGGCCACCACGTGAGCGAAATCGACGTTTTCGTCGTGCATGCCCACCTCGGCCTTGGCCGCCGGCGTGAACAAGGGTTCAGGCAACCGTTGCGCCTGGCGCAGGCCCGCAGGCAACGCAATGCCGCACACCGAACCGCTCTGCTGATAATCCTTCCAGCCCGACCCGATGAGGTAGCCACGCGCCACGGCCTCGACCATGATGGGCTTGAGACGCTTGACCACCATTGCCCGGCCCGCGACCTGCTCGCGCTCTTCGGGCAGCACCACGGACTCGGGCGCAATGCCGGTCACGTGATTGGGTACGACGTGAGCCAGCTTGTCGAGCCAGAATTCGGTCAGGCGGGTCAACACCGCGCCCTTGCCTGCAATGGGGTCATCGAGAATGACATCGAACGCCGAAATGCGATCGGAGGCAACGATCAGCAGTTTGTCATCGCCCACGGCATACATATCGCGAACTTTGCCGCGCGCCAGGAGGGGTAGGGATTTGATGGAAGATTGGTGAAGGACAGCGCTCACGGGATGGGCCTATGTCATAAATAAAGATTCCCGCCCTGCAACCATGCAGGCGGGAATGAACATGTATTCATATATTGTACGAGCATGTACGACAGTGCGCATTGCCCCGGCATGTGTGGCGAAAAACACAAATGCTGGACGTACACCCATGTACGGGTGTAACATCTAGGTCGAATTCTGTCGTTTGCGGCGTGGCAGCATTTTTTAAGCAAGCCTTCGGCTTGCCCTTGTGTCTCGCTACACATCGTTCCCTTTTCCGGCCGCACCGCACCTAGCCCCACCAAGCCGCAACTGCAGCGAGATTCGCCCAGTTTGCGCACGTCGCCCTCGCCGGCGGCACGACACCGGTCGTTGGCCTTCCCTCAAGCTGCGGTTCCGGTGTGTCGGGTGTATACCCGTGTACCCACCGCGACTGCGCACGGCTGCCACAGCCCGCGCATTCGCCACTCCGAAGCGCTGGCGCCAGGAAGGCAGCCGGAATCGCGCACGGAGTACCGCAACAAGGAGCTCATATGGCTAAAGAAGAACTGATCGAACTAAATGGCGTGGTTGGCGAAGTCCTGCCCGACAGCCGCTATCGCGTCACGCTGGAAAACGGCATCGAAGTGGGTGCGTACGCATCGGGAAAAATGCGCAAGCACCGTATCCGCATTCTGGCCGGCGACCGCGTCACGCTGGAAATGTCGCCCTACGACCTGACCAAGGGTCGCATCAACTTCCGTCATAAAGACGAAGCCCGCCCCCCTATGGGTGGCCCCGGCGGTGGCATGCGTCGCCGCTGACCACGCTGTGATGCGAACCGGCCTGATTGCCGGCTCGACACTCAAGAAAGGCCTCGATCATTCGAGGCCTTTTTTTCATGCCAGCAACGACTCGTGCATGATGGCCGGCGTCGGATAGGTGCCCGGCAGCAGGATGCTGCGGTCCACGTTATGGATATCCCGGCGGCCGCAGAATGCCATCGTGGTGTCCAGCTCTTTGGCAATGATGTCCAGCACCTGGCGCACGCCGGTCTGCCCGCGCGCCCCGAGGCCGTACAGATAAGGGCGGCCTATCAGCACGCCACGCGCCCCCAGGGCGACCGCACGCAGCACATCCTGCCCCGAACGCACGCCGCCATCCATCCACACTTCGATATCCTTGCCCGCAGCCTCGGCCAGGGCGGGCAGGGCATGTATGGATGACACGGCGCCGTCCAACTGACGCCCGCCGTGGTTGCTTACCACGAACGCGTCGGCACCGCTTTGTGCCGCCAGGCGCGCATCTTCCGGGTCGAGAATGCCCTTGATGATGAGTTTGCCGCCCCAGCGCTTCTTCACCCACTCCACGTCATCCCAGCTCAGGCGCGGATCGAACTGCTCGGCCGTCCAGGCGCCCAGCGATGAAAGATCGGTCACGCCCTTGGCATGGCCCACGATGTTGCCGAAAGTGCGCCGCGACGTGCGCAGCATGTGATAACACCAGCGCGGCTTGCCTGCCATGTTGATGATGTTGGGCACCGTCAGTTTGGGCGGCGCGCTCATGCCGTTGCGAATATCCTTGTGCCGTTGGCCCATGATCTGCAGATCGAGTGTCAACATGAGCGCCGAACACTTGGCCGATTTCGCACGATCGATCAGGTTCTCTGCAAACGCACGATCGCGCATGACATAAAGTTGAAACCAGAACGGCTTGCTGGTGTGCTGGGCCAGATCTTCCATCGAGCAGATGCTCATGGTCGACAGCGTGAAAGGCACGCCGAACTCCTGCGCGGCACGGGCCGCGAGAATCTCGCCGTCCGCGCGCTGCATACCGGTCAGGCCGCACGGGGCCAGAGCCACCGGCATGGCGCAGGATTCGCCCACCATCGTGGTGCGGATATTTCGGCCTTCCATGTTTTGCGCAACGCGCTGGCGGAATTTGATGGGCTGGAAATCAGCCGTGTTCGCCTGATAGGTGCTTTCCGTCCACGACCCCGAATCGGCATAGTCGTAAAACATTCTGGGCACCCGTGCCTGGGCGATTTTGCGCATGTCTTCAACGGTCGCGACGAAAGGCTTGTTTGCTTGGTTCATGCGGGCAGAATCCAGAAAAACGTTGATGACGAAGATAGCGTGGATGCACCTGATGCGCTAGTGTAATGAACCCGGCCTTTCGCCATGCAATAAAAAACGCAGTGCCAGGCAAGCACGCGAAGTCAGGGCTGGAAGGCCCCTATGAAAATGGCCGGATCCACCCGCACGTTGTTCAGGCTCATGTTCCAGTGCAGATGAGGGCCCGTGGCGCGACCGGTTGCGCCCACGCGGGCGATAGTCTCGCCCCGGGCAACGGTCTGGCCAAGCTTCACATCGATCGCCGAGAGATGGCAGAACATGCTGATCATGCCCTGGCCGTGATCGACGAACACCGTACGGCCATTGAAAAAATAATCCCCGATCAGAATGACCTTGCCAGCGGCGGGCGCCTTGACCGGCGTGCCGCTGGGCGCTGCGAAATCCAGGCCAGAGTGCGGGTTGCGCTCCTCGCCGTTGAAGAAGCGGCGCAGGCCGAACGGACTGGACAGGCGACCCGGCACCGGGTGATCCATGATCACGTTGCTGGGCACGCCCGGGCTGTAGATCTGGTAGGCCGCTGTCTGTTCTGCCAGCTCTCTCTTGAAGCGCGCGAGATCCTGCGCATTGGGGTTTACCTGGCGCTTGTTGGCGAGGGTGATGTGCTGGGCTTCGTAAGTCTTGTCGCGCACCTCGAACGCCAGAGTGCGGCTGCCGGTGCGATCACGCACCTGGATGTGCGCGCGTCCCGGCTTGGTCGACAGCGCGATACCCACCACCGCGACCCACTGGTCCCCGTCCTTCAGGACCATGACCCGATGGCCGTCATACGTCACCTCGGGAGCCTGCGGCGCCGTGCCGAGCGCCACACTGGCCGTGCCGCCCGGCACGGCCTTGTCGAACATGCGGGCGATGAACCCGTCAGCCTGGGCCCAGGCCGATGAGGCCCACAGCACCAATGCCATCAGACCGGTCAGCAGGCCGGCGGCACGACGCCGCAGGAAAATCATGCGCGATTCAACATTCATAGGATGATGCTCAAGTCTTAAAACGTAGAGGCGGCAGGCAGCGTCGGCCTTACAGACAGATGTTGGGACCCTGGGTCATCGGCGCGGTGTGGTAGTTGGTGCGCGTGTACATGTTGATATGGGTCTTGTTGTCATAGTGCTGCACGCGCACGACCTCTTCGACGTTGCTGCCGCTGCGGGCCACTACGTCCACGCCATTGCGGATCTTTTCCACCGCCACCATCCGCCTGCCGATATCGCGCCAGGCCTGGGCCACGCACTCGCCATATTCCTGAGGCGTCTTGGCCGTCGTGGCAAAAAATACCGGGTCTTTCTTGCGAAGATCGTCGACGCTGGCGCAGCCGACCAGCGTCAGCGCAACAAAAGAAGAGAGGATCAAATAACGTGACATACCAGTTCCCCGAGTCAGTGAACAGCGCAGCCGGCCGACAGAAACAGCAGCAGGTCTGCATGACATTACAAAAGCCGATAAAACAGGCTACCCGAGCAGGACTATAGCGCGCTGCCAGCAGGTGGCGGCGCCGGCCGGCGCGCCGACTTGGGACGAAAAGCCGCAATGACCTCTGGTCTGGTGTCCACATAGGGACCGCCGATCAGGTCGATACAGTAAGGGACCGCGGCAAAAATGCCGGGCACCGTCAGCGTGCCGGTGGCGTCACGCAGTCCTTCCAGGGTTTCCTGGACAGCCTTGGGCTGCCCGGGCAGGTTGATGATCAAGGCGGCGTGCTCATCCGTTTCGCGCAAGACGGCAATCTGGCGCGACAGAATGGCCGTGGGCACGAAGTTCAGGCTGATACGCCGCATCTGTTCGCCAAACCCCGGCATTTCCCGTGTGCCCACCGCCGCTGTCGCCTCGGGTGTCACATCGCGGCGGGCCGGGCCAGTCCCGCCGGTGGTCAGTACGAGGTCGCAGCCCACGTCATCGACCAGTTCGATCAAAGTCTGCTCTATCGCGGCGCGCTCGTCGGCGATCAGCCGTTGGGCGAACTGGCATTCCCCCAGGATGGCGTGCTGCAGCCATTGCTGCAGGGCCGGCAGGCCCTCATCCTGATAGACCCCGCGCGAGGCGCGGTCGGACACCGACACCAGGCCGACGATCAGGTCGTCGGGACTGCGTCGAACTAGGCGGCTGGAAGTCTGGGGCACGAACGCTCCTTTGCGGAAGATCCAACGGCCAAGTGTAGCGCCTGCGAAGGCCGACACCGGTGCGTGAATCCAGACGGACCACCGGGATCGGGCCGGCAACCGGTTTGCCACAAAGCGCTGCCAGAATCGCATGTTGCGATGCAACATGCTTTTTGTTGTAATGGCCTATATGTCTCAAGGAGCACGCTCAGTGACAACGTCGAAAAACAACAGTCAGGACAACAGCACCACCCCCGGCGCGGCAGACCCGTGGACGCAGGCCTATGCCTATGGGCTGGACGCCTGGCAGCGCAGCGTGTTGTATTGGGACGTGATGCGCCAGCGCGGTAACCAGTACCTGGAACACATGGCGCAGACGGCGCCCAACGTGCTGAGCATGTCGTATTCGCTGGTGCTGGATGGCCGCAACCTGCCGCGACCGGTCAACTACGGATTGCTGCGCATCGATCCGCCCGAGGACGTGGCCGTCGATCCGCTCAAACGCCCCTTCCTGGTGGTCGATCCCCGCGCCGGACACGGCCCTGGCATCGGGGGCTTCAAGCCCGAAAGCGAAATCGGCGTGGCCGTGCGGGCGGGACACCCCTGCTATTTCGCCACCTTCCTGCCCGAACCCATGCCCACGCAGACCGTCGAAGACGTCATGCGCGCCGAGGCCCGGTTTCTGGAGGAGATCATTGCGCTGCACCCCCAGGCCGAAGGCAAGCCCGTAGTGGTGGGCAACTGCCAGGCCGGCTGGCAGATCATGATGACAGCCGCCATGCGGCCAGAACTGTTCGGCCCCATCATCATTGCAGGCGCGCCGCTGTCCTACTGGGCGGGCTGGCGCGGCATGAATCCCATGCGCTATACCGGCGGCCTGCTTGGCGGCAGCTGGATGACGGCCCTGGCCGGGGACATGGGCGCAGGCACCTTCGACGGCGCCTGGCTGGTACAGAATTTCGAGAACCTGAACCCCGCCAACACGCTTTGGGCCAAGCAGTACAACCTGTATGCCAACGTCGATACCGAAGCACAACGCTACCTGAGTTTCGAAAAATGGTGGGGTGGCCACGTCTATCTGAACCAGCCCGAAATCCAGTACATCGTGGACAATCTTTTCGTGGGTAATCGCCTGTCTTCAGGTGGCCTGGTCACCAGCGATGGCATTCGCATCGATCTGCGAAACATCCGTTCACCCATCATCGTGTTCTGCTCCAAAGGCGACAACATCACGCCGCCCCCTCAGGCGCTGGGCTGGATCACCGATCTCTATGAAGACGACGAGCAGGTTCGTGCCCATGGCCAGACGATCGTCTATGCCGTCCATGAAAGCATCGGGCATCTGGGCATCTTCGTCTCCGGCAGCGTGGCGCGCAAGGAGCACCGGGAGTTCACGTCGAATATCGACATGATCGACGTGCTGCCCCCTGGCCTCTACCAGGCGGAAATCGCAGACAAGACCGAAAAGACGCTCAATCCCGACCTGGCGCCCGGCGACTACGTGATGTCGTTCGCGCGCCGCCATCTGGAAGACGTGCGTGCCATCGTCCAGCCCGAGCCGGAAGACGACAAACGCTTTGCCGCGGTGGCTCGCACCAGCGAGATCAATCTGGGCCTCTATCGCAGCCTGGTGCAGCCCTGGGTGCGTGCAATGGTCACACCCGAACTGGCGCGCCTGATGCAGCGCATGCACCCGCTGCGTCTCACATACGAGATGATCTCGGACGGCAATCCTCTGGTGGCACCCATCAAGGAAGTGGCCGCACGCATTCGTGAACGCCGCCAACCCGTGCCCGCCGACAACCCGCTGGTACAGGCTGAAAGGCAGGCCAGCGACACGCTGGAGTCCATCCTGGACAACTGGCGCATTTTGCGCGACGACGCCCAGGAACAGTTGTTCATGACGCTGTACGGCTCACCCATCGTCCAGGATCTGGCCGGCCTGGGTGCACGTGACCGCCCGCCGCGCGAACGACCAGGCGTATCGCCTGAACACCGCAGGTTCATGGCGGAACGCAGCGCATCTCTGCGCAGTGCGATTGGCAAGGGCGGTGTACGGGAAGCGGCCATCCGCATGCTCTTGACGGTCACCAGTGCGGTCGGTGAGGTCGACAACCGCAGCTATGCGGTGATTCGCCGGATGCGCGCCGAGAAAGATGATTTGCTGGGTCTTCAGACGTTCAAGGATATCGTGCGTGACCAGGCGCTGGTCATGACGCTGGACGCACAGGCGGCGGTCGCCGCGCTGCCGGACATGCTCGCAGGCGCATCGGCACGGGACATCCGCCGTGCTTCGCGGGATATCGAAGAAGTGCTGGGCGCCGCCGGACCGCTGCCTGCGGGTGCGGAAGGCAAGCTGGATGAGATGAAAGCCATTTTCGAACGTGCGGCAAAGCTCGCCGAACGCAAGGCTTCTCCCCGTCGTGCCGCCACGCCCCGTCAGCGGGCGGCAGCGCGGGACGCTCAAACATCGGGTGCGACACGCGTGGCACGCCCACCGGCCCAGCTGGTACTGGACCCTGAGGCGGCGCTGGCGCATGGGGCAAACGAGAGTGGCAGCACGGCGACGACGGCCACCACGACGGAATCGACGGAAGAAGCAGTGCCTGTGGGTCGTCGTACGCCTGCGAACAAACAAGCCACCACGCCACGTGCCAAAAAATCACCCACCAGAACCACACCAGCGCGCGCGATGAAGAAGGTGGCGGGTCAGACGAGCCCGCGGCCCGCCGCGAAGAAAACAGCTGCCAGGAAAAAAACCCAATCATCGTGACAATCTGCCTGAGCGCGTTTTTGTTCAGGCATGGCCCAGGCAGCACAGGCACGCATCACGCGTTGGCGCCTCACAAAAAAAACTGGCATCGGAACATATCCGATGCCAGTTCTTTTCAGCCAGCGCTGCACCCGCCAGGGTGATGATCCCTTGCGGGACGCTCGTCAGGGCGCTGCGCGTTGCTCCAGAATCTCCACGGCAGGCAAGGTCTTGCCTTCCAGGAATTCCAGGAATGCGCCGCCACCCGTCGAGATATAGCTGACCTGCTCGGCAATACCGAACTTGGCGATGGCAGCCAGCGTGTCACCACCGCCTGCAATCGAGAAAGCATCCGATTCGGCAATCGCACGCGCAATCGCTTCCGTGCCATGCGAAAACGCGTCGAACTCGAACACGCCGACCGGACCGTTCCAGACGATCGTGCCCGCGTTCTTCAGGATAGCAGCCAACTCCGATGCGGAAGCCGGACCCAGATCCAGGATGAGATCGTCGTCGGCCACGTCCGAAGCCGCCTTCGTCTGCGCCTCTGCGTTCGCGCCAAACGTCTTGGCGGTGACCACATCGGTCGGGATAGGCACGGCTGCGCCACGCTGCTTCATCT
>JAEYZR010000208.1 GCA_023427945.1 Pseudomonadota bacterium | reverse complement strand
GGGTTGGGTCGTCAGGTGTCGCGCCATGTCCAGGGCTGCGCCCAATGTCTTGCCTGGGTCGCAGGCGTCGGTTGCGAAGCCTGCCTGGTGTGCCTGCTCGCCCGAAACACTGCGGCCCGACAATAACCAGTCCGATGCGGTGCGTTGCCCGACAAATCGGGCGAGCAGCAGGCTTGAGGCACCCTCGGGGCATAAGCCAAGGCTGACAAAGGGCAGGCGCAGCGTGGCGTTGCGGGCGACATAGACGAAATCGCAATGCTGCAGCAGGGTGACCCCCACGCCCAATGCATATCCTTCGACTGCGGCAACGACAGGGGTTTCGATTTTGACCAGCGTTCGCAAGAACGCCATGCCGGCACTTTCGCCACCTCCACGACTCTGAAACTCCTGCAAGTCGTTGCCAGCCGTGAAATGGCCTTCGCTTCCGGTCAGGACGATAGCGTTCACGCTGGTGTCCGCATCTGCCTCGCGCAGTGCGGCGCTCAGTGCCTGGTACGTTGCCGGATCCAGGGCATTACGGCGCAAGGGGCGGTGGATGCGCAGCACCACGATGCTTGCTTCACGTTCGATCAGCAGTGTTTCTGGATGGGTCATGCAAAAGCCCCGTGATTGAGCGAGGCAAGCGCTTGCGCATATTCCTTGCGCAACCGGGCAACGATGTCGGCAGTGGATGCCACGCTGTCGATACTGCCCACTCCCTGGCCGGCGCCCCATACGTCTTTCCAGGGTTTGACACGTGTCGAACCGAAGTTTCGGTCCGACTGTTTTTCGATTGGCAGGTTGGCAGGATCGAGCCCCGAGGCCGTGATGCTGGCTTTCAGGTAGTTGCCGGGAATGCCAGTGAAAAATGGCGTATAGAGCACGTCCGCGGCGCTCGCCTTGACGATCATGTCTTTGTAGGCCTCAGTCGCGTTGGCTTCGGTGGAGGCGATGAAGCGTGTGCCCATGTAGGCAAAATCGGCACCCATTGCGCGCGCGGCCAGTACACCCTCTCCGGTGGAAATCGCGCCCGACAGAACCAGCGGTCCATCATAGATCCTGCGTATTTCCGACAGCAGGGCGAATGGGCTCAAGGTCCCGGCGTGACCGCCGGCGCCGGCTGCCACCAGAATCAATCCGTCAACCCCCGCTTCGAGTGCTTTTTCGGCATGGCGCAGCGTTGTCACGTCGTGAAAGACCTTGCCTCCCCAGCCATGCACGGCATCGATCACCGCATTGGGTGCTCGCAGGCTGGTGATGATCATCGGCACCTTGTACTTCGCGCAGACTTCCAGGTCTGCCTGCACACGATCGTTGGACTCATGCACGATCTGGTTGATCGCATAGGGGGCGATGCGTGCATTCGGATCGCGGGCACGGGCTGCTGCAAGGGTGGATGATATTTCATTCAACCATCCGTCCAGCAGCTCCTGGGGACGGGCGTTCAAGGCAGGCATGGATCCGATCACGCCTGCCATGCACTGGGCAATCACGAGCTGCGGATTGGACACGATGAACATGGGAGAACAAATAACGGGCAACGTCATCTGAGCGTAAAGGTCGGACACGATTGCTTTGGACATTTTGAGGTCTCCTGTTATGGGCTGTGCCTGCGAGCGAGGGTTGTCCAAAAGAGTACCGCGCTTGCGGGTCTGTTGGGTTCACAAGTGCGGAGTACCGGCTTTTGCCAGAGCCGCGCCCACCTCCTGGCAAGTATGCGCTCCTGGACAGGTCAAGAACTGCCGAGCGTGTCGGGAAAGGCACGAAAAAAAGCCCTGATGACTCAGGGCTTTGATCTGGATGCCGGGTCGTGGTGTCGCAGGCAACCGGCCTTCAGGCGCATTCTGGCGTGCGCTGCTGCACGCGTTGATGGAGATGGTACGGCTTATTTTGCGGCGTCAACCATATATTGCACGGCGGCCCGGATGTCTTCTTCCGATGCGTTGGGAGCGCCGCCCTTGGGAGGCATGGCGCCCTTGCCGGCAATCGCAACCTTCACCATCGTGTCCATGCCGGTGGCAATGTAGGGGGCCCAGGCCGCCTTGTCGCCAAACTTCGGCGCATTGGCTACGCCGGCAGCGTGACAGGCCACACAGGCTGTCTTGTAGAGTTTCTCACCTGCCGGATTGACTGCGGCACCGCCAGCGGCCTGCGCATTGGCAGGCGCTGTTGCGGGAGCGGGCGCGGCGGCCTGGCTCTCGGCAGGGGCGGCAGGAGCCGCAGCGGCTGCAGGTGCACTGGCCGTGGCGCCGACATCGGCCGGTTTTGCCGGGGCGGCGTCGGCGCTGGCTTGCGCCTCACCTTCCGGCGCCGGGGCCGGGGGTTCCTCGAACGAGCCGCCACTCTTGTTGGCCATGAACACAACAGCCCGGGCAATTTCATAGTCGCTCAAGGCCGGATTGCCGCCCTTGGGAGGCATGCCACCCTTGCCCTGGATGGCGATTTTCACCATTTCGTCCAGGCCACTCTTGATCAGTGGTGCCCAACCTGCCTCGTCCCCGACTTTTGGAGCGCCTGCCACACCCGCGGTATGGCAGGACGTACAGACCTGGGCAAATATCTGTTCGCCTGTCTTGAAGACTTTGGGTGCTTTTGCATCGACATATTCATAGCCGGCGACTGGCGAGATGCGTGCCGAGGTTGCTTCTGCCGTGAACGCGTCGGATCCGGAACTTCCCTTGGCGCCGAATGTCACGACATTGGCCAGCATGATGAGCAGGATGATCGGCACTATGAAAGATAGTGCAATGACCACCACCAACTGCTTGGGCGTTTTTATGGGTGAATTGTGTACTTCGGTATGTCCCTGCGGGTTGCTCATGACCACATCCTGCGAATCGGAAAAACAGGTTATTGCCGTCGTTTACACGACGGCCGCTTATGGACCCACATGCGCTGCACAGCCTCGCATGTAAACGCTCGATTATATAACGCACAATCATGGCGCATCCCCAGGATCTTCGCCGCTCTGGCGGCTTTATCGCGTGGTTGCTCCACTGAAGCGGAAAAGACGCTACAATCGCTGGCTTGGCGCCTGTAGTTCAATGGATAGAATGTGAGTTTCGGAAGCTCTTGATACAGGTTCGATTCCTGTCGGGCGCACCATATCTCCTCCTTAAAGGTCACAGCCGTTTCGGCTGCTTGTCTTTTTCTTGCAAGCCACAGCAGTTTCATGCGGCTTGGTCTCTATCTTATCAATCACGGCCTGTAGCGGCTGTTTTTTCATCATAGCGGCTTATACAGCCTTGCATTCCGTTGCGGCTTTTTGCGGCTGCGTCCACGTTGCGTCATTCCCCTTGCCACGCAATTCGTATCCCTTGCCTGCGTACCACATGCCTGATGCGGCTCTTTGCTGAGGCAGCATGACACGTTTTCCATCGGGCCATTGCACCTGGGCAGCGTCGGCGGCGAACCGGACCGTGAATCGCGTACCGTCATCGCACCGGTAAGCGGCGGTGGGCGCGCGAGCGAGGTCGTCCGACGCGCAAGCGCCCAGCACGAGCGTCGCAGCCACGCCTATCGCGCAGCCGATGGCCGGGCGCAGAAAGCGTTGTCTTGAGTCGTCAGCCATCGAATCCTCCGGGACAGGGGCGGCCCACATATCGGCCAGCGTGAATCGTATAGTAAGGTATTTGGCGTTCTCCAATCCTGTCAGGATCGAATAAACAGGCGGGTGCAGGTCTTGCTTGTGATGCGGCTGGCTGATGCCCGGTATCGATAAGTGCCATGCCGACGTGTGCGGGACAAAAGCGATAAGTGCCATGCCGACGTGTGTGGAACAAAAGCTTGTGTCGGCCGGTTACGGAAACGACTTTTAGATCGTATTCCGGGCGATCATTCGTTCAAATATGCCGTGATGGCAAGGCGCGTGGGCTGTGCGACTGGTCGCACGCGTCAATGAAACGACCGAGGTTAATGATGAAGACGTTGATGAGATCCACTCTGCTTGCCGTGACCATGCTTTGGGGCACTTATGGTGCGACCGCGCTGGCTCAACCGGCTGCGCAGGCGCAGTCAGTCAATCCGATGCCCTCCAGTGGAGCTGAGGCGGGATTCCGTTATCCGGAAGCGGGCGTGGCACCCTCGTCCACCTTGCGCATGCGCGAGATCCCCCAAACTGGCGCGTGGGGCCAGCAACAGGCCCGCCCCGTAACGGACACGCCGGAAAGTCTGGAGCTCTATCGGCTCTGTCAGCAGAATGCCGATCGCGCCGCCACCGATATTGCCGATATGCGAGGCCGGATCGCGGGTTGCCTGAGCGATCTGAACCAGCGGCGCGAGCAGGGTTACTGACAGTCCGCGCGCGGCGTCGCTGCGCGTGCGATGCAGAGCTGCTGCGTCTTCACGCGTCCAGGAGGTTCATGAGGCGTTGCGTGGTTCGGATGTCTTGCCATCCTGCGGGGTGTAGCGCAGTTCTTCCAGTGTGTAGCCCTGCGCCCGTGCGGCATCCAGTGCGCGTTCGAGATCGGCAGCGTCCATTGTGGCGGTTCGGGAGAGCACCCACAGGTATTTCCTGTCCGGTGAACCCACGACGGCCCAGCGGTATTCGGGATCCAGGCCGATGATCCAGTAGTCGCCAGAAAAAGGCTTGAAGAAGGTGACTTTCAGTTTGGTGTTGTTGCTGCCTTCCACAGCCCTTGCTTCGCCCTCGGCCTGATCGAATTCGCCGTCTTTGGTGCGGCACCGGTTCACGACCGAAATCTTGCCGTCTGGTCTGGCCGTGTACTCCGCCGTCGTGTCTCCGACACACTTGCGCTGGAAGAACATGGGGTAGTTTGCGATTTCATACCACTTGCCCACATAGCGCTGGGTGTCTACCGAGGCCACTGTTTGCACGGGGGTGCTGGCGGCGTAGGCGCCAGGCAGCATGGCCGCACCAACGGCCAGTGTCATGCAGGCCAGGCGTGCAGAAAACAAGAGGGAGGAGCGCATGGACGATATCCTGATGATGACGAATACGCCAGCATACGCGTAGCCGACCCTCAGAGCGTTATCGGCGGCTGTAACGCTTGTTTGTAGCGTGCGACATACGTGTCAAAGTCTTCCGTATCGCCCTGTTCCAACTGCGCTTGTTCGGCGAACGAGCGCGTGCGCTCGTGTTCGAAGACGGCACGTTCCTCGGGGGCGAGCGGTGCGGCGCGCAGTGTCTGCGCGTGGCTGGCGCTTTGCGCAAGCGTGTAGGCGGTAAAGCTGTTGCCTGCCTGCTTGATGCCCTCGAGCACACGCGCCGATGGCGTGAGGGAAGGGTCATCGAGTTTCGCCTGCTGCGCGTCCACGGCATCCAGGTAGGCGCTGCCGCCATAGGCGCGATCCAGTGCCTGGGCATAGGGTCTGATTCTTTCCAGCAGTTCGGCGCCCCATTCGGGCACGCTCGTGGCTTTGCCGGCCTGCTTCAGGACCAGGCCGGGTTGCCGGCCGGCCTTCACGACTGCCGAAAAATTTGCTTCGCTTTCGGCGCAATAGCCTTGGCCGCCAAACAGCGGGCTTTCACTGGCCGCACAGTACAGCAGGAAGGCATCGACGAAGCGTGCGGTCTGCGCAGAAATGCCCAGCGGCTCGAATGGATCGATGTCCAGGCAGCGCACTTCGACATACTGGATGCCGCGCTCTTTCAGCGCAGTGACGGGGCGCTCGCACCGGCCGGTGGAGCGCTTGGGGCGAATGATCGAGTAGTACTCGTTCTCGATTTGCAGCATGTTGGTGTTGAGCTGGATCCATTGCCCGTCGCGGTGCGTGCCGATGGCTTCATATTGGGGCCACGGTGTCGTCACGGCACCGAACAGGCGATCCAGAAACTGGTCCAGGTCGTCGTAACAGAGCTTCAGGGCGCTTTGTGCCTCGCTCTGATAACCCAGGTCGCTCATGCGCAGGCTGGTGGCATGAGGCAGATAGAAGGAGTCTTCGCCCAGCGGTTCCAGCACGGCGGGCTTGTTGGCCATGAATGCCCGGGACACTGCGGGTGCCGCGCCGAACAGGTACATGAGCAACCAGCTGGAACGGGTGAAGTTGCGGATGAGGCCGATATACCCTGTCGAACGACGCTCCTGCGCAGTGGCGCCGGGAATATCGAGTGCCTGCCACAGCGAATCGGGCAGGGAGAAGTTGTAGTGAACGCCCGCAATGCATTGCATGGTCTTGCCATAGCGCTCGGCCAGACCGCGACGATAGACATGCTTGAGCATTCCCGTGTTGGAGGTGCCGTACCAGGCGATCGGGATGTCGGCCTCGGCGGGCAGGTTGGCCGGCATGGACTGGTTCCAGATCATTTCCTGGCCCAGCTCACCATAAACGAAACGATGCACGCGGCCAAGTTCGGCCAGCATGCTGTCCACGTCCTTGTGGGTAGTGGTGATCAGTTCGAGCAGCGCTTCGGAATAGTCGGTGGTGATGCTGGCATGGGTCAGGGCGGCGCCCAGGGCCTCCGGGTGGGGCGTGCGAGCCAGTTGGGCGTGGGCATCGACCCGCAGGCCTTCCTTTTCAATGCCTCGCAACGTGTTGGCCAGTATGTCGCTGTGGCTGTTCAAGGCGGCAAGTCGGGAGCGGGTCAGGTCTGTCACGATGTTCTTCTTTGGGGATGGCTTAAGTGCAAATCAGTGACAATGTACACTTTCGGGGCTGAATATCCTGTCACCTCCCGTGCGATTTTCTTTATTTCGGTTCTTCGTCTCGCCCGAGTTCCGCCGCAGCGTTGCGGCGGCGGGCGTTGTGACCCTGCTTGTTGCGTGTTCGCCGCAATACAACTGGCGCGAGTTGACGCTGGCCGATGGGCATGTGCGTGCGGCGTTCCCGGCGCGGGTGCAGTCCGAGTCGCGCACCGTGCGCCTGGGTGATGTTGCCACCGAGTTTACGATCACCGTGGCCAGTGTCGATGATGCCACTTTCGCCGTAGGCCATGCGCGTCTGCCGCCCGAGGTGGCGCGTGATCCTGTCCTCCGTAACCGGCTGGCGCGAGTGCTGTTGGGCAGTGCCTATGCCAATCTGGGCGCAGTCGCGCCACCCGGACTCGAAGCTGGTGCCGAGCCGGTGGTGGTGCGAGGCGAGGGCGCTCGCCAGGGCACATGGTCGTTGGTAAAGGTCTGGGCGACTGCAGACGGCCTGGTTCAGGCCACTGCGATGGGACGCGATGACAATCTGCCAATGCCGATAGCACGGGAATTCATCGACCAGCTGGTCGTTGCTCCGTGACTGTGGACATGTTCACGAGACCTTGCCCGATGGCGCATGCCACGGCAGCGGCCCGCGTGTGTACGCCCAGCCGGCGATATGCGTGGTGCAGATGGAAATTCACCGTGCGTTCCGTGATGCGCAGGATGCAGGCAATTTCCCAACTGGTCTTGCCTGCGGCCACCCATTCGAGGCAGCTGATTTGTCTGGGGGAAAGGGATAGGTCCGACATGAACGCAACGCTCCAGGGTGCGGGGCCAGCCAGGCGCACGGCAGCCTTTGGGGCGGTTGCGATGACGTGTATGCCTGATCGTGTTGAGTTTCCATCATGTTCATCCTTTATCGCGATGCCAAGGTTCCATGCACATCTGCATGGCCCGCCCCGACAGCATTGAATAGCCCCGGTCACCATTCCCCCTTCTTTCCACACGCGGCATCGCCATGATCTCTGTCATTCCCATTTATCTCCAGTCGGCCTACGTCCTGGCCCCGCTGGTGGCCATCATATTGATCGGCGTTTTCTGGGGGAAAAAGGACTATCCGTTTGCGGGGCAGTTCGTGACGGTGCTTGTGACCACCGTGACGACGCCGGCCCTGGTGTTCAAGACGCTGGTGACCACCGAGATGAGCTCCGAGGACTTGCTCGTGATTGTCGGCGCGACAGTGCTGGGGCTGGCGTTGTGTGCCTTGCTGGGGGGGCTGCTGGTGAAGGCGGTGAAAATGCCCG
This sequence comes from Pseudomonadota bacterium, assembly GCA_023427945.1. Lineage (GTDB taxonomy): Bacteria > Pseudomonadota > Gammaproteobacteria > Burkholderiales > Burkholderiaceae_B > Schauerella. The sequence continues at coordinate 4,774 of JAEYZR010000208.1, read as the reverse complement.
TGCGCCCGATGCTGCAACTCGTGTCGTCTCCCAATGCCGGTAATCTGGGCCTGCCCATTTCGGCGCTGGCCTATGGCGAGGTCGGCCTGTCGGTGGCCATCACGTTCTATGCCGTGACGTCCTTTCTCAATCACACGGTGGGTGTGCGCACGTTGCCCAACACGCGGGGTGTCGTGGGCACCTGGAAGAGCCCCATCGTGATTGCTTCGGTCGGCGCGGTCGGCGTAAGGCTGATCGGCCTGCCCATACCAGAGTTCGTCATGCAGACGGCCAGCATGCTGGGCGTGATGACCGTGCCATTGATGCTGCTCAGCCTGGGGCACGCGCTGGCCCTCATTCCGGCAACCAGTCTGCGCCAGGGTGCGCTGATGGGTGTCATCAGGCTGGTGGTGGGTCTGGTGGTCGGATATGGCGTGATCGGCATGTTGCCGGTGGCGCCTGCCGTGGCCGGAACCCTGGCCTTGCAACTTTCCATGCCATGCGCGGTGGTGAGCTACATGTACGTGCGCCGCTTCACGGACATGCACGATGTGGCTGCCGGCGCCGTGCTGGTTTCAACGCTGGTGTTTCTTGTTTACGTACCCGTGCTCATGTGGTGGGCATCGTAGGCGTAGCCATGTAGCAATGATAGAATTTCGCAAATATTCCCTTTGTGCGCCGATTTGCCTGATCCGCTTGCGGGCGCCTAATAAAAACTGCTAAAGAGGTCTCGTCATGAGCGCATCTTCTTTGCGCGCCGGCTCAGTTGCCGCTGGCGCATCCCATTCTTCAACCTCCGCTGATCCCGGTCTGGTTGAACACACTGAATCCGGTTCGTCCGAAGCGGATAAGGCGTTTGCCGCCCGCCCTGCCGGCGCGGCCCCATCGTTCGATGCGGGTTCGGTCGGACGGGTTCAACCCACCATTCTCCGGTTCGATGAGCCCCTGTCGCTTGCCAGCGGCCAGGTACTGCCTGCCTACGAGTTGGCGGTCGAGACCTATGGCGTGCTGAATGAGCGCCGGGATAACGCTGTCCTGATATGCCATGCGCTGAATGCCTCGCATCATGTGGCCGGAGTGTCTGCCGACGACCCCAAGGATATTGGGTGGTGGGACAACATGGTGGGGCCGGGCAAAGCACTGGATACCGACCGCTTCTTCGTCATGGGGATCAACAATCTGGGATCGTGTTTCGGGTCGACCGGGCCCGCCAGTATCGATCCTCAGACGGGGCGCCCCTTCGGTGCCGCGTTTCCGGTTCTGACCGTCGAGGACTGGGTTCACGCTCAGGCGCGGGTCGCCGACCATTACGGCATCGACAGATTCGCTGCCGTCATGGGTGGCTCGCTGGGCGGCATGCAGGCGCTCAGCTGGGCAATCGGCTGCCCGCAGCGGGTGGCGCATTGCGTGGTGATCGCCAGCACGCCGCGTCTGTCGGCGCAGAACATTGGCTTCAACGAAGTCGCGCGCAGGGCGATCATCACCGATCCCGATTTTCATGGTGGCGACTATTACGCTCACAATACGGTGCCCAGGCGAGGGCTGGCGGTGGCACGCATGATTGGCCACATCACCTACCAGTCGGACGACGACATGGCTGAAAAATTCGGCCGTACCCAGCGTCTCGCGGCAGACGGTGCCGGCGAAGGCGAATGGAATTATGGCTATGACGTGGAGTTCGAGGTCGAATCCTATCTGCGCTACCAAGGTGAAAAGTTCTCGCGCTATTTCGATGCAAACACCTATCTGATGATTACCCGTGCACTGGATTATTTTGATCCTGCCCGCACCTGCGGCGGCGATCTGGCTCGGGCGCTGGCGTCGGCCACGGCAGATTTTCTGCTGGTGTCGTTCACGACTGACTGGCGTTTCCCGCCTGCGCGTTCGCGTGACATCGTGCGCGCTCTGCTCAAGAACGGCCGGCCCGTCAGTTACGCAGAGATCGATGCGCCGCATGGCCACGACGCGTTTCTGTTGACCGACAGCCGCTACCACGCCGTCGTGGCGGGCTACTTTGACCGGATCGCGTTGTCGCTGGGTTTGGGCGAGCGTGTTCACAGAACGGGAGTGCTGGCATGACCGGCGCACAGCAATCGACTTCCATCGCCCTGCGTCCGGATCTGGCGCGTATCGAGCAATGGGTCAAGCCGCGATCGCGAGTCCTGGATCTGGGCTGTGGCGACGGGACGCTGCTGGCGTCCTTGCGGGCGAATCGCGAGGTGGTCGGCGCAGGCATCGAGATCGACGATGACCGGGTCATTGCCTGTGTGCAGCGCGGCGTGAGCGTGTTGCAGCAGAACCTGGAAGATGGTCTTGCCCTGTTCGACGACAAGCAGTTCGATACGGTTGTGCTGTCGCAGACGCTGCAGTCGATGCATCGCACCGAACATATCCTGCGCGAAATGTCCCGCGTGGCGCACGAGGGCATCGTATCCTTTCCGAACTTCGGCTATTGGCGTTATGGTGTGTCGATTCTCGCCGGGCGCATGCCTGTTTCAGGGCAGATGCCTTATGAGTGGTACAACACGCCTAACATCCACTTGTGCACGCTGAAGGATTTCGAGATTCTGGCCGAAAAGTTGGGCATACGCATCCTGGAACGGGCGACGTTCAACGAGGCACGTGAGATCAACTGGTTGCCTGGGTGGCGCAGCACATTGGCGGTGTACCGTATCGCCTGCGCACCTGCCGTTTCCTGACCGGAGTCAAGTATTCCACCCGCCTTCAACGTCTATCTCAACCCACGTGTCCTGCCCCTGTTGATTCTCGGGTTTGCAAGTGGGCTGCCGCTGGCTCTCACTTCGGGAACATTGCAGGCGTGGGCCACTGTCGATGGTGTTTCGTTACAGGACATCGGGTTTCTGACGCTCGTGGGGTCGGCCTATACCCTGAAGTTTCTGTGGGCACCGTTCATCGACCGTTATGCGCCCAACTTTCTGGGACGCAGGCGCGGCTGGATGTTCGTCACGCAGGTGCTGCTGGCGCTGGCCATCATGTCGATGGCGTTTTTCACGCCCTCCAAGGCGCTTTTCACGATGGCGATGCTGGCAGTCGTCATCGCCTTTCTTTCCGCCACGCAGGACATCGCTTTCGATGCCTATTGCACCGACCTGCTGCGCCAGGAAGAGCGTGGCGCGGGCGCTGCGGTGCGGGTGATGGGATACAGGCTGGCGATGGTGGTGTCCGGCGGCCTGGCACTCATCCTGGCCTATCGGGTGCTGGGATGGGGCAATACCTACGTTTTCATGGGGGCGCTCATGCTGGTCTGTGCGGTGGTGACGGTGCTGGCGCCCGAACCCGAGAAACCCGCAGCCGCACCGCGTTCTCTGGCACTGGCGGTGACTGAGCCGTTGCGCGAGTTTTTCAGCCGTCGCAATGCATGGACCATTCTGGTCCTGATCGTGCTCTACAAGCTGGGTGACGCCTTTGCTGGCGCGCTCTCCACCACTTTCCTGATCCGTGGGGCTGGCTTTACGCCGGATCAGGTGGGTTGGGTGAACAAGGTATTGGGCCTGGTGGCCACCATCGTCGGCGCGCTGGCCGGGGGTGCCCTGATGGCACGTATGGGCTTGTATCGCTCGCTCATGGTGTTCGGGATTCTGCAGGCCGTCTCCAACCTCGGCTACTGGGTGATTGCCGTCGTGCCCGGCCAGCTCTGGCTGATGGCGCTGGGCGTAGGCATCGAAAACCTGTGCGGCGGCCTGGGCACCGCGGCGTTCGTGGCGTTGACGATGGCGCTGTGCGAACAGCGTTTCTCGGCGACCCAGTTTGCCCTGCTGTCGGCCCTGTCGGCCATCGGTCGAACCTACCTGGCTGGCCCGTTGACGCCGCCGCTGGTCGAGCATCTGGGCTGGCCGGGTTTCTTTCTGGTCACGGTGGTGATTGCCTTGCCCGGTCTGTTGCTGCTCTATACGCAGCGGCACACGATTACGCAACTCGATAAATGCTGAGCGAACTGTCTCCGAACATTCTTGCCACCCTGTATGTGGTCGCTATCACTGCCGAGGCCATGACGGCTGCGCTGGTGGCCGGGCGGCGCGGTATGGATTGGGTGGGCGTGTGCGTCATTGCCTGCGTGACGGCACTGGGCGGTGGCTCGTTGCGCGACGTGCTGCTGGGCCACTATCCCCTGACCTGGGTCCTGCATCCGGAATATTTGTGGGTGACGGCTGCGGCCGCGTTGTTGACCGCGATGACGGCTTCGATCATGCGCCATTTCAAGACGGCCTTCCTGGTGCTCGATGCCGTCGGGCTGGTGGTGTTTACCGTCATTGGCTGCCAGGTAGCGCTGGCGATGAATCTGCCGCTGACCATCGTGCTGGTCAGTGGCATGATTACAGGATGCGCCGGCGGCGTGCTGCGCGACGTGCTGTGCAATCGGGTGCCCTTGATCTTTCGCAAGGAACTCTATGCCAGCGTTTCGGCAGTGACCGGCGCCATCTTTACGGGCTTGCTGGCATTGTCGGTGAACGTCCACCTTGCCGTGCTGATCGCGCTTGCTGCGGGTTTTGCGCTGAGGATGTTGGCATTACGCCTGGACTGGAATATGCCAACCTTCCTTTATCGCGACAAGTCCTGATCTCAGATCAGGCCTTGGCCGAGCATCGAGTCGGCCACCTTCACGAAGCCGGCGATATTGGCACCGTTCAGGTAGTTCACACGTCCGCTTTCACCCTGGCCGTGCCGCACGCAATTCTCATGGATGTTGCGCATGATCAGATGCAGGCGGGCATCCACGTCTTCTCGCGTCCACGGCAGCCGCTGTGCATTCTGGCTCATTTCCAGGCCGGAAACG
>JAEYZR010000086.1 GCA_023427945.1 Pseudomonadota bacterium | reverse complement strand
CGGCTTCCCCCGCCAGTAGGGCACAGTGCCCCGTTTGCGCGGCGGTGGCGGCCGCCGCGCTGTGAAGCCCGCCCGCTGGCATCACCCGTTTGCCAGGCATGTCGTTTGCTGTGGTGCGCCATCGACTACGCACTTCGGGAAGCTATGCAATCGGGTGATCCTGCTCTGAACCTCTCTGTCCTGACGGTCAATACCCATAAGGGATTCACCTTTTTCAACAGGAAGTTCATATTGCACGAGCTGCGTGACGCCGTTCGTGAGGCTGCACCAGATATCGTCTTTCTGCAGGAAGTCCTCGGCGAGCACCAGTTGCACGCCTCTCGCGTTGCCCAATGGCCCGCCACTTCGCACTACGAGTTCATGGCCGATACGATCTGGGGCGACTTCGCCTACGGACGTAATGCCGTCTATCCGCACGGCCATCATGGCAATGCGTTGCTGTCGAAGTTTCCCATCCTGCGCTATGACAACCTCGATGTATCGGTCGGTACGCAGGAGAAGCGCGGCATGTTGTATTGCGTGGTGCAGCCTCCTGGCCGAAAGGTGCCCATTCATGCCATTTCGGTGCATCTGGGATTGCGGGAGTCGCATCGGCGCCAGCAGCTCGATCTGCTGTGCACCTTGATCGACGACCAGATCCCGGCCGATGAGCCTTTGATCATCGCCGGAGATTTCAATGATTGGGCGCTGCACGCGCATCGACAACTGTCGCGGGTGGCAGGTCTGAAAGAAGTGTTTTTTGATGCACACGGGCGGGCCGCCCGTACTTTCCCCGCACGATTTCCGTTTCTCAGGCTGGATCGGATCTATGTGCGTAACGCACGGCGGTCTCAGCCCCGCCTGATGCCAGCCAGGCCGTGGAACCGGCTGTCCGATCACGCGCCTCTCGCAGCGGAGATTCAGCTATGAAAGTGCATTGGAGCGAGGGCAACGCCTTCAGGCTTCTCGAAAACGGCGAAGAGTTCTTTCCCGCAGTCAACGAGGCTATCGATCAGGCAACCTTCGAGGTCCTGATCGAGACCTTCATATTGTTCGATGACAAGGTAGGGCAGGCCTTGCGCGATGCGCTGGTGCGTGCCGCCCAGCGCGGTGTGCGCGTGGAACTGCTGGTCGACGGCTATGGCTCGGCGGAACTGGACGATGCCTTCATCGCTTCACTTACCTCGGTTGGCGTGGGTTTTCACGTGTTCGACCCTGCCACGCGGCTGTTCGGCATGCGCACCAACGTGGTTCGCCGCATGCATCGTAAATCCGTGGTGGTGGACGGCAAGGTAGCGTTCGTCGGCGGCATCAACTACGGTGCCGACCACCTGGCCGACTTCGGGCCCGAAGCCAAGCAGGATTACGCGGTGCGAATAGAGGGGCCGGTGGTCGCCGATATTCATCAGTTCGTGCGCGATGCCCTGGCGCCGGTCAAGCCCCGGCGGTCCTGGCGCAAGCGGCGCACGCGCCTGAAGGACGCCGAGACCGCAGCGGGCGGCAACGCCAAGGCGGCTTTCATCACGCGCGACAACGTGAACCATCCTACCTTGATCGAGCAGCACTATCGGGTGGCCATCCGCACGGCGCAGCGCGAAATCGTGATCGCCAACGCCTATTTCTTCCCGGGTTACCGCTTCTTGCGCGATCTGCGCAGTGCTGCCAAGCGTGGGGTCAAGGTCAGGTTGATTCTCCAGGGCGAACCTGACATGCCGGTGGCCAAGATGGCCGCCAGCATGCTGTACGACTATCTGCTGTCCGCAGGCGTGGAGATCTACGAATATTGCGTGCGGCCCCTGCATGGCAAGGTCGCCATTGCCGACGAAGAATGGTCGACTGTGGGCTCCAGCAATCTCGACCCCTTGAGCCTGGCGCTCAACCTGGAAGCCAACGTCATGATCCGCGACCCGGACTTCACCCATCATTTGCGCGAACGCCTGCAGGTACTCATCGATCAGCACTGCACGCAGATCAAGCCTAACGAGCGGCCACGCCGAAAGATCTACCGCACCTTCCTGGGCGTGCTGGTGTTTCACTTCCTGCGCCGTTTTCCGGCCTGGGCAAGTTCGCTGCCGCGTCATCAGGCGCAACTCAAGTCGATCAACACGCCGGCCTTGCCGTCATCTGAGGGTGAAGCTCATGCCGGCAAAGTCGTCTGAAGGGAAACCCGGCGTCTGGGCCTGGCTCAAACGCCATTGGGCGGTGATCCGCCGGGTACTGATGTTCGTGTTCGTGGCGTGCGTCATCGTGCTGCTGGTGACGCTGGCACGTGAAGTGAAGTGGGACGAAGTCCTCGATGCCATGAAGCAGACCAAGCCGGTGGTGCTGTTCATGGCGATCGGCCTGACCTGTCTGAGCTATCTGATCTACAGCACCTACGACCTGCTTGGCCGCATTTATGCCAAACACGATCTGTCGAACTGGCGGGTGATGCTGATCTGCGCGATCAGCTATGCCTTCAATCTCAGTCTGGGCTCGTTCGTGGGAGGAATGGGGTTTCGTTATCGCCTCTATTCGCGTCACGCGCTGTCGGCCGCCAAGACCACCCGGATTCTCGCCCTCAGCCTGGCGACCAACTGGATGGGATACTTTCTGGTGGGCGGCGCGGTGTTCGCCAGCGGCAAGGTCGTCATGCCTCAAGGGTGGGAGGTAGGGACGGGGGCGCTGCAAGGGATCGGTGTTGCACTGATGCTCGTAGCCATAGGCTATTGGCTGGCCTGCGCGTTCTCGCCGCGTCGCGAATGGGAGGTCAAGGGCCACAAGATCTCCCTGCCGTCGGGCCGCCTGGCAGCGACCAGCCTGGTGCTGGGCATGTCTTCGTGGCTGGTCATCGGCGCCATCATCTGGGTGCTGCTCGAACAGAAAGTGGACTATTTCCTGGTGCTGGGCGTGTTCATGCTCAGCGGCATCGCCGGTGCATTCGCCCACATCCCCGGCGGGCTCGGAGTGATCGAGGCCGTTTTCGTGGCCATGCTTTCCTCCAAGGTGCCGACCAGCCAGATCCTGGGCGCACTGGTGGTCTATCGTGCCGTGTATTACCTTGCCCCTCTGGCGATTGCCACCGTAGCCTACATTGCGTTGGAGGCCTCGCTGAAAAAGGCGGGCAAACCTGTAACGAGTCAGGGATAAAGTCGGGCTGCCAGCCACCGGCGAGCGGGGCTGATATTAGAATGATCGACTCTGTCGATTGAGGGAAATCCAATGCCAAGCCCCGCTGCCCGTCTGGCTCGCCTGCGTGGCGCCATGTCTGCTCATGGCCTGTCCGCCTATATTGCCGTATCGGCCGACCCGCACCTGTCCGAGTACCTCCCTGAGCGGTGGCGTGTGCGGCAGTGGTTGACGGGCTTCACCGGCTCGGCCGGAACGGCGGTGGTCACGCAGGATGCCGCCTACGTCTGGGCAGATTCCCGCTATTGGGAGCAGGCCGAAGCAGAGCTTGCGGGATCAGGCTTCGAACTGATGCGTGCCGGCGCCGCCGGGGTCAGTGAACCCGGCGACTGGCTGGCCGCGGCGCTTGCACGTCATGCCCGGGTTGGCGTAGATGGCCATGTGTTGGGCGTGGCGGCAGGCCGTCGTCTGGAGCAACCGCTGGCGGCGGCGCAACTCACGCTGGACACCGGGCTGGACCTGTTCGACGAGATCTGGGAGGGGCGGCCCGGGCTGCCGCAGGAACCTGTGTACGCTCACGAGGCCGCCCATGCGCCCCGTTCGCGTAGCGAAAAACTGCAGGCGGTGCGTGAGGAGATGAAGACGCAGGACGCGTCGCTGCATCTCATTTCTTCTCTGGACGATGTGGCCTGGCTGACCAACCTGCGCGGCAGCGACGTCGATTTCAATCCCGTCTTCCTGGCGCACCTCCTGATCTCGAACGATTCGGCACGTCTGTTCGTCGTGCGCGAGAAGGTCGATGCGCAGATCGCCGCGGCGCTGGCCCAGGATGGTGTTCAGGTCTGCGATTACGCCGAGTTCCTGCCCGCCCTGGCCGCGATCGGAAAGCATGCGCGGCTGTTGATCGATCCGGCCCGCGTCACGCGCGGGGCGATGGCAGCGGTGCCCGAGCAGGTGGCGATCATCGAGGCGATCAACCCCTCGACATTGCTCAAGTCCCGGAAAACCCCGGCGGAGCTTGCGCATGTGCGAAACACGATGGAGCAGGATGGCGTCGCGTTGTGCGAGTTCTTCCATTGGTTCGACACACGCGCCCAGGACGTTGCCATCACCGAATTGACGATCGACGAACAGCTCACGGCGCGTCGCCGCTTGCGCCCCGGTTTCGTGTCGCTGAGCTTTCCCACGATCGCCGGTTTCAACGCCAACGGCGCCATGCCGCACTATCGTGCGACCGCCCAGGCGCACAGCACCATCGAGGGCAACGGGCTGCTGCTGATCGACTCGGGCGCGCAGTACGTCGGCGGCACGACCGACATCACGCGGGTCGTGCCGGTGGGCACGCCTTCGCACGCCCAGAAGCGCGATTTCACGCTGGTGCTCAAGGGCATGATCAATCTTTCCCAGGCGCAGTTTCCTGTCGGTCTGCCCGCGCCCATGCTCGACGTGCTGGCGCGCGCGCCTATCTGGGCCGGTGGTGCCGAGTACGGTCACGGTACGGGACACGGCGTGGGTTACTTCCTGAACGTGCACGAAGGCCCGCAGGTCATTTCCTGGCGTGCCAGTGCGCTGCCGAATACCGCCATGCACGAGGGCATGATCACATCCAATGAGCCAGGGATCTATCGTGCCGGGCAGTGGGGAGTGCGTATCGAGAACCTGGTGGCCAATGTGCAGGGAGAGACGACCGAACTTGGAACGTTCCTGCGTTTCGAGACCCTGACGTTGTGTCCGATCGACACTCGCTGCGTACTGGCCGAACTCATGAGTGCATCCGAAATCGCCTGGCTCGATGCCTATCACCAACACGTACTGGCGCGGCTCTCGCCCCATCTGGCACCTCCCGTGTCGCAGTGGTTGCAGCAGAAGTGCCAACCGTTGGAACACGTAAGAACTTCTGCTGCGGGATAGGCGGGTGGGCCGCGGGCGGGTATAATCCAAATTTCCCGCTCACGTCCGACCAAATCGGACGTTCAATACAATGCCCAAGTACGTATTTGTCACCGGCGGTGTGGTCTCTTCCCTGGGTAAGGGAATCGCCGCCGCGTCGCTCGCCGCCATCCTCGAATCGCGCGGCCTGCAAGTCACCATGCTCAAACTGGATCCGTACATCAACGTCGATCCTGGCACCATGAGTCCGTTCCAGCACGGCGAAGTCTTCGTGACCGAAGACGGCGCGGAAACCGACCTCGATCTGGGCCACTACGAGCGTTTCATCTCCGCCCGCATGCGCAAGGTGAACAACTTCACCACCGGCCAGATCTATGAGTCGGTGTTGCGCAAGGAACGCCGGGGCGATTATCTGGGCAAGACTGTCCAGGTCATTCCCCATATCACCAACGAAATCCAGGATTTCATCGCCCGTGGCGCCGAGTCGGCCTGGGATGGTCACACCGATGTCGCCATCGTCGAGATCGGCGGCACCGTGGGTGACATCGAATCCTTGCCCTTCCTGGAAGCTGCCCGCCAGATGAGCTTGCGCATGGGTCGCAACAGCGCGGCGTTCGTGCATCTCACACTGGTGCCGTTCATTGCCTCGGCCGGCGAACTCAAGACCAAGCCTACGCAGCATTCGGTCCAGAAGCTTCGCGAGATCGGTATCTATCCCAACGCCTTGCTCTGCCGGGCCGACCGCGTCGTACCGGAAGACGAGCGCGCCAAGATCTCGCTGTTCTCCAACGTGCCGCTCGATGCCGTCATTTCCGTCTGGGATGCCGACTCCATCTACAAGATTCCGGCCATGTTGCACAAGCAAGGCCTGGACAATCTCGTGTGCGAGGCGCTGGGCCTGACGCCTCCGCCTGCCGACCTGTCCATGTGGGACAGCCTGGTCGATTCGCTGGAGCACCCCGAGCATGAGGTGCGTATCGGCATGGTCGGCAAATATGTCGATCTCACCGAGTCCTACAAGTCACTTTCCGAAGCCTTGGTTCACGCCGGCATCCACACACGCTCCCGAGTCACGGTGGAATACATCGATTCCGAAGATCTCGAAACGCGTGGTACCGATCAACTGGCGCACCTCGACGCCATTCTGGTGCCGGGCGGATTCGGCAAGCGCGGCACGGAAGGCAAGATCGCCGCCATTCGTTACGCCCGCGAGAACGGCGTGCCCTACCTGGGCATTTGCCTGGGGATGCAACTGGCCGTCATCGAATTCGCACGCCACGTCGCCGGTCTGGGCGGCGCCAACAGTACCGAGTTCGAACCTGCCGCACCGCACCCGGTGGTGGCACTCATTTCGGAATGGCTGGACCGCGAAGGCAAGGTCGAAAAGCGCGACACCAGTTCCGATCTGGGCGGCACCATGCGCAAGGGCGCGCAGGTCTGCCCGGTCAAGCCGGGAACGCGTGCACACAGCATCTATGGCGCCAACGTCAACGAACGCCATCGTCATCGCTACGAAGTCAACAACGTGTACGTGCCGCGCCTGGAAGAGGCTGGTCTGGTCATCAGTGCACGCACGCCCAGCGAAAATCTGCCTGAAATCATGGAACTGCCCGAGCATCCCTGGTTCATCGGCGTCCAGTTCCATCCGGAGTTCACTTCCACGCCGCGCGAAGGCCATCCGTTGTTCATCAGCTACATCAAGGCGGCGCTTGCTCGCCATGAAACTGTTGCCAAAGGTGCTGCATGAGCATGCGTTTTCACGGCTTTCCCATCGGCCTTGAGCATCCGTTTTTCCTGATTGCAGGCCCCTGCGTGATCGAGTCGCGTCAGATGGCCTTCGATACAGCGGGCAAGCTGAAGGAAATCACGGCCGAGCTCGGTATTCCCTTCATCTATAAAAGCTCATTCGACAAGGCTAACCGCAGTTCGGGAGCGTCTTTCCGCGGGCCCGGCATGGATGAAGGGCTGGCCATTCTGGCCGATGTGCGCCGTGATCTCGATGTTCCCGTGCTGACCGATGTCCATGACATCACACAGGTCTCTCCCGTGGCTGCCGTGGTGGATATGCTGCAGACGCCGGCCTTCCTGTGCCGCCAGACGGATTTCATCCAGGCATGCGCCGCCTCTGGAAAGCCGGTCAATATCAAGAAAGGTCAGTTTCTGGCCCCTTCGGATATGTTGCAGGTTGTCGCCAAGGCGCGTGCAGCGTCTATCGACGCCGGCTTCGATGGCAACAACATTCTGGTGTGCGAACGCGGCGCGTCCTTTGGCTACAACAACCTGGTCTCGGACATGCGCTCGCTGGCCATCATGCGCCAAACCGATTGTCCGGTGGTATTCGATGCCACCCATTCCGTGCAGTTGCCCGGAGGGCAGGGCACGTCGTCGGGCGGTCAGCGCGAATTCGTGCCGGTGCTGGCCCGGGCAGCGGTCGCCGTGGGCGTGGCAGGTCTGTTCATGGAGACTCACCCCGATCCGGCCCATGCCATGTCCGATGGCCCCAATGCCGTGCCGCTGCATCATATGCATGCGCTGCTGTCCTCCTTGGTCGAGCTCGATCAGGTCACCAAACGCGCAGGATTCATGGAAAATCAGTTCGTCTAACAGGAGGTTTCATGCCCGCATACATCGTCGCAGACGTGGATGTCCACAAGCCCGCTCAGTACGAGCAGTACAAGCGCTTGTCGTCACTGGCGATTTCGGCTTTCGATGCCAAGGTGCTCGTTCGGGGCGGCGAGTCCCGCAAGCTCGAGGGACGCGAGCCCGGGCGTACCGTCCTGCTGGAATTTCCCAACGTGGCACGTGCACAGGCTTTCTACGATTCCTGGCAGTATCGGCGGGCACGTAATGCGCGTGAAGGTGCCGCCGAAATGAATATGTTCATCGTCAAAGGCGTGTGAAATCTTCCAGGCGGTGTACTTACAAAATGACAGCGCCCGTTACCCCAGTTACCGACGCACCATGAACAGGGCACCTGCCCGACGATATACTCGTCGGGCTATTTTTTTTAAGGGCAGGATTCGTGAAAATCGCCTTCAAGAGCACCATTCATCCTCGCGTATTCTGGGGTTCGACAATTATTGTCGTGTTGTTCCTGCTCGTGGGGGTTCTCTTTCCCCACCGCGCCGAAGACATATTCGGCCACATGCAGGACTACGTGATCGATAGCTTCGGGTGGTTTTATATCCTGGCTGTTGCGCTGTTCTTCTTTGCCGTTGTCTTCCTGGCCATGAGCCGCTATGGCAACCTCAAGCTTGGCCCCGACGACTCTGAGCCGGACTATCCCTACCTGACCTGGATGGCCATGCTTTTTGCAGCAGGCATGGGTATCGGACTCATGTTCTTTGCCGTGGCCGAACCGCTACAGCATTTTTCCGCGCCGCCGGTCAGTGAACCCTACACCGTGGCGGCAGCGCGTGAATCCCAGCTCATCACATTCTTCCACTGGGGCCTGCACGCCTGGGCAGTCTATGCGGTGGTCGGCCTTTCCCTGGCGTACTTCTGCTTTCGCTACAACCTGCCGCTGACCATCCGTTCAGGGCTGTACCCGCTGCTGGGCAAACGGATCAACGGCTGGGCCGGCGATGCCGTGGACATCTTTGCGGTGGTCGGCACCATGTTCGGTATCGCGACGTCCATGGGGTTGGGAGTCCTGCAGATCAACGCGGGCCTGGAACACCTCTGGGGCGTGCCGCAGGCCGTCTGGGTGCAGATCATTCTGATCACTGTGGTGACCTGCATGGCTACCATTTCGGTCGTCAGCGGTCTTGATGTCGGCATCCGGCGCCTTTCGGAATTCAACCTGATCATAGCCATCATGTTGATGCTGTTCGTGCTGGCAGTCGGTCCGACCGCCTTCCTCATGAACGCCTTCGTGCAGAACATCGGCGCCTACCTCGACAGTTTCTTCGGCAGGGCATTCGCCACGCAGGCGTTCAGAACCCAAGACTGGATGAAGGCCTGGACTTTGTTTTACTGGGCCTGGTGGATCGCATGGTCGC
>JAEYZR010000076.1 GCA_023427945.1 Pseudomonadota bacterium | reverse complement strand
GCCTATGGCCTTGCTGCGCGCCTCGAAGGTGCGTCGCGTGGTGTCGGTCATGATCAGGTCGACGTAACGCTGACGGTACCGCAGTTCCTGGTCGTCCACGCCATGGAACTTGTCGGGCAGCGGGCGTAGTGATTTGGACAGCAGGCGGGTCTCGGTGGCGTGCACGGAGAGTTCACCCTTGTTGGTCTTGAATACCGTGCCCTGTACGGCAACGATATCGCCCAGGTCCCACTGCTTGAATGCGGCATAGGCTTCTTCGCCTACGCCGTTGCGTTCGACGTAGATCTGGATACGGCCACTGCCGTCCTGGATCGTCGCAAAACTGGCTTTGCCCATCACGCGCTTGAGCATCATGCGACCGGCGATCTTCACCGTCGTTGCGGCATCGACCAGGGCCTGTTGCTCGGCGTCATCGTACTTCGCGTGTAGTTCAGCGGCACGGGCGTCGGGTTTGAAGTCGTTGGGGAAGGCGACACCGGCGCTACGCAGCTTGTCGAGTTTGGCGCGCCGCTCGGCGATCAGGCGATTTTCGTCGGGAAGGGGCGCGTCTGGCGTGGTTTGAGTCATGGAGGGCGTTAATCGTAGTTGCGGATGTCGTCGATTTCAGTGGTGCCGAAGTCGTCGCGATTCAGATAGTGAACGATGCGGGTGGCGACGTCGCCGGCCGAGCGGAGTCTGCCTTCGGCGCGCAGCGCCACGAAGCGTTCACGGGCGGGAAAGTTGCGAGTGTCCTGGTTGCGCAGCGTGGCCTGCATGCCGGTGTCTACGACGCCGGGAGCCAGTGCAACCGCGCGCACGCCACTGCCGGCCTGTTCGGTGTTCAATACCCGGGTGGCCATGTCCAGTGCGGCCTTGGTGGCACCGTATACGCTCCAGCCCGAGGTAGGGTTACGTCCGGCGCCGGAGGAAATGTTCAGGATGCGGCACTCGCGATGCCCGGCCGGCAGGCTGTCCAGCATGGCGGCCGTGATGATCAGTGGCGCGGTGACGTTCAGGGCAAACGCACGGGTGATGGCTTGCGCATCGTTGAGATCGCTGGCGACATTCACCGGTTCTACTGCTCCGGCGTTGTTGATCAGGATGTGCCGTGTGGTCGAGGGCTGTGTGTCGCCCAGGGCTGCGCGCAGCTGAGCGGCAGCGGCCTGTACGCCGTCCGGACAGGACAGGTCGGCCTCGATGGGGGTGAGGGTCGTGCCTTGTGCCTGCGCACGCTGCGCCAGCTCGGGGTTGGCCGAGCGGGTGATGGTGATCACATGGGCACCGGCATCCACGTAGCATTCGGCCAGGGCCAGCCCCAGGCCACGCGAGGCGCCCGTGATGACGACGATCGTATCGGAGGCGGGCATGGCTGCAGGATCGCTCATCGATCAGACCCCTTGTTTCAGGCTGGCCTGAATGAAGGGGTCGAGATCGCCGTCCAGCACTTTCTGGGTGGCGGAAATTTCGACGTTGGTGCGCAGGTCCTTGATGCGGCTGTTGTCCAGCACGTAGGAACGGATCTGGTGGCCCCAGCCCACATCGGTCTTGGCATCTTCCATCTTCTGCTGCTCGGCCATGCGATTGTTCATTTCGAGCTCGTACAGGCGCGACTTCAACATCTGCATGGCTTCGGCCTTGTTGCGATGCTGCGAACGATCGTTCTGGCACTGCACCACGATACCGGTCGGGGCGTGCGTCAGGCGTACCGCGGAGTCGGTCTTGTTGATGTGCTGGCCGCCAGCGCCACTTGCCCGATAGGTATCGACGCGCAGGTCGGCCGGGTTGATCTCGATCTCGATGGAGTCGTCGACTTCCGGGTAGACGTGCACGCTGGCAAAAGACGTGTGGCGTCCGCCGGATGAGTCGAAGGGGCTTTTGCGGACCAGGCGGTGCACGCCCGATTCCGTACGCAGATAACCGAACGCGTATTCGCCTTCGATCTTGATGGTGGCCGATTTCAGGCCGGCCACTTCGCCATCGGATTCTTCAAGAATTTCGGTCTTGAAACCCTTGCGCTCGCAATACCGGAGGTACTGACGCAGCAGCATCGAGGCCCAGTCCTGGGCTTCGGTACCGCCGGCACCGGCCTGGATGTCCATGAAGCAATTCAGCGGATCGGCCGGATTGTTGAACATCCGGCGAAACTCCAGACCCTCCAGCCGTTCGCCGAAGGCATCGGCATCGGTCTCGATGGCCAGCAGGGTGTCGCCATCGTCGTCGGCGGCAGCGAGTTCGAACAGTTCCTGCGCATCGGCCACACCGCTATGGATGGCGTTCAGGGCCTCGACGACTTCTTCGAGCGATTTTTTCTCGCGCCCTAGATCCTGGGCGTGTTTCGGGTCATTCCAGACCGCCGGGTCTTCCAGCTCGGCATTGACGACGTGCAAGCGCTCAGTCTTGGCATCGTAGTCAAAGATACCCCCGTAAAGCGGCTTCGCGCGCGGCGTAGTCGATCAGGCGGGCTGAGAGTTGGTTCTGGCGTTCGGCTTCCATGGCAAATCCTGGGTCAGTGCTTATAGACAACCATACATTTTAGCGTGAGCGCGACGGTTACGCTCTGACGGGGCCGGCGTACTCGATGACGAGCTGGGCGGAGACGACACCATTCCAGACGTTCTGCTCCAGGCGGTAGGCCACTTCCAGGTGTTCGGGCAGCATCTGGTTCTGGCCGAACCAGATGGCGTCAAAGCGCTGATGGCCCCGTTCGAGCTGGAGTTTCAGGTGCTTGTTGCCCAGCAGCCGCTGCTGGCGCACGATGAACTCGTCGCAAAACAGGGGGGCGGCGAAGCCCGCACCCCAGACATGCTGGGCGAGCAGGCCGGCCACTTCGGCGTTGGCATAGCCCGTCTCAAGTGAGCCATCGGTTTCCAGCAGGGGTTCGAAGGTATCGCGTCCTGTCAGTTCGCGCACTGCCAGATCGAAAGCTGGCACGAAGGTGTCGTAATCTGCCCGCGCCAGGGTCAGGCCGGCCGCCATGGCGTGGCCACCGAACTTGCGTATGAGGCCAGGATGGCGTTTGGAGACCAGGTCCAGGGCGTCGCGCAGGTGGACGTCCGGAATCGAGCGTCCAGAACCCCGGATTTCTTCATCGCCTGCCGGCGCGAATGCCAGGGTGGGGCGCCAGAATTTTTCCTTGATGCGCGAGGCGACCAGTCCGACCACGCCTTGGTGCCAGGTGTCGTCGAACACGCAGACGGTGGCTCCGGGCGCCACGCTTGCCGCGTCCATGGCCACCATCGCCTGCTCGCGCATGGTGGCTTCGATGGTGCGCCGGTCACGGTTCATGGCGTCGAGCTGTCGTGCCAGTTCCAGCGCCTGTGCTTCGTCGTCGGTGATCAGGCAGTGGATGCCGATGCTCATGTCGGCCAGGCGTCCTGCAGCGTTGATGCGCGGGCCCAGCGCAAAACCCAGGTCGAAACTGTTGGCGGTGCGCGGCTGCCTGCCCGCGACAGCGAACAAGGCGCGCAGGCCGGCCTGCATGTTGCCCGCGCGCATGCGGGCCAGGCCCTGGGAAACCAGCAAACGGTTGTTGGCGTCCAGTTTGACGACATCGGCCACCGTGCCCAGCGCGACCAGGTCGGCCAGGGTGTTCAGCGCGGGCCCGCCTCTGGGTGGATAGACGCCACGAACGCGCAGTTCGGCGCGCAGGGCCAGCATCATGTAGAAGATGACGCCTACGCCGGCCAGATTCTTGGATGGAAAGCCGCAACCGGGCTGGTTGGGATTCACGATCGCCAAGGCGTCGGGCAGGGTGTCGCCGGGCAGGTGGTGATCGGTGACTACTACGCCCATGCCGGCCGCATTGGCTGCCGCCACACCCTCGACGCTGGCGATGCCGTTGTCCACGGTCAGCAGCAGATCGGGTTTGCCGGCGGGATGCACGATGGCCAGGTCGACCACGGCAGGCGAGAGCCCATAGCCTGTTTCAAAGCGGTTAGGCACCAGGAAGTCGACCACCGCGCCCATTTCTCGCAGGGCGCGCATGCCTACGGCACATGCGGTGGCGCCGTCGCAATCGTAGTCGGCGACGATCAGGATGCGCAGGCGTTTTTCGATGGCGTCCGCCAGAATGGCTGCTGCACGGCCGATGTCCGTCAGCTGAGACGGGGGAATGAGACTGGCCCAGGCGAGCTGGGTCTGGTCCGGGTGGCTCACCCCCCGGGCGGCCCAGAGACGGGCGAGCAAAGGGTGGATGCCCGCCTCGGACAGGGCGGTCGTGCTGCTGGGTTCGGCCTGGCGTGAGGTTAAGCGGGGAGTGACCACCATTGCTTCCAGTCTGTTGTGGGTTTGGGTATCCAGCGCAGCCAGATACTGGTGCGCTCCAGGGCCGCGTGGGCGATGCGTGTCTCGCCCATGAGGGTAAGGGTGAGGGCCTCCAACCTGCCGCTGCGATCATTCAACAACGGCTTGAAGGTCGATGCCTCAAGCGCTGCCAAGGCCGTCAGCCAGGCTGCCCAGTCGCCAGCCTGGGCCGGTTTTTCCAGGTTGTTGAGCACCGTGGGCGCGTGCGGCCCTTGCGGCCGTTTCATCGGCCAGGGGCAAGCTCCACCATAGAGCCACAGGCCGTTGATGGGTAGTTGACCATAGTTCTGGCGGTTCTCGTTGACCGGGTGGTCATGCCAGAGCATCTGGACCTCGTTGAGCAGCCGCCGCCAGGGCCGGGAGGCGGCATCCGTCGACCACCAGGCGCGCAAGGGATGTCCCGCGACGGTGTTGGGGCTGGCGGTGAGCGGCGACAGATCCGGGGGGAGCGTGATCTGCATGCGATGGGCATCGATCAGAGTGGCGCTGTAGCCCCCTTCGGTCAGCACGGGTTCGATGGCCTGGAGCAATGCGCTCGTTTCCTTGCGTGTGGGCGCAAGCGTTTCCGACGTCACCAGGCTGGCGTGATCCGTGCCCAGTGCAAGGTGAACGAAGTCGGCAATCCAGACGGGCTGCGTGTGGGTGAGCGGCGTCTGTGCCAGCAGGGGGCCGAGTCCGGCGCCCCAGGGTTTGTCGGCCTCTCCGGTGAATCCGGACTCGCTGAGTTGCCAGGCCTCGAAAGGCGTGCACCCCGCTTTGACCGGGTCGAAGGGCTCGATCCGCGTTCGTGCGCGCCCCAGGAGCGAGACCAGCGAGGGCGCGTGTTCAGGCAGATGCTTGGCGAGTTCTGCCGCGTAGGGGGCGGGGGGCAGGCCGCCAGGAAGGACAATTTGCATTGGGCGCATTGTAGTGTTGTGCACTGCGCATGTGCCGACTAATGACATAATGCCGGTGTGAAAATACCCTACGAACTCTGGATCGGCGCCCGCTACGCGGGAATGGCCCGATTAGGCCAACGCCGCGGGCGGCGTGATGGCTTCATTTCCTTTATTGCGGCAACGTCCATGGCGGGCATTGCGCTGGGCGTGGCCGCGCTCATCATCGTGTTGTCGGTGATGAACGGCTTCCAGCGCGATGTGCGTGACCGGATGCTGTCCGTGCTGCCTCACATCGAGTTGTTCGCGCCAGGCTCTGCGCCGGAACGGGTGCTCGACCAGTGGCAGGCGATTTATGACGAAGCACGCAAGAACCCTGAGGTGCAGGGCGGTGCACCTTTCGTCGGCGCCCAGGGCATGCTGGTGCGCGGGCAGGCCTTGCGCGGTGTGCAGGTGCGCGGCATCGACCCGGCCAATGAGGGCCAGGTCTCCGATCTTCCCAAGCAGATCGTCGAAGGTTCGCTCAGCGCGCTCAAGCCCGGCTCCTTCGGTGTGGTGCTGGGCCGCGATCTGGCCGAGCAGATGGGGGTGAAAGTCAACGACACCTTGCTGATGATGGCACCGCAAGGGTCGATCAGCCCGGCGGGATTCGCGCCGCGCATGCGGCAGTTCACCGTGGTGGGGCTGTTCTCTTCCGGGCATTATGAGTACGACACCGGTCTGGCCTTCGTCGACAATCTGGATGCCGCGCGCGTGTTCCGGGAAAGCGGTACGGCGGGCGTGAGGTTGCGCATCAAGGACATGCAGAAAGCGCCTGAAGTGGCCGCCGAGCTGCGCAACACTTTGCCGTCTTCGCTGTCTGCCAGCGACTGGTCGCGCCAGAATCGGGTGTGGTTTGCCGCGGTACAGACGGAAAAGCGCATGATGTTCCTGATTCTTGCCCTCATCATCGCCGTGGCTGCGTTCAATCTGCTGTCCTCTCTGGTGATGGCCGTCAAGGACAAGCAGTCTGACATTGCCATCCTGCGCACCTTGGGCGCGGGGCCGGGCGAGATCGCCCGCATCTTCCTGGTTCAAGGCGCGCTCATCGGGGTGGTGGGCACGGTGCTGGGCGTGGGCGGTGGCATGGCCGTGGCCTACAACATCGACGTCATCGTGCCGTTCCTGGAGCGTCTGGTGGGTGTGAAATTCCTGTCGCCCGAGATCTACTTCATC
>JAEYZR010000057.1 GCA_023427945.1 Pseudomonadota bacterium | reverse complement strand
GATCCTGATGACACTGATTGGCGGAATGGGCACCCTGACTGGTCCGGTCGTGGGTGCATTCATTGTCGTGCTGCTGGAAAACAAGGTGGGGGAAATCGGCGTGGCCCTGGCGCGCATGACCGGCGTCGAATGGTTCAATCGCCTGGGCGAGTCGGTGACCATCGTCATCGGACTCATCTTCATCATCTGCGTGCTGGCTTTCCGACGCGGCATTGTCGGAGAACTGCAGGCCTGGATGGAGAAACGACGCCAGCGCACCAAGGTGGCGGCTGAGTGATCGCAGGGGTGCACGGCTGTCGGCAGACCGGCCGCGCACCAAAGTGGGATCGCCTCGGGCCCGACCAAGCCTGCGCTGTCAGGCCACCACCGTGGGCTCAACTGCCTTCTTTGTCCTGCGTCTTGCCCAGCCCCAGGTAAGTTTCGATGACCCGGGGGTTGCCCGCCAGCTCGCTGGCGGGACCGGACAGGGATACCTCGCCTGTCTCCAGCACGTAGCCGTAATCGGCCACCTGCAAGGCAGCACGTGCATTTTGTTCGACCAGCAAAATGCCCACGCCCGTCTCGCGCAACCGCGCAATGATGTGAAAAATCTCGCGCACGATACGCGGCGCCAGGCCCAGGCTGGGTTCGTCCAGCATCAGGACACTGGGACGCGCCATGAGCGCCCGTCCCACTGCCAGCATCTGGCGCTCACCACCCGACAACGTGCCGGCCGCCTGCAAGTGGCGCTCGCGCAGCCGAGGAAACAGCGTGTAGACCTCGTCCAGCGTATCGCGCCAGCCGGCTTCGCGTTTGCGGTAGCGGCGAAACCCGCCCAACAGCAGGTTGTCGGCCACCGACATGCTGGCAAACAGTTCGCGTTTCTCGGGCACCAGGGACATGCCCACGCCCACACGGCGCTCGACCGCCCAACGGGAAATATCAGTGCCTGCAAAGCGCACCTCACCCGTAGCCGAACCTGTTTGCGGCAATGCGCCCATGATGGCGTTGAGCAAGGTGGACTTGCCCGCTCCGTTGGCCCCGATGACCGTCACGATCTGGCCCGCCGCCAGCGTCAGCGAGGCAGGCTGCAATGCCTGCACCTTGCCGTACTGCGCAGACAAGGATCGCACGTCGAGCAAGGGTGCCTCGGTTTGAACCACGGTATTCATTGCGATGCTCCTGCCACCGGTTGCTCGTCGATCAGAATGTCGTCGTCGATACCGCCCAGATAGGCTTGCTGCACCACAGGGTTCTGCTGGACTTCCGCCGGCACGCCTTCGGCCAGTTTGGTACCAAAATCCATGACGACCAGATGATTGGTCAGACGCATGACGAAATCCATGTCGTGCTCGACCAGAAGAATGCTCAAGCCCTCGGCGCGCAGCGCCGACAGCACATCGGCCAACGCCTGCTTTTCCTTGTAGCGCAGGCCTGCAGCGGGCTCGTCGAGCAACAGCAAGGCGGGATCGCCGGCGAGTGCGCGGGCGATCTCCACGATGCGCTGTTGCCCCAGCGCCAGATTGCCCGCCTCCTCATACAGATAATCGCCCAGGCCGACCCGTTCGAGCTGGCGTGCCGCCTCGGCCAGCAGCCGGGCCTCGTGCGCACGATCCAGCCGCAGCAGGCCCGCAGCCACGCCGACGTCGGCCCGCAAATGGGCGCCCAGCGCCACGTTCTCCAGGACCGTCATCTGCGCCAGCAATTGCACGTGCTGGAAGCTGCGTCCCACGCCACGACGGGCGATGTGACGGGCCGCAATGCCGTCGATACGCTCGCCTTCGAACAGCACCTGTCCGCTGGTGAGCGGCAACACGCCGGTGATCAGGTTGAACGTCGTGCTCTTGCCCGCGCCGTTGGGGCCAATCAGCCCGACGATCTCGCCGGCACGCACCTTGAACGAAATGTCATTGACGGCAACCAGACCACCGAAGGTCTTGCGGATGGCCTGCACATCAAGCACCACTTCACCGGCAGGGCGGCGCTGGCGCACAGGCAGCGCGGGCGCGTCGGCAGGAGGGGCACGGCGAACACGGCGGGCGCCATCGCGGCGATTCAGGCGTGAGGTGATCAGCGGCCACAACCCATCCCGGGCGTATTGCAGCACCAGAATCAGCAGCACACCGAACACGATGAGTTCGATATTGGTGTCGCTGCTCAGCAAGCGCGGCGCAAAGTTCTGGATCTGGTCCTTGAGCAGCAGGATGGTGGCAGCACCCAGAACGGCGCCCCACACATGGCCTGCGCCGCCTACGACCGCCATGAACAGGTACTCGATACCGTAGTTCAGGCCAAAGGGACTGGGGCTGACCGCTCGCTGCATATGCGCATAAAGCCATCCCGACAGACACGCCAGCAAGGCAGCAAGCACGAAGATGACGACGCGATAGCGTGCTGTATCCACCCCCATCGATTCAGCCATGCCGGCGCCGCTCTTGAGCGCACGAATGGCCCGTCCGGGGCGCGAATCCAGCAGATTGTGGGTCACCCAGAGTGCCAGCAAGGCAAATAGCCAGATCAGGTAATACAGGTCTCGCCCGCCGGCCAGCGAGATGCCGAAGAATTCAATGGGTGCCAGCCCTGCGATGCCATCGTGCTTGCCCAGCCATTCCATGTTGCCGAACAGGTAGAACAGCGACAGACCCCAGGCAATGGTACCCAGCGGCAGGAAATGGCCGGAGAGACGCAACGTGATGGCGCCGAGGAAAAAGGCGACCAGCCCGGTCAGTGCGAGACCCGCCAGCAATGCCAGCCAGGGCGAGGTGCCGGTGTGGGTCGTGAGCCAGGCCGTGGTGTAGGCGCCCAGGCCGACAAAGGCAGCCTGGCCAAACGAGGTCAGCCCCCCCACCCCGGTCAGCAGGACCAGGCCAATCACGACCAGCGTGGCCAGACCGATGTAGTTGAGCTGGGTGATCCAGAACTCAGGGGTGGCCGCCAACAACGGCAAGACCACCAGAATGGCGACGAAACCAAGCAATACGATACGGTTCTTGCTCATCGTCTTACTCCTCGTCGTCCGTATGCTTGGCACCAAACGAGCGCCACAGCAGCACCGGAATGATCAGCGTGAAAACGATCACTTCCTTGTACGCACTGGCCCAGAATGAGGCGAAGGCTTCCAGTATTCCCACGAGAAGCGCACCGGCCGCGGCGATCGGATAGCTGAAAAGACCTCCGATGATCGCCCCCACGAACCCCTTCAGGCCAATGAGAAAGCCCGTGTCGTAATAGATCGTCGTGAGCGGCGCGATCAGCATGCCCGAGACAGCCCCGATCGCCACGGCCAGTGTGAAAGTCAGATTGCCCGACATGCTTGTGCTGATGCCCACCAGCCGGGCACCCCGCCGGTTGACGGCCGTTGCGCGCAGCGCGCGGCCATACAGCGTTTTTCCAAAGAAGTGCCAGAGCGCCAGGATAAGCGTTGCGCACACACCGACGACAAAAAGGCTTTGTGCCGACCAGCTCATGGCGCCCCACTGGAACTGGCCGCTGACGAACGCCGGCACGCGCCAGCCTTCTGCACCGAAAAACGCCAGCGCCAGGCCCATGAGGGCAAAGTGCAGGGCCACCGACACGATCAACAGGACCAGCACCGTGGCTTCAGCCAAAGGACGATAGACCAGCCGATAGACCATCGGCCCCATCGGCACCACCAGCAACAGCGTGAGCAACATGTTCAGCCACAGCGACTGCGTGGGCGAGACGACATAGGGCAAGCCGACATACAAGGCCACCGGCAACACGACGAAACCCAGGGCTGCGCGCGGCAGGCCCGCGAACTGACGCGTGCGCCATGCACGCCACACTTCGGCCACCATCACGATCGCGCCCAGGATCACCAGCAATTGTGCGGTACCCGGCACCTTGCCATCGACCAGCATGGCCAGTGTCAATGCTCCGAAGGCGACGAACTCGCCCTGAGGAATGAAAATGACGCGTGTCACGGCAAAAACCAGCACGAGCGCCATGCCCAGAAGCGCATAGATCGCGCCATTGACGATGCCGTCCTGCAGAAGGATCAGCGCAATTGATAGGTCCATCAGCGTTGTTATCGAAGGAGAAGACGGTGGCCTGCGGCGGCATGAACCACAAGACGATAAAAACACACCGGCCAGAAAGGCCGGTGCGTGGGAATCGCTATTAAACCATTAGTGCATTACTTGCCAGGCTGATAGACCCACTTGCCATCGACCACTTTGACCATGACAGCGGCACGCCCGTCAAAGCCTGCGTGATCCTTGGGGGTCATATTGAAGACACCCTGCGATACCGCCAGGTTGGTCACGCCTTCGACCGCATCGCGCATGGCGGTGCGAAACGCAGGGGTGCCGGGCTTGGCGCCGGTGGCCAGCGCCACGGGAATGGCGTTGACGATCAACTGACCGGCATCCCACATGTGGCCACCGAAGGTATTGGTGCTGCCGGCACCGAACGCCTTCTCGTAAGCCTGGACATAATTCAGCGCCGACTGCTTGACCTCGTTGTCGTCAGGCAGTTGCGCAGCGACCAGCAGGGGGCCCGCCGGCAACATCATGCCTTCGCAGTCCTTGCCGCACACGCGCAGCACATCGCTGTTGGCTGCGCCGTGCGTCTGATAGATCGTGCCGGAGAAATTACGGGCGCGCAGTTCTTTCTGGGGCAAGGCGGCCGGCGTACCAGAACCGGCCACCAGCACGGCGTCCGGGCGTGATGCGACGATTTTCAGCACTTGTCCAGTCACGCTGGTATCGGTGCGACCAAAACGCTCGGAAGCCACGACCTTGATGCCTTTATTGGTGGCAGCGCGGGTGATCTCATCGAGCCAGCTATCGCCATAGGCGTCGGAGAAGCCGATGAAGCCCAGCGTCTTCACATTGGCCTGAGACATGGCATCGGCAAGCACACCGGCCATCAAGGCGTCGTTTTGCGGAGTCTTGAAGGCCCAGCGACGCTTGTCGTCCACGGGTTCGACGATCTTGGCGCTGGCCGCCACGCTGATCATGGCGGTGCCGGACTCGGCGGCCACGTCCACCATCGCGATCGAACCCGGGGTGGCGGTGGTGCCCACGAGGATATCGACCTTGTCTTCGGAGGTAAGCTTGCGGGCATTACGCACGGCCTGCGTCGGGTCGGTCGCATCGTCCAGGACGATCCACTCGACTTTCTGTCCTGCGACTTCCGTAGGCAGCAGGCCGACGGTGTTACGCTCAGGAATACCCAGCGAGGCCGCCGGACCCGTGCTCGACAGTGTCACGCCGACCTTGATCTGCGCCCAGGCAGCAGGGGTGATGGCGGCCAGGGCCAGGCCCAGCGCGCTGACGCGCAGTGCACGGCGGGCGGCCTTGGCGGCTGGCGAACCCGCGCCAAGGCGGACGATCGAGGAAAAGCTCATGGTGTTGTCTCCCGGCGCACTGCGCATCTTGTGGGGGCGGCTCAATCTGATTGCGGCGACGGCATGCTGCGATAACAACCCGCCATCGAGATCAGAATAAAATGAAAAAGTACGACAAAAGATTATAGAGAAAATAAGGGGGCAGACGGCAATCTGGCCCATCCAACCCGCCTTTTTGCGACTGTGGCAGCGCTTTGCTGAGTCGCCGGGACAACGTTTCAGAACTTTTGATCCGCTCATCGCTCTGATGTAGGTGCCTTTGCACAGACATTGCCGGTGTCGCGATACGATGACGGCAACAGGAGGATCCCTAAAATGAGTAGTTCACCGAAGAAAATCACCCGCACGGAAGATGAATGGCGTGCCCGCCTGTCGCCCGAAGCGTTCCACGTCGCCCGTGAAAAAGGCACCGAGCGCGCCTTCACCGGCCAGTACTGGGACACCACCACCCCCGGTATCTACCGGTGCGTAGGCTGTGGTACCGCCCTGTTCGCATCCGACACCAAGTTTGATGCGGGCTGTGGCTGGCCGAGCTATTTCGAACCGCTGGAGCCCGACCTGGTGCGCGAAGAGCGCGATGTATCCCATGGCATGGTGCGTACCGAAGTCCTGTGCAATGTCTGTGACTCGCATCTTGGCCACGTCTTCCCCGACGGCCCGCCGCCGACCGGCCTGCGCTACTGCATCAACTCGTTATCCATGACGTTCGAGCCTACGTAATGAAGAAGTTTTTATTCGATCTTTTTCCGCTGATCCTGTTTTTTGGCGCTTATCGTTACTCGGACATCTATACGGCCACCGCCGTGGCCATCACGGCCTCCATCCTGCAGATCGTCTGGCTCAAGGCGACCCGCAAGGCCATCGAAACCACGCACTGGATCAACCTGACGGTCATCGTAGTGTTCGGCGGGGCCACGCTCTGGCTGCACAGCGACGTCTTCATCAAATGGAAACCGACGGTGCTGTACTGGCTGTTCGCGGCGGTACTGCTGGGCGCACGACTGTTCATGGGTCGCAACCTGCTCAAGCACTTGATGGGCAAGCAGATATCGGTTGCGCCTCCCATCTGGGATCGCCTGAACATTGCGTGGGCCAGCTTCTTCGTCCTCGCGGGTGCAGCCAACCTGGCGGTGGCCTTCTCTGGCTATTTCACGGAATCCCAGTGGGTGAATTTCAAGGTGTTCGGCCTGATGGGCCTGCTGTTTGCGTTCGTCATCGCCCAGTCGATCTGGCTGGGACGACACATCGAACCAGTCGAGTCCTCCCCGGCAAACGATATCGAGCCCCGCCCATGACAACCGCGCCCCTTTCACCCGACACACCCGAAACCCGCAAGGCAGCCCTGCAGCAGCGGCTGTCCCGACTCTCGCCTGAACGGCTCGATATCATCGACGAGTCGCACCTGCACGCGGGCCATGCGGGTGCCGAAGGCGGTGCCAGCCACTTTCGCGTATTGATCGCCGGGCCTTGTTTCGCGGGCCTCTCAAGGGTGGCCGCACACCGCCTGGTGTATCATCAAGTTCAGGATTTGATCCCCTTTCCCATCCATGCGCTCGCACTGGAAACCAAGGCTTCACAGAAGGAATAATATGAAACGAATCGTTATGCTTGCCGCTTCATGCGTCATTGCTTTCCCAGCGTTTGCACAGAACGTGGCCTCGGTGAATGGCAAGCCCATCACTCAGAAAGACATGGATCAGTTCGTCAAACTGCTCGTCACGCAAGGCGCGACCGACTCGCCCGAACTGCGCGAACAGGTCAAGGAAGAAATGATCAACCGTCAGGTCTTCGTGCAGGCTGCCGAAAGCAGCGGTCTGTCCAAGCAGGCTGAAGTGCAATCCGAACTCGAACTCGCTCGTCAGGGCATTTTGGTGCGCGCACTGATGGCCGACTACCTGGCCAAGCACCCGGTGACCGATGCTCAGGTCAACGCCGAATACGAAAAGGTCAAGAAGTCCCAGTCAGATCAATCGGAATACAATGTCCGCCATATCCTGG
>JAEYZR010000003.1 GCA_023427945.1 Pseudomonadota bacterium | reverse complement strand
GCGCATTAGCTCAGCCGGTTAGAGCGACGGAATCATAATCCGCAGGTCCCCTGTTCGAATCAGGGATGCGCCACCAAGAATACCAAGCAATTCAAGCTACTAACGCCACCCTCGCCGGTGGCGTTTTTCTTTCCGGCTCCGACTGTGCCCAAAACGTGACCGGGTTTGCGTGTGCGGGCAGGTGTCCAGGGTTCTGGCGAGCTTACCTCTCCGCCATGTCCAACGTTTTTTAATCTGCTCAGTTGATTCAGGATGATTCAGGGCGTGCCGGCTTGTACGGCGCAACTTTCCCATGTTTGGCGCAGATCGTGAAATGGCACTCTCTGATGTCTGCCTTCGTGCATGCTTGGGCAACTATCTTGGGCTCCATCTGACGCTGGTGTGCCTCGTTACGCGGGAAGACAGGGGGCGATGTGATCCTTTGGTGCTGTCGGATCGGCGTGTTTTTTCCTTGTCAGGCCGCAGTGCGGGTGACGTTGTCGTATGGTCGCCTGTGGTGGCAAGGCGCGATGGCCTGACACGCTATCGCCGAGCTGACATCCTGACCTGCTATGCCGACCCGGCGAGGATCGCAGCCTTGACGTGCGAGGGCCGTTACGACGCGCTGAGTGCCAAAGGCGCGCCGTAGCTTGCAGGTTTACGCTGCCTTCGCAATGGTGGTTTCTTGCTTGGAAAGTCGCCGGGCGCGCTCAGCCACCTTTTTCTGAATGGCTTCCAGTTTCTTTCCTTTGCGCAGCACAAGATGATCGAAACCGGGGCGTGATGCGCGGCGACGTTTGAGGTCGGTGGGGCGCAATGCAGTCACATCTGCATTCTGGAAGAACGAGCGGTTGCCACCGTCAGCCCAGGACTCGGAATAAATGCCATGTGCCATGATCACATCGAACTGCTCGAGCTCGACATGGTAGTAATCCACTGAAGTGACGTGGGTTTCCTGGACGATCGTCGTACCGTTTATCAGATCATTGGCGCGAACGAGGTAGCCATCGACCACCAGGTGGTGCCAGGGCGACACAAACAGATCCATGCTTGGTACATTCGGCTCGATTGCGTTCGCACGAATCCGCACTGGCGCCGCGGCTATTTTCTGATCTGTTGTGGACAGCGCTGCCGGTCCGTAACTTCTATTGCCTACCCATTTGACAGTTCCCCAGCCGGACTGAGTCTGGACTAAGTCGCCAGCCAGCAAGTCTTCGATTGCGATGGCACCCCGATCTGTGACAATTTTCGAGCCCTTCAGAAAGCAGACGGGGTAGGGGGCAGCGTCCATGGTTATGACCGTGTCGACGGGATACACATTGGGCGAAAAGTAGTATTGCGGCGTGCCGTAGCCGACAAATATTCCATTAGCATCGCGACCGTAGTAATTCAAGTAAAACTCGGTCGACTGGTCTTCCTGCCCGAGCAAATACTGTCTGAATTTGACCTGATCGCCGACCTGGAGATCTCCCGCCGAGCCGTCCGGCCGCTCGACCATGAATCGAATGTTACCAAAGTCGCTGTAGTCAACCCGATAGTTATTATTACTGCCAGATATATCGTGAAGCCGGTAATTCTCAAGCCTAGCCACTTGTCAGTCCTCCTGTAATGAGTTGACACATTACACAGGAAATGTGGTGTTTTCACAGTTATTTGAAGGTATATGTTGCATTTCCGCAGCGCTGCTAAAGCCCATCGACGCCGATCCGACGACGGCACGCCACCGCCCGCGATCCCTCCCTTGCCCAAGGAAGCCCGTCAGGAGCCACTGCCGAGGAATGCTCGCCTACATGTTGGGCAGGGCTATCGACCGAGCTGAGCTCCTGGCGGGCTTTGTCGACCGGTCCCGAATCGCAGGACTGACCTGCGAGAGGGCGTATGAATCCCTCAGCACTCCCTAGTGGGCTATGTGAGATTGGCGCCAGCCCTTGCGGGTGTGCGTAATCATCCACCGGCTCTGCCCTGCGTGCCGACCCATACTAGTGACTGTGCTTGTTATGGCGCACCTGCATTGGCTCGTAGAAATTTTGACTCGGCCAATATGGCCGGCATTGACCTCCACCGCATGCTCGTGCCGCTCGGCGGTTTCAGCGGGTGGTAGAGCGGCCGCACCGTGTGCGACGACTTGGCCGCTCTTTGTCAGACTCGGTGCCAGGCTTCCAGCCAGATACTGAGGCCATCAGAATAGGCTTGCCGTCCTTCGGGTGGATGAACCAGGGCACTTTGCTGTCGCCTTCCTTGGTCCACTCGTACCAGCCGTCAGCGGGCACGATCATGCGGCCATGCTCGATCGGGCTGCGCCAGAATGATTTCTTGGGGTCGAGGATCGTATCCATGCGGGCATTGCTGACCGGGCTGCGTTTGTACCAGACGGGCGTGTAGCCCCAAAACAGACGGTCAATGGCCAGTTCGCCGTCCAACTGGTGCATGACAAGTGGTCGCGTTCCGGGAGGCACGTTGTAGCGCGGGCCAGCGCTGTCGTCAGCCAGCTTGCGCAGCTTCCAACGAATGGTTTCGACGTAATCGAGTGGGCTTGCTTTTTGGACATGTTTATTGCGAAATTTCGCTTTCGACGCCTGGAATGCGCCACCTAGAATTCAAACGCCGGAAACCCAATATTCACAAGGGTTTCCGGCGTTTTTCATTGTCAGCATTCTTTCAGGCAGCATGGAAGACGGCATCAGAAGCAGATGATCGCTCGCACGCCAGCGCTGGCCGATTGTTGCCTTGATCGCGTGGTTCACAACGTCGGAAGTTGAAGCACTTGCCCTCCCTCCTGCGACAGACGATTCAGGTAGTGCGCTGCATCAAGAACCTGATACGGAAAATACAAGCCTGGCGAGACCGGTGATTTGCCATCGAGGCCGAGCAGCCGTTCAAGGATCAATGCGATCCCCATTCCCGTGAGCGGCGCTGCTCCCCCAGGATGCATGACCGCATGCCGGGTGCTAAGTGGCTGACCAGCGTGATCAAGTCCAGAAAGTTCGAGGATGATTTCGGTGGAGAAGGCTGCGCCTTTGCGGCGGCTCGAACTGACGCCCGTGCCTAAGTTGAATTCGACATTCTTCGCGCCGGTTGCCGAAGCCAGTCCGACCACATCAATCGATGAGAAGCCGGTGGCTGCGATTTCAGCGCCGTCGATGGCGGAAAACACGGTTTTTGCGTCATCACCTTCACGCCATATATAAACGCCATCTTTGAGTGTCAGCGCAGCAGGCATCATGTGGTTCAGATGTTCGAAGTCGGCGGCGACCGCTGGACCGCCGACGTCTTCTTCATCGACAAGTGCCCCAATGCGGATCTCTCGTACCTGTTCGAATGCCTTGGTCAGATCGAGCGCCGGGACTGTCGTGGCTCCAACCAGCCACTCGTAGCCCAGTACGATGGCCGAGGCGTGGGGTGCGTGCATGAAGCTAGCGATTTCCGGAGCGATTTCAAACACGCCCGAGGATATGCTGAGGTGAGGCACGCCTCGTGATTGGGCAAAGCGCAGGGCTGCCAGTGAATGGTCTTTGTAAAGCACCACGACAGCACTCACCGCCTTCTGGCCTAGGCCAAGATCGGTGCGAGACGAATCGATGGCGACGCCTTGCGCGCTGCCAACTGCCGCCGCCATAGTGTGCGCTTTTTCCAGGTTTCGGCCGCCAATCAGCAAAGGCACATCAGGATAGTTGGCGCGCAATGCGCGAGCCGCTTGGCGGCCGATCGCGCCAGAGCCGCCCATCAGCAGTATTGGATTCAACGACATAGACATATTCCTTACTCAAAAATTAACCTACTAAAGGTAGGAAATTAGCATGATGAAGGTCAGCCTACAATAAGTAGGTTATGCAATCGAGATTACGAAATGACTGTCGACGGCACTTTGTCCACCAAATCCCCGGCACCCCGGCTGCCCAAGGCCAGACGGCGCCAACAGCTACTGGACACGGCACTCCTCATTGTTCGGGAGGAGGATGCCGACCGCCTGACATTGGGGCGGCTGGCCGAGCGCGCAGGCGTCTCCAAACCCGTGGTCTACGATCATTTTCCGACGCGTTCAGCGTTGCTGATCGATCTTTACCGGTGGATCGACACTGAGCGGGTGACAGCATTCGTAGACGCTATGGCGGCCAGTGCAAGAGGCTTGGACGAAACCGTGCAGGCACTTGCGAGTGCCTATATCCATTGCGCTGCTGACAAGACCGATGAGTTCCATGCGGTGGGTGCGGCTCTGGCCGGGAGTGAAGAGAAAGCGGTGGTTTTCCAGGAGCTTCTCGACAATTGCGTCACGATGTTCGTGTCTGTCCTGTCGCCGCATGCCAGCATGCCGCAACAGGCGCTCCAGAAATGCTGCATTGGCTTGGTGGGAGCAGGGGAGGCGTTGTCTGTCGCGTTGGTCCGCGGGCGACTGACTGAGGCTGAAGCAGTTGCTGCGCTTGCCGCGCTTATCAGGGGTACGGTGCAGTCGGGTGAACGTTGAGCAGATATGGAGGGCTGTCGCAGCATGCGTGCATCGCCTCATTCAAGGTCCACATCGAAATGAGAATTATTGTTAACATTGCGCGTTGATCTGATCCTTCCCCATCACCTGCCATGTCCCGCCGTGCTGCGCCCAAGAAAGGCTGGCTTGCTTATTACAGCGAGTTGGTCAACGTGTGGACGCGTCGGTCGGACAATCGGCACGATGCCGAGGATGCCACGCATGATGCGCTGTTGCAGGTCCTGGAGAATGACGCGAGTGCATGCCTCAATCCTCGCGCCTATCTGCATCGCAGCGTTCACAACCGACTGATCGACGCGCATCGGCAGTCGAAGGTGATCGACATGGTCGCCCTGGACGACTTGCGCGAAGACGATCATCCCCTGATCACCGACCCGGATGCGCAGGTGCGCACTGCGCAATTGCTGACATCGCTGAAAGAGGCTCTTGGCGAGTTGCCGCTGAAGTGCCGTCAGGTATTCCTGTGGCACAGGCTCGAGGGTTATACGCAGGAAGAAATCGCAAGCAGATTGGGCGTTTCGGTCAATATGGTGGAGAAGTACATGATCCGTGCCGCCCGCCATCTTCGTGATCGGTTACAAAGTCATGCGCCACATTGAGTCAGGGTTTTTGCCGCCTCGTACGTCTTACTTTATGAATGGGTACTAAACCTGCCGATGGCAGTCCATCGGCCTCTCCGTCTGCCATGACCACTGAAATCCCGAATCTTCCGAACGATCCGCGAGAAGCCGCTGCTTATTGGTTTGCGCGGGTGCATTCGGGCAGCTTCACGTTGGTCGAACGCGAGCGGTTCACGCAATGGCGCCGGGCTTCCCCACGCAATGAGCAGGAGTATCGAGCGCTTGACGAGATCTGGCAGGTCACGAGCCTGTTGCCCGAAGATGACCTGCGCGAACTGCTGCAGGCGCCCCAGTCAGCGCCACAGCCCTGGGGGGCTCGCAGGCGTTGGCTGATCGGTGCCGGTTCAGTCTGTACGGCGGCGGTGGTTGGCGGCGTCCTCTACGGGCAGATGGTGCAAGCGCCGGACTACGTCGTGAGGTACGCCACGGCCTACGGGGAACGACGCACGCAAGCGCTGCCGGACGGTTCCAAGATCGAGATGAACGTCGCAACAGAACTTGTGGTGCGCTATTACGCCAGACGCCGCACCGTTGAAATGGTGAACGGCGAAGCCACGTTCGAGGTGACTTCCACGCCCGATCGACCATTCATCGTTGACGCGGGCAGGGTGGGTGTGAGGGTTACGGGTACGGTGTTCAATGTTCGACGCGAGCAGGAGCGTGTATGGGTGGCCGTGCAGGCGGGCTCGGTCGAGGTGAGTGCCAGGCATGGGTGGCCGCGTGACCGGATCATGCTCACGGCAGGCATGCTGACACGACTGCAGCCAGGGTCGCCGGTGTCGGTCGATCAGACCGACGTCGCAGCGCTGACCGCGTGGCGTCAGGGCAAGGTGGTGTTCAGGGATCAGCCGCTGGAAGATGTGGTGAATGAAATGAACCGCTACCTCTTGCAGCCCCTTCGTTTGACCGATAGCAGGCTCAAGCGTTTGCCTGTGGCGGGGGTCTTCAGTATTCAGGAGGTCGATGGTTTTCTGCAGGCTTTGCAGAACCAGTTGCCCGTTGTCCTGACAAAGCGGCCAGATGGCGGGGCGGATCTTTCTCTTTTGCGCTGATGCTTCTCCGGTCGACGTTGATTGCTATTGAACGAGAATCGTTACCGTTACAAAGTAGTTGGCAATTTCATTCAGGGTTTTCCTGGCCTCACTCGTCTCACCTAGTGAAAGGGCCGTTCCCGTAAAGGGGTGCTGTACCCCAGGCCGCTTGCGCCATCGGGACGAAGCGCGCCATGCGCCCGGCGTATCTACCAGGAAAACTCGTGATTGACCCAACCCGCGTTTCCGTGTGCAGCACGGGCAGCAGACGACGTATCTGCGCAACCTCTACAGCCTTCAGCCTCGCCGTAGCCTTTTCTTTGGCCTTGAGTGCTGCGCCGCAGTTGGCGCACGCGCAGGACGTCGCTTCGCAGATCGATATCCGGCAACAATCGTTGAGCGATGCGTTACTTCAGTTGGGGCAGCAGACATCCTTGCAGTTCATCTACACGAGCGAACTTCTGCGTGGCATTCCCGCCCGGACCATCAGCGGGACGATGACCCCGGAAGAAGCGTTGCGGCGGCTATTGACGGGAACCGGCGTGGATTATTCGCGGACAGGCAATGTCATTCATCTTCGACGAACCGATACGACCAATCACGGGGCGACCCAGCTCGCGCCTATTACCGTCACAGGGCAGGGCAGTGCCGTCACTGAAGGCTCGGGCGCCTACTCCACTAGCACGATGAGCACCGCTGCGGGCCTTTCGCTCTCACCGCGACAGACCCCCCAGTCGGTCAGTGTCGTGACACGTCAGCAGATGGATGACTTCAATCTCTCCACGCTGCAGGACGTGGCGAAGGTGACGCCCGGCATCTATACCAAGAGTCCTGCGATCACTGATCAGGAGTCCAGCTTCTACTCGCGTGGGTTTGCGTTGAGTCACGTCAATGTGGACGGAATGCCGCTGGACGTGACGGGCTTCAACTCGCGCAACGTCTCGGCAGATATGATCATGTACGACCGGGTGGAGGTCGTGCGGGGAGCGACGGGCCTGATGGACGGCGTGGGCTCGCCTTCGGGTTCAATCAACCTCATACGCAAACGCCCCACCGCCCAGCCCCTGTTGAACACCACCCTGAGCCTGGGGCGGTGGGATAACCGTCAGGTGACGCTGGACGCCAGTCGGGCGCTCAACGCCAGCGGTAGTGTGCGGGGCCGGGTCGCGGCCGGGTGGCGCGACAGCGACAGCTTCGTGGATGTGACGAACACCACGAACGGGTTGATCTATGGTGTCGTGGAGGCGGACCTGACGCCAGGCACCACGCTGGGTGTGGGTGCATACAAGCAGCGCACGCGCACCGATGGCGTGTTCACCGGGCTGCCCACTTATGCCGATGGCAGTCATATGGATCTGCCACGGTCGACTTTCCTGAACCGCGCCGACACTTTCCAGAATCGAGACAACGAGGCTGTGTTCGCCGATCTGGACAAGCTGCTCGATAACGGGTGGCAGTTGAAGTTTGGCATCACGCACATCGAGGCCGACTCGGACACGCGCAACGTTCAAAACAACCGGATCGTTGGAGACCCCACGCACTTCAGGCAGACTGAAACGGGCTGGCGCTACGGCTCGCGCCAGACCGTCGCAGATGTGCGAGCCCGCGGGCCAGTGCAATGGTTCGGGCGCGAGCACGAAGTCCTGTTGGGCGCGAGCTTTCGTGACGACGACTCGGTTGCCGCTGAAGCCTGGGGCGGGGGCACCCCACGGATCGTCGACATCGCCAACTGGAATCCGAAGGCCTATGGGATGACGGGTTCGGTTCCGGTGGACGGCGACAGATGGGGGCGCAAGACGCGTGAGAAAGGCATTTATGCCAGCGGCAATTTCAGCCTGGCCGACCCGTTGCATCTGATCGTCGGCGGGCGTCTGGGGTGGTATACGCAAGACACCACTGGCTGGTACACCGGGGCGCCCAACTGGACGCGCAGCCTGGAGGAAAGTGCCAGGTTCATCCCTTATGTTGGCGTGGTCTACGA
This sequence comes from Pseudomonadota bacterium, assembly GCA_023427945.1. Taxonomy (GTDB): domain Bacteria; phylum Pseudomonadota; class Gammaproteobacteria; order Burkholderiales; family Burkholderiaceae_B; genus Schauerella. The sequence continues at coordinate 2,254 of JAEYZR010000003.1, read as the reverse complement.
CGTGGACGCGCATCACTCGATCTACACGAGCGTGACGCAGACCTTCCAGCCGCAGAGTGCGGTCGACTCTTCTGGGAACACGCTTGACCCGTTGACCGGGACGAACTACGAAGTGGGCGTGAAAGGCGAGTACTTCGACAAAAGGCTGAATACGAGCGCCGCACTTTTCCGCATGGTCCAGCGTAACCGTGCCGTGCGCGATGATGCGAATTGCCCGACCTCGGGCAGTGTGAGCTGCTTCCGTGCCGCCGGTGAGGTCGAAAGCCAGGGCTTGGATCTGCAGGTGGCGGGGATGCTCGCACCGGGATGGCAGTTGTCGGCGGGCTATACCTATGTCACGGCCAAATACACCAAGGACGCCAATGCCAGCAACGTGGGCCGGCGCCTGAGCACAGACGAGCCACGGCATCAGTTCAAGCTGTATTCCAGTTATCGCTTGCCGGGCGAGTATGCCCGCTGGAGCGTGAATGGTTGGCTCAATGCGCAAGGCAAGACCTATCGCCATGAAGCCGGATTCCGTACATCGCAGGGCAGCTTTGCGATCGTCGGGGTGGGCACGGCCTATCAATTCAACAAGCACATCAACCTGCAGGTCAATGTGGACAACCTCTTCGATCGCACTTATTACCAGGAACTGGGTTATTCGTGGTCCGGCGGCCTGGCCAGGTACGGTGCGCCGCGCAACGTCATGATGACGCTGAGCTATCGGCTTTGACGACGGTTTGGGCTAGTAGTTATGTCACGTCGTTTTTCGATGCGTCCGTACGGGCGCGGATTCTGGGTGGTCGTCGCTGTGCTTGCCGTGGCGATCACGCTTGCCTTCATGCGACCCGTCGCCCCACGCTATGACACGGCAGTGGTCGCGCATGCCGATATCCAGGCCACCGTCAATGCGATAGGGACATTGCACCCCCATCGTTATGTCGATGTGGGCGCTCAGGTGTCGGGGCAGATCTTGCGCCTGGCGGTCGAGCCCGGCGATGTGGTGACGCAGGGCGGGCTGCTTGTCGAAATCGACCCCAGCGTGCAGCAGGCCGTGGTCGATGCGGGGCGAGCGGCTGTGGCAAGCCTGCGTGCGCAGCTTTCCGAACAGCAGGCTGCGCACCAACTTGCGCGGCTGAAGTACACGCGGCAGCAACGCTTGGCGAAGGATGGTGCAACGCGTGACGAAGACGTCCAGACCGCCCAGGCCGATGTGGCGTTCGCGGTAGCACGTATCGCTCGCCTTCGTGCAGAGATCGACCAGACCCAGGCGAGCCAGCGCGCAGAAGAAGCTCGCCTGGGTTACGCGCGCATCTTCGCGCCCATGGCGGGCACGGTCATATCGGTGCAGGCGCGCGCGGGCCAGACGCTGAACGCCACGTACCAGACGCCCACCATCCTGCGCATCGCCGATCTGTCGAGCATGACGGTCTGGACTGAAGTGTCGGAGGCGGATGTGCGCCGGGTAAAGGCCGGCATGCCGGTGTCCTTCACCACCCTGGGTGCAAGCGACCAGGCCCCGCGCCGCTGGACAGGCACGGTGCGGCAGGTGCTGCCTGCACCACCTGTGGCTGCCGCCGAGGAAGGCACGGCGTCCAAGACACCGGCAACCGGGACAAAGGCCGTCTCTTACACCGTGCTTTTCGACGTGGCCAATGCGGATGGCGAACTGATGCCGCAGATGACCGCGCAGGTGCAGTTCATGACGGCGCAGGCCAGGCACGTCATCGCGGCACCGCTTGCCGCACTGCAAATGAGCGAGGGTCAATATCGGGCCCGCGTGCTGGACGCAAACGGACAGCCGCAAAGCCGGAACGTCGAGCTCGGGGTGCGTAGCCGACACCAGGCCGAAGTGCTGGCCGGCCTGAGCGCGGGCGATCGCCTGATCCTGGCCGAACACCTCCCGGAGCGAGGGTGGAGCTGGTTGCAATGGTAGCGGCAGTACCCACGCAAAGCGCCGCTTCGGTGCCGCCCCTCATCGATCTCCGTAAGATCTGCAAGCAGTATGGCGGCAAGCATGGCGCACCCGCTGTGCAAGTGCTGCACGAGATTGACCTTGCCATTCATGCCGGCGAATTCGTGGCCATCGTAGGGCAATCCGGTTCAGGGAAGTCCACGCTGATGCACATTCTTGGCTGCCTGGACCGCGCAAGTAGCGGCACCTATCGGTTTGCCGGGGACGACGTCAGCGTGTTCGATGCGGATGCGCTGGCGTGGCTGCGCCGCGAAGCGTTCGGCTTCGTGTTCCAGGGCTATCACCTGATCGCCACCG
>JAEYZR010000394.1 GCA_023427945.1 Pseudomonadota bacterium | reverse complement strand
CGACACAGCGCACGCGACGGTTGCCCAGGTGATCGATGTCATCGATCTGGCCACGGCCGTTACGCAGTTCAACCAGGACCTTGATCGTTTCGAGGATGTCCTCGTTGGTCAGGGTCATGGCGCCTTCGGTGGAATCCGTGCGCAGCAGACGGCTGTTGACCTTCATACGACCCACACGCGAGAGGTCGTAGGTGTCTTCGCTGTAGAACAGACGCTGGAACAGGGCTTCCACGGCCTCCTCGGTGGGGGGCTCGCCGGGGCGCATCATGCGATAGATGGCGACACGTGCGGACAACTGGTCGGCGGTCTCATCGGTGCGCAGGGTTTGCGAGATGTAGTTGCCGCGGTCCAGATCGTTGGTGTAGAGCGCCTGGAATTCACGCACGCCCGAGCTGCGCAGGGCAGCCAGAACCGATTCCGTCACTTCTTCGTTGGCGACGGCGATCACTTCGCCGGTTTCCGCATCGACGATGTTCTTGGCCAGAACGCGGCCAATCAGGAAGTCTTCGGGTACGGAAATACGATCGATGCCTGAAGCAGCCAGGTCGCGCAGGTGCTTGGCGTTGATGCGCTTGTCTTTCTCGACGATCACCTTGCCGGAACGATCGGAGATATCAAAGCGCGCCATTTCGCCCTTCCAACGCTCGGCGACGAATTCCATCATTGCACCCTCTTCCTTGACTTCAAACGTGTCGAAGTCAAAGAAGTGTGCCAGGATGGTCTCCGGCGTCATGCCGATGGCCTTGAGCAGAATGGAAACGGGCATCTTGCGACGACGATCGACGCGGAAGAACAGAATGTCCTTGGGGTCGAATTCGAAGTCCAGCCACGAACCGCGGTAAGGAATCACGCGAGCCGAGAACAGCAACTTGCCCGAGCTGTGCGTCTTGCCGCGGTCGTGCTCGAAGAACACGCCGGGCGAACGGTGCAGCTGCGAAACGATGACACGTTCGGTACCGTTGATGACGAACGAACCAGTGGTCGTCATGAGCGGAATTTCGCCCATGTAGACTTCCTGTTCCTTCACTTCCTTCACGGTGGGCTTGCTCACTTCGCGATCGAGCAAAACCAGGCGGACCTTGGCGCGCAGCGGCGACGCATAGGTCAGACCACGTTGCTGGCATTCCTTAACGTCGAACACCGGTTCGCCGAGCACGTAGCTGACGAACTCCAAGCGTGCCATCCCGTTATGGCTGGAAATGGGAAAAATGGAGGAAAATGCCGCTTGCAGACCATCACTTTCACGCTGCGACGGTGCGGTGTCGGCTTGCAGAAAAGTGAGGTATGACTGAAGCTGTGTTGCCAAAAGAAAAGGAACGTCTTGGACGTCTTCGCGTTTTGCAAAGCTTTTGCGGATGCGCTTTTTTTCGGTGTACGAGTAAGGCATGAGCACTCCGACTCGAGGTTACATAGGCCGTCAACCACGGCCTGGGGGTGATACGACTCCAGGAAATCCTTCTGAGAACTGCTCCAAAGGCCACATCGCCCAGAGGGCTTTCCTGGAAACGCAAAAGCCCGGGGACGGCTGAGAGCGCTATCCCCGGGCAGACGACACAAAGTCTTACTTGATTTCGACCTTGGCGCCGGCTTCTTCCAGCTTCTTCTTGGCGGCTTCGGCGTCAGCCTTGGGCGCTGCTTCCTTGACGGCCTTGGGAGCACCGTCAACCATGTCCTTGGCTTCTTTCAGGCCCAGACCGGTCAGTTCGCGAACGACCTTGATGACGCTGACCTTGTTGGCGCCAGCTTCGAGCAGCACGACGTCAAATTCGGTCTTTTCTTCAGCAGCTGCACCAGCAGCAGCGCCAGCGACGGGAGCAGCAGCCACAGCAGCGGCAGCGGCGGACACGCCAAACTTCTCTTCCATTTCCTTGATCAGCTCGGACAACTCGAGCACGGTCATGCCAGCGATGGCGTCAAGGATTTCAGCTTTATTCAGTGCCATTTTCAAAGAACTCCAAAATAGGTTTAATGCCAGGATTGAATGTCGCTCGTGTCTACAGCGAAGTCGACAGAAGGGGCGTAATTACGCCGCTTCCTTCTGATCGCGCACGGCTGCGAGGCCGCGGACGAACTTGGTCGGAACTTCGTTGAGCGTACGCACGAATTGCGCGATCGGGGCTTGCATGGTGCCCAACAATTTCGACAACAACTCTTCGCGCGAGGGCATGGTGGCCAAGGCCTTCACACCGTCTACGGTCAGCAGGTTGTTGGGCAGTGCCCCGCCCTTGATGACCAGCTTTTCGTTGGTTTTGCCGAAATCGGCGAGTGCCTTGGCAGCCGCTACCGGGTCAGCGCTGATACCATAGATCAGCGGACCGGTAAGCTGTTCCGACAGACCCTCGAAAGGGGTGCCAGCAACAGCGCGACGAGCCAGCGAGTTTTTCAGGACTCGCAGGTAAACGCCCGATTCACGCGCAGTTTTGCGCAGTACGGTGACAGAGGCGACGTCCAAACCACGATACTCAGCGATGATGATCGATTGTGCCTTGGCCACTTGGACCGAGACTTCTTCAATCACGACCGCTTTCTCTTTACGATTGAGACTCACGGTTGAACACTCCATCAAAAGATGCGCCGGGAAAATCCCATTGCATCAACCGAATTGCGGCGACCTGGTCGAGTTCTTTGTCTTAAAGAATTCTTCCATGGGCGCCGTCTACGTTGGATCCAGGCCAGACTGCCCTGGTATTAAGCTCGATATCGGCAGTGCCGCTTGTGCGGCATTGCGTCCATCTTGCTCCAACGGTCTTTGACAGCAATGTCCGGCAAAATGCCGAACACGGCCCAAAGTTCTGTTTACATACAGCCTTGCCCTTGCGGGATATCAGGCTGTCAGCGAAGCGATTTCCACGCGTGCACCAGCGCCCATCGTGGAGGACACGGCGACTTTGCGCAGATAGACACCCTTGGCAGCGGCAGGACGCGCTTTTTGCAGCGCATCGACCAGAGCCGACAGGTTGGATTGCAGTTGTTCGACGCCAAACGATGCACGACCGATGGTGGCGTGAATGATGCCGGCCTTGTCGGTACGATATTGCACTTGACCTGCCTTGGCGTTCTTCACGGCGGTAGCGACATCGGGAGTCACGGTGCCAACCTTGGGGTTGGGCATCAGGCCACGGGGACCCAGGATCTGACCCAGGGCACCCACGACGCGCATCGTGTCGGGCGACGCGATGACGATGTCGAAGTCCATGTTGCCGGCCTTGATGGCTTCGGCCAGGTCATCCAGACCGACGATATCGGCGCCAGCAGCCTTGGCAGCCTCGGCTTTGTCGCCTTGGGCGAACACAGCCACGCGTACCGACTTACCGGTACCTGCGGGCAACACGACCGAACCACGAACCAGTTGGTCGGATTTCTTGGGGTCGATACCCAGTTGCACGGCCACATCGACGGATTCGTCGAACTTGGCGGTGGCGGTTTCCTTGATGAGGCTCAGGGCTTCGCCCACGGGATACAGCTTGCTACGGTCGATTTTTTCGCTCAACGCAGCGGCGCGCTTTGACAGTTTTGCCATTTCTTATACTCCCTCAACCGTGATGCCCATGCTGCGGGCGCTACCGGCGATCGTGCGCACACGAGCGTCGAGGTCGCCTGCGGTCAGGTCCGGCTCTTTGGTTTTCGCAATTTCTTCAGCCTGTGCACGGGTCAACGTGCCGACTTTCGTCGTATGCGGTGTGGGCGAACCCTTTTGCACGCCAGCAGCCTTCTTGATGAGGACCGTCGCGGGCGGGGTCTTCATGATGAAGGTGAAGCTCTTGTCGGCAAATGCCGTGATCACCACGGGAATCGGCAGACCGGGCTCCAGGCCCTGGGTCTTGGCGTTGAACGCCTTGCAGAATTCCATGATGTTCAGACCGCGCTGACCGAGCGCCGGGCCGATGGGGGGGGACGGATTAGCCTTACCAGCCGGCACTTGCAG
>JAEYZR010000309.1 GCA_023427945.1 Pseudomonadota bacterium | reverse complement strand
AGGCCCTCGATGCGGCTCTTGAGCAGTTCGCTGATCTCGGAGGGATTGAGTTGCATGTGGAGACTCCTGGAATCCTGTTGAGTGGCTGACTTATGCAGCCAGCGTGTCGCGCATGCGAACCAATTGGGCTTGCACGGACGTATCTAGCACCTGATCACCCACGGCTACGCGCACACCGCCAATCAGCGACGGGTCGACAGTAACGTGGGGCTTGAGTTTCAAGCCAAACTTCTTTTCCAGCGCACTGACGAGCTCTTGCAACTGAGCGGCAGACAGCTCGAAGGCACTGGTTATTTCAGCAGCCGCAGCACCTTCACCCCGGTTTTTCAACGCGGTGAACTGTTCAGCGATATACGGCAGCAACGCCAGCCGATTGTTTTCGGCAAGCAGTTGAATCAGGTTTACGGCGGAGGCAGGCAAATCCTTGCCCGCCAGGCTTGAGAAGATGTCAGCACGTCGGGTCCGCGAAAGACCCGGCTCGGACATGGCCGCAGAAACCTCCGGATGGGAGGCAATCTGGGCCAGTCGATTCACCAACTCCAGCCAGCCGGACGTACCGAAGGTCGTATCGCTGCTGGCAGCGGCATACAGCGCTTCGGCGTAGGGTCGGGCAACGGTGGAAAGTTCAGCCATAGCGGTCCCGGATTAGAGCTGCGTCTTGAGCTGATCGAGCAGCTCGGCATGTGCTTTTGCATCAACCTCGCGCTTGAGGATCTGCTCGGCGCCCTTCACGGCCAATGCGGCCACGTCTTCGCGCAACGTTGCACGAACCCGCTGACCTTCCTGCTCGGCATCCTGACGCGCTTGCGCCACGATACGGGCACGTTCGGCCTCGGCCTCGCGGCGTGCATCCTCGATCAGGGCAGCAGCCTGTTTCTCGGCGTCCACGATGCGAGCATGTGTTTCGGACTTGGCAGATGCCTCGATCAGGCTGACGCGTGCCTGAGCCTGCGCCAGATCGGCACGGCCCTTGTCGGCGGCGGCCAGGCCGTCGGCGATTTTCTGGCGGCGCTCATCGATCGCCTTCGTCAGGGGCGGCCACACGAATTTCATCGTGAACCAGCCCAGGACGAAGAACACGAGCATCTGGAAAAAGATCGTCGCGTTCAAATTCACGGTCGTTTCCCTATAAGACCATTTGAGCTCGGCCACACAGAAGTGAGGGAGCCCGAGCAAACACTAAGCCGGAACGCGATGGCATGCATGATGCCTCGGCCGGCCGACTTGCCCGCGAATCGCATCAGCGCGCGGGCACATGTACACAATCAGACGAACGGATTGGCGAAAGCAAACAACATGGCGATACCGACGCCGATCAGGAATGCTGCGTCGATCAGACCGGCCAACAGGAACATCTTGGTTTGCAATGCGTTCATCAACTCGGGTTGACGAGCCGAAGCTTCCAGGTATTTACCGCCCATGATACCGATGCCAATGCAAGCGCCGATGGCACCCAGACCGATGATGAAAGCGCAAGCGAGAGCAACGAAAGCAACGTTGGTCATGACAACTCCTTGGTTAAAAATCAAGATTCAAAAAAGTTTAAAGCGTCGAACCTGGGCAAGAAAGACTGAGCATTACAGCCAGAATCCTGTTCAGGGTACCGGGCAAGCAGCCACGCCTGCACCGGAAATCATTAGTGCCCTTCGTGTGCCTGACCGATATAAACCAGCGTCAGCATCATGAAGATAAAGGCTTGCAACAGCACAATCATGATGTGGAAGATGGCCCAGATTGAACCGGCCAGGACGTGTCCCAGACCGAAACCAAAGCTGGCTCCATTCAAACCAGTCCAGGCACCGCCCATCAGAGCGATCAACATGAACACGAGCTCGCCGGCAAACATGTTGCCGAACAACCGCATCCCCAGCGAAACCGACTTGGCAGCGTACTCGACCAGGTTCAACGCGAAGTTGAACGGTGCAAGCAGTACAGCGCCTATGCCGTGCGCATGGAAAGGAGCGGTAAATAGTTCTTTGACGAAGCCGCCGGGCGTTTTGATCTTGAGCCCGTAGTACAGCATCAGGAGCAGCACGCCCATCGACATGCCAAGGGGAACGTTCAAGTCAGCCGTAGGCAGAATGCGGTGATAGTAGAGCGGATCGCCGTGCTCTGCGCCAAAACCCGTTACCTTGAAGAGCCAGGGAAGCAGGTCGACGGGCACCAGATCCAGCGCGTTCATCAGGATGACCCACAGGAACACGGTGAGTGCCAGCGGAGCGACAAATTCGCGGCTCTTGGCGTTGCTGATGATGCTCTTGGCCTGGCTGTCGACCATGTCGACGATCATTTCAACGAAACCCTGGAAGCGCCCCGGCACGCCGGCAGTCGCCTTGCGTGCTGCGGCCCACAGGACCAGAACGACAATCGCACCCATTGCGATCGACCAGAACAAGGAGTCGTAGTTGATGACTTCGAAGTGGGCGATGGCGGTTTGCTTTTCGCCCAGATTGTTCAGGTGCACCAAGTGGTGCTGGATATAAGCGGACTGGGGCGATACGTCGCTGGCGGCAGCCATAAAAATTCCTATTTGCTGTAGACCTGCGCCTTGCGGCGCCAACTCTGCCCGAAATATCGGTGCGGCTTAAAACTTACGAAACATCAACAGCAGGAAGTATCCCTTGAGCGTGAGGACGAGTCCCCACAGCACCGCGGGCCATACCAGCCATTCCTGCGCATAGCGCGACAGCAACCAAAGAAGCACTGCTGTCACGGCCAACTTGATCATTTCACCCAACAGAAACGTCACCGGACTGACCGATCGCGCCCCTGCAAGGCCAAGCATCAGACGGAAGGCAAACAACGCATTGGGAAGCAAATACACAACGCCCCCTGCCAATGCCGACAAGCCTGCCGCCTTCCCTCCAACAACCCACGCCGTCAGCACTGCCAGGCAGACCATGACGCCCTGCGCAGCAATCGCACGCATCAATCCCCGGACCGCCTTGGCATTAACCTCGACCCGCTCTTCGGGTGTCAGTCGTACTGGCTGGATATCGCCGCGATCAACGGCCCGGAGATCGTTGCTCCGGTCGCTGATCGAATTAGGCATGGCAGGCGAGAGGCTCGAAAAATGCTTTAAAGCAACGGGTTGTACTGAATTCACTTTCAAACTGCTGCACGCCCTGGACAACACACCCAGACCGCACTTGGCCCACCCCACGCAAAACGCTGCAAACGCCTCCCTGCTCGTGCAAAGGACGCTATTCAAACGCCACCCACACTTACACCTTCAGCGCTCGCAAAACATGAATTTCACGGTTGCGGCAAACTATATGATTATAACTTGAAACCTATGTGCGAGCAAACTGTCGCGCCGAAAAAAACTAGGGTCTACCCGAACGCGTCCAGCAAATTCAGCGCATTGTAATTCGAAATGGAGCAGAATAAAAAAGGCCGCTCGAACGCGGCCTTTTTTTTTCAGTGCACCCTTTTCAGTGCACCTTCCAGCTGATCCATCAGTCCCTGCGAACCGGCGGGGGCGCCCAACCGCCATCCAGAGCGATGTCCTTGGGTGAGTACAGCCGCATGTTCAAGACGAAGGGCCCTTCGGCTGGCGCAGGAAGCCAGTTGCTCTGGCGCTCTCCTCGCGGAGCTTTGCGCGAAACATAGATATCGAGCGATCCGTCGCTGTTGTATTTCAGCGCATCGGTGCTGCGCAGCGCATAGCGGCGAGCCTCGTTGTCCACGAATGTGAAATTGGGCCCGTACAGGTTGATGGACCAGAAGCCATCGACCGGGGGCAACTGGGCACGATCAAAATGCAACACATAGTCGCGCTTGCTGTCCAGCGGTTCGCCACGGGCATCTGTGAAGGCGACCGGATAGATGACATCGGCTGGCGGGTTGGCGCCCAGGCCGGCATATGCCACGGCGGCGCGGCGCAGATAGTCGGTACCGTAGGAACCGATGCCTGTGAGCGCCGTTACCCAGTTATTCTGCGACACGCCCAGAGTCTTCACCGCGGTGCGAATGCGGGTAGCCGCGTTGGGCGCGGCTTCAGCCAATGCCTGCTGCACGACGGGATCGAGTCGTGCGAACTGGAATGGCTGATTGTTGGGGCCGATGCCGATACGACGCAACTGATCCAGGATGGCGTGGTCATTGGCGTGCGGAGGGTTGTTGCGAATCGCCTCGGCAAAGACGCCGAAGAACGTGGCGGCATCCATGCCGGCGACGATATCGGTAGGTGTGCCCTGCACCGTCCAGTTTTCCTGTTGGGCCACTGCCGGCCAAGCGCCCGCACGCGGCGCCGTGTGCGGCGTGGCGGAAAGCGATGCCTGGTACTGGTTGGCGGCAGCCAGATCGTTCGGGCCAGTGGTCTCGACGCGTCCGATCAGCCATCCCACCGAGGTGGGGCTGCGCACGATATCGACACCAGCGGGCAAGGTGCCTTGCCAGTAAGGACCGACAATCGCAAAGGTTTGCGGTCCGTTGCCGTTTACCCGCGTGCCGCGGCTGGCGAAAGTGTCTGTCCACATGTCCAGCAGGGTGATCGATTGATAGCGTGTGCCGTTATCGGGCACGCGCACGATCAGGGGCTGGCTGGACACGTCGAACCAAAGGTTCGAATACAACACGTCCGTGCTGGGCCAGGTGACTTCCTGCGAACTCGAGTCGGGCAATGCCGTACGGTGACTGAACTGGTTCATCGGCGCCTTGCCCTCGATAGGCGAGGCCACGTTCGTGGAGGCGCGCCGGGTCACCTCCATCAACACCATGGGATAGGCATAGATGTACGCATTGCTTGCAATGCTCTGCAGCGCTTCGGCCGACACCGTGGGCGCCATCGTGGCACTCTGGACAGGTGTCTCGGACATCAGTCGCAAGGTGGGCTGCGGTGCTGTGGGTGATCCGGTCTTCGCCACGGTGGTTTGCGCACCTGCGGGCAGAAAGCACAGCGACAAGGCACTGGCCAATACAGCGGCAGGCCATTTACGATTGTTTGAAATGCGCATGATTCCCATCCTTTAAGTTGTACGGGCGGCTTCTGGACGGCAGGCCCCATACCCAAAGAATAGACGCGCGCCTTGAAACAAGTTAGCCGTCTAAAGTTTCAAGGCGCTACGAATGCACAGCAAATGCTGCTGAATCCGAAATCAATGGAAGCGAATGTTACGCACGTTAGCGGTGCTTGAAATCGGCCTGCCGCTTTTCTGCAAAGGCATTCATGCCTTCCTTTTGATCATCCGTGGCAAAGAGGCTATGAAACACCCGACGCTCGAACAACAAGCCTTCGTTCAGTGACGACTCGTAGGCGCGATTCACCGCTTCCTTGGCAATACGTACCGAAGGCAAGGACATCGATGCGATGATGGTCGCAGCATCCATGGCTTCGTCCATCAGCTTGTCTGCGGCGACGACACGCGACACCAGTCCGGAACGCTCGGCCTCATCGGCTTTCATCATGCGGCCAGTCAGCACGAGATCCATCGCCTTCGCCTTGCCTACCGCGCGCGGCAATCGCTGCGTGCCGCCAGCACCCGGAATGACGCCGAGCTTGATTTCGGGTTGACCAAAACGGGCCGTGTCGGCGGCAATCACGATGTCGCACATCATGGCGAGCTCGCATCCCCCACCCAGCGCATAGCCGCCGACGGCCGCGATCACCGGTTTGCGCACCTGCTTGAGTGTTTCCCAGTTGCGCGTAATGAAGTCGTTGGTGTGGACATCCATGTACGACCAGTCTTTCATGGCCGTGATGTCGGCACCGGCCGCAAAGGCCTTCTCACTTCCAGTGAGCACGATCGCACCAATGTTTTCGTCGGCATCAAAAGCCAGCAGCGCTTGGCCGAGCTGGTCCATCAGCGCGTCGTTCAGCGCATTGAGCGCCTTGGGTCGATTCAGGGTGATCAAGCCCACCCGGCCGCGCGTTTCTGTCAGGACGAATGCTTCGCTCATGCTTGTCTCCTCGTGGCCGCCTGTATGGCGACCGGTTTAGAAAGTAAGATTCAGGCATGAACAATACCCCTCTCCTGTACCGCGTGGAAGCCCATGACCTGGCTGGCCACCGCCTGAAGGTCACCTTGACCATTGCCGAACCCGCCCCTGAAGGCCAGCAGGTATCTCTGCCTGCCTGGATACCGGGGAGCTACCTGATCCGGGATTTTTCCCGAC
>JAEYZR010000252.1 GCA_023427945.1 Pseudomonadota bacterium | reverse complement strand
GGTAGGGGTCGTGGGGCCGAACGGATGCGGTAAGTCGAACATCATCGACGCCGTTCGCTGGGTGCTGGGCGAGGCACGCGCTTCCGAACTGCGTGGTGAATCCATGCAGGACGTGATCTTCAACGGGTCGGGCCAACGCAAGCCGGCAGCGCGGGCGTCAGTGGAACTGGTTTTCGACAACAGCGAGGGGCGTGCGGTCGGCCAATGGAGCAGCTACGCCGAGCTGGCCGTGCGGCGGGTGCTCACCCGAGACGGCACCAGCAGCTACTTCGTCAACAACCAGCAGGTGCGCCGCCGCGACATTCACGACATCTTTCTGGGCACGGGGCTGGGGGCGCGAGGTTACGCAATCATCGGCCAGGGCATGATCAACCGCCTGATCGAGGCCCGCCCTGAAGAGCTGCGCGTCTACCTGGAAGAGGCAGCCGGTGTTTCCCGCTACAAAGAGCGGCGTCGGGAGACCGAAAACCGGCTGTCGGACACTCGCGAGAACCTGACCCGCGTCGAAGACATCCTGCGAGAGCTCGACAGTCAGCTGGAAAAGCTCGAATCGCAGGCCGAGGTCGCCCGCAACTATCGCGAGCTTCAGGCCGACGGTGAGCTCAAGCAACATGCTTTGTGGGCATTGCGCGAGTCCTCGGCCCGCCAGGACCGGCTGGCACGAACACGCGAGATAGAACAGGCCCAGACCGAACTGGAAGCGGCGATTGCCGGGCTGCGAGCAGGCGAGTCGGCCCTGGAGTCGCGTCGTCAGGCGCATTACGCCGCAAGCGATGCGGTCCATACGGCTCAGGGCGCCATGTATGAGGCCAATGCCCAGGTCAGCCGGCTGGAAGCCGAGATCCGGCATGTGGTCGATTCGCGCAACCGGGTGCTGGCCCGGCGCGATCAACTGCAACAGCAGATCACCGAGTGGGAATCCCAGGCCACGCATTGCATCGAGCAGATTGCGCAGGCCGAAGAAAACATGGGCGAAGCTGCGGCCACCACTGAGCAGGCGCGCGAACGACTGGACGATGCTCAGGAAAGCCTGCCCGACATCGAGGTGCGGGTGCGCAGTGCGGCCGCACAGCGCGAGGAAATGCGATCCAAGGTGGCCCGGGTCGAGCAGAGCCTGGCTTTGGCCGCGCAGTCGCAGCGCGACGCCGATCGCCAGATGCAGTCGCTCGCGCAACGCCGCGAGCGTCTGGAGCAGGAAAAGCGCGAGTTGCAGTTGCCCGATACTGGCCGTCTGGAACAGTTGGCCGGCGAGCGGTTGATGCTTGAGGACCAGCTGGATGAGGCGCAAGGCGTACTGGCCGAACTCGAGGCCCGTGTGCCCGAGGCGGATGCGGCGCGCATGCAGGCGCGCAGTACCGCCCAGGACGATGCGCAGGCACTGGGTCGCCTGGAGGCCCGCGCCACGGCGCTGGCCAAGCTGCAGCAAGACGTCCAGAGTCAGGGCGCATTGCAGCCCTGGTTGCAGAAACACGAGCTGGACGGGTTGGGTCGTCTGTGGCAGAAGTTACAGATCGAGCCTGGCTGGGAGCCAGCGCTGGAGGCGGTTCTGCGCGAGCGCATGGCCGCGCTGGAAGTGCGCAGCCTGGATTGGGCTCGCGCGTTCGGCGACGATGCACCGCCCGCCCGTCTGGCGTTCTACCAGATGCCGGTGGCGGCTCCGGTTGCCGGAGCGCCGGCGGGATTGACGCCACTGGTCACGCTGTTGCGTCTGACGAATGCGGATCTGCGCACGCTCATGGCCGACTGGTTGCGCAACGTCTACGTGGCCGAGAGCTTCGCTCAGGCGCTGGCGTCCCGGAATACCTTGCCCGAGGGGGCGATGTTCGTGGTGAAGGGCGGCCATCTGGTGGATGCGCACAGTGTGCGCTTCTATGCCCCCGATTCCGAGCAGGCCGGCATGCTGGCCCGACAGCAGGAAATCGAGAATCTCGCTCGCGAATCCAAGGCGCAGCAACTGATTGCCGATCAGTCCCGCAGTGCGGTGGCGCAGGCCGAAGTCGCCTGGCAGCAGGCCTCGGGAGCCGTGGGCCCGGCCCGCCAGCGCGTGGCTGAAGTGACGGCGCGCCTGCACGACGTCGTGCTCGAACATTCCCGGCTGCAACAGCAGGTTGAACAGTCGGGCGAGCGGGCCGCGCGATTGCGCGAAGATCTGGACGAAATCGCCAGCAGCGAAGAGGACCTGCGCGCCACCCGAGAGGAAGCCGAGGCCCGTTTCGAAACGCTGGATGGCGAGTTGGGCGAGTTGCAGGAAACCTATTCCGAAGCCGAGATGACGGGCGAAAGTCTGGCCGCCGAGGCCGATGCGGCCCGGGCGCGGCTGCGCGATCTCGAGCGGTCCGCCCAGGAGGCGCAGTTTGCCGAACGTGCGATTTCAGCCCGCATCACCGAATTGCAGCGCAACCGGGAACTGGCCGACGCGCAAAGAGGGCGTGCCCTGACCGAGTTCGAACAGCTCGAAGCCGAGTTGGTCGACCTGGATGCCTCGGCGTCGCAGGCCGGGCTGCAGGATGCCCTGGAGGCGCGTGCCGAGCGGGAAGAGGCGCTGGGCCGTGCCCGCCTGGAACTGGACAACCTGGCGGCCGAGCTGCGCCAGGCCGACGAAGAACGCATGACGCAGGAGCGCTCGGTCGAGCCGCGTCGTGCGCGCATCACCGAGCTTCAGTTGCAGGAGCAGGCGGCACGGCTGGCCGAGGCTCAGTTCACCGAGCAACTGGATGCTCGCGAAGTCGATCGTGAAGCGCTGGCGGCGTCGCTGGCCGACAAGGACGAAAACTGGCACCGGATCGGCTGGCTTCAATCCGAGGTGACGCGCATCTCGCGTCAGATCGAGTCGCTAGGTTCGGTCAACCTGGCAGCGCTCGATGAACTCAACGCCTCGCGGGAGCGCAAGGGCTACCTGGATGCCCAACATGCCGATCTGCTGACTGCCATCGAAACGCTCGAAGACGCGATTCGCCGCATCGATCGCGAAACGCGTCAGTTGCTGCAGGACACTTTCAACACCGTCAACGGCCATTTCGGAGAACTCTTTCCGCGTCTGTTTGGCGGAGGCGAGGCCCGCTTGACCATGACGGGCGACGAAATCCTGGATGCCGGCGTGCAAGTCATGGCGCAACCGCCGGGCAAGCGCAACAGCACCATTCATCTGTTGTCGGGGGGCGAGAAAGCGCTGACGGCCACGGCCCTGGTGTTCGCGTTGTTCAGGCTGAATCCGGCGCCGTTCTGCCTGCTCGACGAGGTCGATGCGCCGCTGGACGATGCCAATACCGAACGTTATGCCAATCTTGTGCGCGCCATGAGCGAGCAAACCCAGTTCCTGTTCATCTCGCACAATAAAATTGCCATGCAGATGGCCAGACAATTGGTCGGGGTTACCATGCAGGAGCAGGGCGTATCGCGTATCGTGGCTGTAGATATCGATTCCGCCATGCAAATGGCCAACGAAACCGTTTAACCGACACGCGGGCGATATGCCTGCCTTTGCGTGGGAAAAGAATATGAGTGATTTGCAAATCGGATTGATCGCGCTTGGCGTGCTGTTTATTTTGCTGGTGCTGGCCTTCAACTGGTGGCAGGACCGCCGTGCCCGACGTCGTGTGGAAGATCACTTCCCGACAGTCGAGCATGATCCTCTGCTCGGTCAGGTCGATGCGCCCCGTGCGCCCGCGACTTCGACCGAGAAGCCCGCAGGCGGCGCTCGACGCGAGCCCGGCATGGGGCAGGACGGCAGGCCCGTGACCGAGCCGAGCTCCGTTGCTGCAGGCGCGCCGGTGGATGATGCCGAAGAGGCTGATCCCGCTGTGGAAGCGGTGATCGAAGTGGTGTTTGGTCAACCGGTACGCGGCGCCGATCTCATGCCTTATCTGCAGAGCCTGCGTCAGGTGGGCCGCAAGCCCATGCGGATATTTGCCGAGACCGACGGCAACCGTCACTGTGCGCGACTGTTGCCGCACGAGCAATACACCCGCCTGCAACTTGCCGTGCTGCTGGCCAATCGCAGCGGTCCGCTCACGGCGATCGAGTGGTCGCAAGCCTGGGCACGCGCCCAGGATCTCGCCGAGCGGTTCGACGCGGCGGTGGAAGGACCGGAAAGCGCCCCTGTGCTGGAGCAGGCCGCCAGCCTGGACGAGGTCTGCGCGCGTCTGGACGCTCAGGTGGGGCTGACGCTGATGCTGGGTTGCGCCCAGCCCGCAGGTGAAGTGCTGGGCATTGCCCGCGAGATGGGCTTTGTGCATGAAGGCAGCCGATTGGCCTGGATGTCCGAGTCGGGTGTTGCGCGCTTTACGCTGGCCCGCGGCGATGGTGTTGCCTTTGACGCCGGCACGGGTGGCGTGGCGCGTCTGAACCTGCTGCTGGATGTGCCCTGCAGTCCGGCGGATGATCGCGCGTTTGGCCGCATGGTCGATGTCGGTCGTGAACTGGCCTCGCGCCTGCGTGCCGAACTGGTCGACGACCAGGGCCGCCCCGTGCATGACGGTGCCGATGGCCCGATCGACGAACGCCTGCGCACGTTGTTCACGCATCTGGACCAGGCGGGTCTGCGCGCCGGCAGCCCACGTGCACAGCGGGTATTCGCTTGAAGCAGCAGGGTTCTTCGGAAGGTCAGTCGGACCCGTCGCCAGCTCAGGCCGCGGCGGCCTTGCGCGAGGCGATCGAAGCGCACAACTACCGGTATTACGTGCTGGACGACCCCACGGTCGAAGATGCTGAATATGACGGCCTGATGGTCGCCCTGGAAAAGCTCGAGCAGGCGCATCCGGAACTCGTCACGCCCGAATCGCCGACGCAACGCGTGGGTGCCACGCCATCGGGCGCCTTCGAGCCCGTGCGCCATGCCGTACCCATGCTGTCTCTGGGCAACGGGTTCGCGCAGGACGATGTCGAAGCCTTCGACAAGCGGGCGAGCGATACCCTGCGTGCCGCCGGCATGCTGGCTGAAGGCGAAGAGACCGAGTATTTTTGCGAACTCAAGCTCGACGGCCTGGCGATCAGCCTGCGATACGAATCAGGCAAGCTGGTGCAGGCGGCCACGCGTGGCGACGGGCAAGTGGGCGAGGACGTGACGGGCAATGTCCGCACGATTCGCTCCATTCCGCTGACCTTGAAAAAGGGCGCACCCGACGTGCTGGAAGTGCGCGGCGAAGTGCTGATGAACCGCAAGGATTTTGCCGGTCTGAACGAAGCGCAGGCCAGGGCCGGGGCCAAGGTTTTTGTCAATCCGCGCAATGCGGCCGCGGGCAGCCTGCGTCAGCTGGATCCCAGTGTCACGGCCAGGCGCAAACTGCGTTTTTTTGCCTACGGCTGGGGCGAGATCTCCGGTGAAAAGGCTGCGAAGGCGTCGCCTGCGGACACGCACGGTGCCATGCTGGACTGGCTCGCCGAACTGGG
The DNA here is from genome assembly GCA_023427945.1 of Pseudomonadota bacterium. Classification (GTDB taxonomy): domain Bacteria; phylum Pseudomonadota; class Gammaproteobacteria; order Burkholderiales; family Burkholderiaceae_B; genus Schauerella. The sequence goes on along the minus strand of JAEYZR010000252.1, from coordinate 1,778 downwards.
GCTGCCCGTCAACCGCAGTCACAACACGGTGGCGCGCGCAAGCGCCGGGCTTCTTGCCTACTACCGCAAGATGGGCGAAAAGCGCGCCACCTTGCCCTACGACATCGATGGCGTGGTCTACAAGGTGAACGCCTTGCCGGCCCAGAAAGTACTTGGGTTCGTGGCGCGTGCGCCGCGCTATGCGCTGGCACACAAGTATCCTGCCGAAGAGGCCACCACCACGCTGATCGACATCGAGGTGCAGGTCGGCAGGACCGGTGCCATCACCCCGGTGGCCCGGCTGGCTCCGGTGTTCGTGGGCGGGGTCACCGTGACCAATGCGACCCTGCACAACGAGGACGAGATCCGCCGCAAGGATGTGCGCATTGGCGACACGGTCATTGTGCGCCGCGCTGGCGACGTCATTCCCGAGGTAGTGGGGCCGGTGCTTGCCCAGCGACCCGCAGACGCTCGCGAGTTCGAGATGGTCACGGCCTGTCCGGTGTGCGGCTCGGCCATCGAGCGCCTGGAAGACGAAGCCATTGCCCGCTGCACCGGCGGCCTGTTTTGCGCGGCCCAGCGCAAGCAGACGCTGCGCCATGCTGTCGGGCGCCGTGCCCTGGACATTGAAGGCCTGGGCGAGAAACTGGTGGATCAACTCGTGGATCGCGACCGTTTGCACTCGTTGGCCGATATCTACACGCTTTCGGCCCTGGAACTCTCGCTCTACGACCGCATGGGCGCCAAGTCTGCCGATAACCTCGTGCAGGCCATCGACAAGGCACGCAAGCCCACGTTGGGGCGTCTGGTTTTTGCGCTGGGCATCCGTCATGTCGGCGAAACCACGGCGCGCGACCTGGCGCGTCACTTCGGCAGCCTGGACGCGCTGATGAAGGCCGACGAGGCCAAGCTGCTGGAGGTGCAGGATGTCGGCCCGGCGGTGGCCGGATCGGTGCGCCGCTTTTTTGCCGAACCGCATAACCTCGAAATCGTGGCCCAGCTCGAACAGCGGGGTGTGCAGCCGGTGGCTGAGGCCCAGCGTGCCGCAGGTAGTCTCTCAGGGTTCACTTTTGTGCTGACCGGCACCATGCCCGAGTGGACACGCGACGAGGCGACCCGCCATATCCTGGCCGCTGGCGGAAAAGTGAGCGGCTCGGTGTCGCGCAAGACCAGTTATCTCGTCGCTGGCGAGGAAGCCGGCTCCAAGCTCGTCAAGGCGCAGGAGTACGGTGTGACGATCCTGGATGAGGCGGCTCTGAAAGCCCTGCTCGGCATGTGATTTCAGGTGATTGGAGGGCGCACCACGCCTTCGGCCTGAACCCTGACATCGCCATCGCATACAGAAAAACGAATCGCCGGTATCCATGAGGCCATTCTGCAGCCTCCGGATACCGGCGATGTTGTTCGAATGACGCGGGATCAGTCGATCTTGGCCTTGCCGCGCAGTTCTTCCTGGTAGTTGGCCAGGGTTTGCTGGCGCAGCATTTCTTCGATCTGCGGTTTGACCTGGTCGACGGGCGGGAATTCCACCGGACGGGTGTCTTCAACCATGATGATGTGCCAGCCGAACTGGGTCTGCACAGGTTTGTCGACCAGTGCGCCTTTCTTCAGTGCGGTGACCGCATCGGCGAAAGGTTTGACGTAGTTGCTGGGAGGCGCCCAGCCGAGGTCGCCGCCGCGTTGTGCGCTGCCGGGGTCCTTGGAGTTTTTCTTGGCCAGGTCGTCAAATTTCGACTTGTCCTTCTGCAACTGCGCCAGGATGTCGTTGGCAGCCTTCTCGTCGGCGACCAGGATATGGC
>JAEYZR010000079.1 GCA_023427945.1 Pseudomonadota bacterium | reverse complement strand
CCCCCTGCGCCGGCCCCCTCACTCTTCAATACGTCGTCTACGCCTGGGACTTGTCGGTACGCGGCGCCCATGTCGACCAGACGCACGCGTTTTTCAACGGCACCAGCGTATTCATGCGGGTACATGGCCAGGAACACACAGCCTGCTGCGTCGAGCTGGTCGCGCCCACTGAGGCTCAGGGGTGGCAGGTGTACACCAGCCTGCCGGCCGCGCCGGGGCGCGAAGGCGCGCGGCGCAACGGGTTCGGCCGCTACCAGGCGAGCGATTACGATGCCCTGATCGATCATCCGGTCGAGATGGGGACCGGTCGGGCCGTGCGCTTCACTGCACATGGCGCACCGCACGAAATGGTGTTCACCGATGCATCCCCGGACATCGATCTGGCGCGCATTGCAAGGGATGTCCAGAAGATATGTGAAGCGCAGATCGCCTTTTTCGAGCCACGCACCAAACGCGCACCGTTTCTTGACAGTGCGGATCGCTATGTCTTCATGACTCAGGTGACCGCCAATGGTTATGGTGGACTGGAGCATCGGGCCAGCACTGCCCTGATGGCGGCCCGCAAGGATCTTCCTTTGATGGGGCAGGCCGAGGCGGGCGAAGGCTATCAGACATTTCTGGGACTGGTCAGCCACGAGTATTTCCATACCTGGCACGTCAAGCGCATCAAGCCGCAAGCATTCGTGCCTTACGACCTGACTCGCCCGAACCTGACACGATTGCTGTGGGTGTTCGAAGGATTCACGTCCTACTACGACGATCTGTTCCTCCTGCGTGCGGGCGTCATCGACAAGCCCGCCTATCTTCGCCTGCTCGCCAAGACGATCACCCAGGTGCACGCTACCCCAGGCCGACTCAAACAATCCGTGGCGGAGAGTTCCTTCGATGCCTGGACACGCTATTACAAACAGGATGAGAATTCGCCCAATGCCTTGGTGAGTTACTACACCAAGGGATCCCTGGTGGCACTTGGACTGGACCTTCTGATCCGCGAACAGACTGCCGGAAAGAAGTCCCTGGACGACGTCATGCACCTGCTGTGGAAACGCTACGGTCGCGACTTCTATCGAGGCAAGCAGGCCGGTGTGCCAGAAAACGCAATGGCGGGCATCGTGATGGAGGCCACGGGCGTGAACGTGCAGCGCTTCCTGCGCGATCACGTCGATGGCTGCGCCGATGTGCCGCTGGCGAAGCTGTTACCTGCCGCAGGACTGGCCTTGACGTGGAAGGCTTCTGCGCAGCACCCGCTGGGCGCACGTCTGCGCAAGACCGCAGACGGCGTGGCGATTGCGACAGTGATCGAGGGATCGACGGCGCATCGGGCAGGATTGTCCGCAGGCGATATTGTGGTGGCAATCGATGGTGTGCGGGTCGATGGGCAAGCGATGCTGGAAGCGGCCATCGCGCGCAGCCCTGTTGGCACGACACTGGTGCTGCATGTGTTTCGCAACGACCTGCTGCGTGCGTTCAATGTCCGGATACGCACGAATGCCAATCAGGAGGCGCAGATCGCTCCCGCGCAATAGCCGGGAGAGGCCGATCGACAGGCAACTGGCGCAACGGCTCTTCAGCGAGCAGCAACACCTTCGAGCCGCGCCTGAATCGCCTTGGCCGCCACGACCCCGTCGGCCAGGGCCGTCACGACGCATGGGTGCATCCTATGGGCCACCTCGCCTATCGCATACACGCCATCCTGCGATGTTTCAGCCGTCCGAAAATCGGTCTTGAAATAGCCCGATGCATCGCGCGCCAGCATGAGGTGGTCGGCAAAGGGCGCACGCGGCTCCCAGCCATAGAAGACCAGAACGAGATCGTACTGGCGACCGTTGACACGGCGCTGGGCAGGTTCGACCGCATGCGGTCCGATGTGAACATCGGCGGTGCGAGCGCTTTCGAACCACTGCGCCTGCGCCCGGACGGAACGTGCATACACATGGACTTGCGCCGCCCCCCGGTCGCGCACATAAGCGTAATTTTCGAAGGCGTTGTCCCCGCCCCCCAAAATGGCGACCGACTTTCCTCGGTAGTCCTGCTCGGCGACGTGCATGCCCGGGCCCACGAGCACGCCGGGGAAGTGCTCACCGGGCGCCTGTCCAGGCAAGGGCCTGGCACATGTACCCGACGCAATGACCACCGTGCGTGACGCTATCTCGCCGGCCTCCTTGCCCTGGAATGCAGTGAGAAAACCACCCTCGCGCCGCTGGAGTTGATGCACCCGTGCCGAGGTGATGACCGGGACATTGGCGAGGCCGACACTGTGTGCGATGTTGGCACCGACCTCGCGGCCCGTCAGACCGGGCAGCACCGCGATCCAGTTGTCCTGAAACGGGTTGGTGCGTGCCAGGCCTCCAAGACTTTCGGCCGATTCAAGCAACAATGGCGACAATCCCAGCCTTGCCAGCCACACTGCGCACGAGGCACCTGCAGGGCCACCTCCCACCACAACGGCATCGTATTGCTGCGCCACGTTTTGCTTACCTCATTTTCCAGTATATGGCTGACATCATACAATTGCCGTCCGACTCTCTCAGGCCTCAGACATGCCTACTCGCCGTATTGTTTTCAGTCGTCTCGCGCTGGATGCTCGCATCGGCATTCTCGAACACGAGCGCCGCGCCACCCAGCCACTGCACATCGATGCCGAAATCGATGTCGACATCACGAGTCCAGTGGACGACCACGACATCCACAGCGTGCTCGATTATCGGCACTTGCGCGATGCGATCGTGGAAGAGTGTACGCAGGCGCATGTGAATCTGATCGAGACGCTGACGGAGCGTGTGGCCAAGAGACTGATGGCCGACTTCGCCGACATTCGCATGGTGCGGATTCGCATCAGCAAACCGATGGCCTTTTCCGATTGCGCCGCCGTGGCAGTAGAAGTGCAACTGTCTCGCGATCCGGCTCAATAGATCACGGCGCAACGCCACACGACATGGCAGCTGAAAAAAATGCTTGAAAAAAACCTACCCTCGCAACCTGCCGTCGCAAGTTCGACAGCCCGTCTTCGTTCGCCCGCTCACGACAAGGCGAGACTGGAGAACAATAAACTTGCCAAGAGGCTCGCACGCGAGACCACTCGTGCCATTTCCGACTACAACATGATTTCGGCGGGTGACCGCGTGATGGTGTGCCTGTCCGGTGGCAAAGACTCCTACAGCATGCTGGACCTGTTGCTGACGCTGCGCACGCGGGCACCGTTCGATTTCGACATCATTGCCGTGAATCTGGACCAGAAGCAGCCCGGTTTTCCTGCCCACGTGCTGCCCGATTACCTGACCGGGCTGGGCGTGCCGTTTCATATCGAGACGCAGGACACTTACTCCATCGTCAAGCGCATCATTCCCGAGGGCAAGACGACATGTTCGCTCTGCTCGCGTCTGCGTCGCGGCATTCTTTATCGTGTGGCGACTGAATTGGGCGCAACGAAAATTGCGCTGGGCCATCACCGTGACGACATTCTCGGCACTTTCTTTCTGAATCTGTTCTACGGCGCCAAGCTCAAGGCCATGCCACCCAAACTGGTGTCCGATGATGGACGCCATACGGTCATTCGTCCGCTGGCATACGTTCCTGAATCGGACCTGGTGGCCTATGCCGATCTCAAGCAGTTTCCGATCATCCCCTGTAATCTGTGTGGATCACAGGAAAATCTGAAACGTCGCGAAGTGGGACGCATGATTCAGGAGTGGGATCGCAAGCACCCCGGCCGGTCATGGAGCATTTTCAATGCGCTATCCAATGTGGCCCCTTCTCACTTGATGGATACCGGGCTCTTCGACTTTGCTGGCCTGAAACCCTCGGGCGTTGCAAACGAAGACGGGGATACGGCCTTCGATCAGGTCGATCCCGCATTGGGAACCGTACAGGAGCGGACATTCGGCGCCGATGCCGACGAGGAAAGCGGGGTGAAGAGGTTCGAGCGTGGCGTGATGCCGGTTTCGTTCATGCCCAAGGCCGGGGCGGAATCAACGGGCTGATTCTGCCGACATATGGCGACATCGACCGGAATGTCTAACGAGACGCCACGTCGTGAAGCAAAGAAGCCACGCCAGCGATCCCTGCCGCCCGGCAGCGCAATGATGCCGGGCCGGCGGTGCCAGAGAGCCTGGATCAGGCGGTCGCGCCCGAGCTGTCCAGCAGGGTCTTGAGTTCGCCGCTGGCATTCATCTCGGTGAGGATGTCGGAGCCGCCGATGAACTCGCCCGACACGTACAGTTGTGGAATCGTCGGCCAGCTGGAGTATTCCTTGATGCCCTGGCGGACGTCCTGATCTTCCAGCACGTTGACGGTGATCAGTTTTTTCACGCCACAGTCACGCAATACCTTGATGGCAGTAGCGGAAAAACCGCACTGAGGTTGCTGCGCCGTGCCTTTCATGAAGAGCACGACGGGGTGCTGGGTGACGGTTTCGCGGATGAAATCTTGTACTTCGCTCATGGTGGCCTCGCAATAGCGCAATGGTGGTAATCGGATTATAGATACCCGCCGGAAATACGCTCGATTCCGGCAAGATCCTGAAGGCTGGCAACACGTTTGAAGCCCGCCTCCTGCAATAGTTCACGCACGGCGACTGCCTGCTTCCAGCCGTGTTCGAGCCAGATCGCCCCTTCCGGGTTCAGACGCTCACGGGCAGCCTGCACCAGCAGACGAATGTCGCTCAGGCCGTCGGCGCCGTCGGTCAGCGCATCCACGGGCTCAAAGCGCAGATCGCCCTGGGCAAGGTGCGGGTCGTCGGCCGCGATATATGGCGGATTGGAGAGAATCAGATCGAAGCGGTCTTGCGTGGCGAGCCCATCGAACCAGTCGCTCTGCACAAAACGAACCTGGGCGCCCAGCGCCGTCGCGTTCTGCCGTGCGACGGCAAGCGCTGCCTCGCTGACATCCAGTGCCGTGACCTGCACGTGCAACCCCTGGACCAGGGCCAGGCTGATCGCGATGGCCCCACTGCCACACCCCATGTCCAGTATCGTACACGGCATCTCGCGGCCGGCACGGGCTTGCACGTGGGCCAGCGCCGTCTCGACCAGCAGTTCGGTGTCGGCACGCGGGATGAGCACGCCGGGGGACACACTGAAGCGGTGCCCCATGAATTCGCGGTGCCCCACCAGATAAGCCATGGGTTCACCTGCCAGACGCCGCTGCGCCAATGCGTCGAACCGCGACACGGCCTCTGCCTGCAGAGGGTCGGTGTCGTGCGCCAGCAACCAGGCGCGTGGACAGCCCAGGACATGTTCGAGCAGCATGCGCGCCTCCAGCCTGGGCAAGCCACAGGACTGCATGAGCGAGCGGACACACACCGGCCCGGTCACGCTCAGATGTCCTCGCCCAGTGCAGCCAGTTGCTCGGCCTGGTGCTCGGCGATCAGGCTGCCGGTGAGTTCTTCCAGATCGCCTTCCATGATCTGGCCAAGCTTGTAGAGCGTCAGGTTGATGCGATGGTCGGTCAGCCGGCCCTGTGGAAAGTTGTAGGTGCGTATCCGCTCCGAACGGTCGCCGCTGCCCACCAGGCTTTTTCGTGTCGCCGCCTGCTCGCCCTGTCGTTCACGCAACTGCTGATCTTTCAGGCGGGCCGCCAACACCTGCATGGCGCGGTCCTTGTTGCGATGTTGCGAACGGTCGTCCTGACACTCGACCACCAGTCCCGTAGGCAGATGGGTGATGCGCACCGCAGAATCGGTTTTGTTGATGTGCTGTCCGCCCGCCCCGCTCGCGCGAAACGTGTCGATGCGCAGGTCCGAACTGTTGATCACGATGTCGGTGAGCGCATCGGCCTCGGGCATGACGGCCACGGTGCACGCCGACGTATGGATACGGCCCTGCGCTTCGGTGGCAGGCACACGCTGCACGCGGTGGGCGCCCGATTCGAACTTCAGGCGACCATAGGCCCCGGCACCATCCACACGCGCGATGACCTCTCGGTAGCCACCGAGCTCGGACGCACTCTCGGACATCAACTCGACTTTCCACCCCCGCTGTTCGGCGTAGCGACTGTACATGCGCAGCAGATCGCCGGCGAACAGCGCGCTTTCATCACCGCCCGTACCCGCCCGGATTTCCAGGAAAAGGCTGCGATCGTCATCGGGGTCGCGTGGCAGCAGCAGGATGCGCAACTCGGCGGCCAGGGTTTCCAGCTTCGACCGCCCGGCCTTGATCTCGTCTTCGGCCATCGCCTTCATCTCGGGATCGGCCAGCAGCTCGTGCGCGGTGGCGACATCGTCTTCGCAGGCGGTGAAGGCATTGAAAACCAAGACCACGGGCTCGAGTTCTGCTCGTTCGCGTGAGAGTTTGCGAAACTTTTCCATGTCTGCGCCGATTTCAGGTTCAGCCAGCAAAGCATCGACTTCTATCAGGCGGCGGGCCAATTGCTCCAGCCGGCCCCGCATCGAGGGTTTAAGCATAAGGGTGAAAGAAGAGGGAAACGAATGGAATGGGGCCGCGGACATTCACGCGACCGGGAAGGGACGCAACGATCGCGACGCTAACGCCGGCTGTCGCCCGAGGGAAAGAGCTTTGGAACCCAGTTGAGCAACTGGTCGCGATCGGCGTCGCTACTGCGGTTCAGTGCCGCAAGCGGACCATGCAGATACTTCTGCGTCAGGCCATGCGCGAGTTGTTCGAGCACGGCTTCGGCAGACTCGCCACGTGCCAGAGCCTTTCTGGCGCGATCCATTTCCTGGGCGCGCAGCGCGTCGGCCGATTGATGCAGATCGCGGATGACCGGAACCATGGCACGCGACTGCATCCAGTGCATGAAATGCTGGACGCGGGCATCGATGATGGCCTCTGCCTGCACGACCGCAGCACGCCGGGCATCCGTGCCGCTCTGGACGAGCTTGCCCAGATCATCCACGGAATAAAGGAATACGTCGTCAAGCCGCCCCACTTCGGCCTCGATATCGCGAGGGACCGCCAGATCGACCATGACCATAGGCCGGTGGCGTCGCAGGCGCGTGGCGCGCTCGACCATGCCCAGACCCAATATGGGCAAAGAACTGGCCGTACAGGACACAATGACGTCGAAGTCGGCCAGGCGCTCCGGCAGATCGGCAAGCTTCATGGTGCTCGCCTGGAAACGTTCGGCCAGAACCTGTGCGCGCTGCTCAGTGCGATTGGCCACCACGATGCCACCAGGCTTCTGCGCGGCGAAGTGCGTCGCACAGAGCTCGATCATTTCGCCTGCGCCGATGAACAGGATTCTTGCCTGCCCCAGATCGCCGAAGACGCGCTCGGCCAGGCGCACCGCAGCCGCGGCCATGGACACGGAGTTGGCGCCGATGGCGGTTTGCGTGCGCACTTCCTTGGCCACCGAGAAGGTGCGCTGGAACATTTGATGCAACAGCGTGCCCAGGGCACCCGCTTCGCCTGCCGTACGCACGGCGTCTTTCATCTGGCCAAGGATTTGCGGCTCGCCCAGCACCATCGAATCCAGTCCACTGGCCACGCGAAACGCATGGCGCACGGCAGCGTCCTGCTGATGGCGATAGAGATGAGGGCCCAGATCGATGGCTTCGATGCGGTTGTAGTCGGCCAGCCACCTGGGCAACTGTTCGACCACCTGGGGCTCTGCCGCACAGTAGACTTCGGTGCGGTTACAGGTGGACAGGATGGCGGCTTCGCGCACGGAACCACCGAAGGCCGTGCGCAGCGCATCCAGGGCGGGCCGGACCAGATCGACGGGCATGGACACCCTCTCGCGCACCGAGACGGGAGCGGAAGTGTGATTCAAACCGAAAGTGAGGACGTCGACCGACATCAGCGCTGGGCACCGGTAAAGCAGCTTGAAAAGACACTGCGGGAAGTCCCTCAGTATAGCGCGTCATCCCATGCAAAGTAATTTAGGCTCTGCACGCATCCCGAATTTTGTGTATCATGCGCCCTCGTTGTGTCGGCCCGGTAGCTCAGTCGGTAGAGCAGAGGATTGAAAATCCTTGTGTCGGTGGTTCGATTCCGCCCCAGGCCACCAAAAGATTCAAGCAAAAAGCCCCGCTCTTGCGGGGCTTTTTGCGTTGGTCTGTCATA
>JAEYZR010000355.1 GCA_023427945.1 Pseudomonadota bacterium | reverse complement strand
GATCGCGCATTGCCAAAAGCCTTACCATCGCTGCCCTTACGGCTGCTCTGGCCGCTTGCAGTTCCGTGCCGCTGGACGACCAGGCCGGTGCTGGCGGCAGCGGCACCACTGGCGGTATGAGTGGAGGCACATCGGGCCAGATCATGGACCCGTTCAACCCGCAGAGCATTCTGGCGCAACAGCGCTCCGTGTACTTCGACTTTGACAGCTATTCCGTGTCGGAGCAGTACCGTGGCCTGGTGGAAACACACGCCGGTTACCTGGCTCAAAACAGCCAGCAACGCATCCGCATCGAAGGTAATACCGACGAACGCGGCGGTGCAGAGTACAACCTGGCTCTCGGCCAGCGTCGTGCAGATGCCGTGCGTCGCACAATGACCCTGTTGGGTGTGGGCGACAACCAGATCGAAACCATCAGCTTCGGCAAAGAGAAACCCCGTTCCACGGGTTCCTCGGAATCCGATTTTGCCGAAAACCGTCGCGCCGATATCAACTATCAGCGTTAAACGGGTAGCGTTACAATAGTTCCCGACGTCGGAACGGTTCGCCGCCGTTCCGACGTTTTTTCATTTTGGCCGACGGAATTCTTTTTCCGCTTTGTGGGATTTCGATCCATGCGCATCTCCGTTCATTATTTCCGCAGAATCGCTTTGCTAAGCGGCTTTGCACTCGCTTGTGTATCGGCGCCCAGCCATGCGTTTTCCGATGATCAGGCCCGAAATGCGATTCTCGATCTGCGCCAGCAGGTTCGGCAGATGACCGAGCAGAACAACCGGGCGCGCTTGCAGTTGGCCGATCAGATTCAGTCGCTGCAACAGGAAGTGATGCAACTGCGCGACCAGCTCGAACTCATTTCGCGCGAGCAGTCACGCAACCGCCCCAACGCCCAGCAGAACCCGAACAATCCTCAGGGCGTCCAGGCTAGCGATCCGCAGGAACAGGCGGCCTACGACAGCGCCATCGACCAGTTCCGCACGGGTCAGTACAAAGAGGCGTCCGATGCCCTTTCCGGATTCCTCTCGGCCTTTCCCAACAGCCCCCTGGCATCCACGGCGCAGTTCTATCTGGGAAGCAGCCGCTATGCGCTGAAGGACTACAAGGGCGCCATCACCCAGATGCAGACCCTGGTCAAGGCAGCACCGAACAACCCGCGTGCGCCCGATGCCCTGCTGGTGATTGCGGGCAGCCAGATCGAGTCCAACAACCGCGCCGGTGCCAAAGCAACCTTGCAGCAGCTGGTGCGCGATTACCCGAACGCAACGGCTGCCGAAACCGCCAAGAACCGCCTGCAGTTGTTGCAGTAGTCTGGCGCGACGCACACGTGTGCATGCAATGGCCCCGAGCACTGGATTGGTTTCCAGCCCTCGGGGGCCAAGTCATTCATGAGGTGAAAGTCCTGGTGCGATGAATGACGGACAGGACCGTCACGCGACGGCAATGACGATGGCCGCGCCCAGTACGATGATGGCAATGCCGATGCCTTCGCGCAGGCTCACACGGTGAGTGCTGAAGCGATGGGAGAGCATCATGGCAAACAGCACCTCGACCAGGCCGAGCGTGCGCACGTTGGCGGCGGCTGTCAGGGCAAAGCCGATGAACCAGCATTGCGAAGCGAACGCGCCCAGAAAGCCCCCGCTGATGGAGGCACGCCAGGCTCCCAGGCAGCCGTGCAGGATGTCGCGGCGCCAGATCAGCATCCAGAGCAGCAACGCCCCGGCCTGCATGCCCAGGGCCCAGGTCAGCGTCCAACTCGCCTTGAGCAGAAAGGTGCCCGAATCCAGCGTCAGAATCGCACCGCGAAACCCGATCGCCGACAGTGCGAAACACGCGCCTGCCAGCAATCCCAGCAGGACAGGCTTCATTCCTGCAGACAGGTCGCTCACGGCGGCCGGCTTGACTGACAGCAGCACCACACCCAGGGTGGCAAGCACAATGCCGATGGCGGAAACCCATGAAAAAGGGTCGCCCAGCACGATCAGCCCGAAGATGGCAACCTGTATGGGTTCGGTCTTGATCCAGGCCGTGACGACGACAAACCCACGCTCGCGCATGGCCGCCAGCATCAATGCGGTAGCCGCAATCTGAGTGGCGGCGCCGGCTATCGCGTAGGCAAAGAACCCGGATTGCAAGGCGGGAGCAGGCTGACCCGTCACGCCCAACAGAATGGCCAGAAACAGCAAGGCAAACGGAAACCCGTACAGGAAGCGGACCTGAGTGGCGCCAAGTGTGCCCAGCGTTTTGGTCAAGCCGCTTTGAATGATGTTGCGCCCTGACTGCGCCGCGGCGGCTGCAATGGTGAAGGGAATCCAAAGCCATGTGTAATCCATGACCGGCAGTGTAGCCCCACGGTAGAATCTGCGCCATGCGAACCGAGCCCGAATTTCCCCTGTCCTATATCGACCTGGACGGCAGCCGGCTGGCCTACGCCGACAGAGGCGACGGGCCGCCCTTGCTGCTCATACATGGTTCGTTGTGCGACTGTCGCTACTGGAATGCACAGATCAGGTCACTCAGTGCCCATTTCCGTGTGATCGCGCCGTCGTTGCGCTGCTATTGGCCAGAGCAGTGGGACGGCAAGGGCAACGGATTCACAGTCGCCCAGCACACTGCCGATTGCCTGGCGCTGTTATCCGGGCTGGGCCTGCGAGGCGCCCATGTCGTGGGGCATTCACGCGGCGCCAGGGTGGCGCTGAGCATGGCCATGAACCAGCCTGGGGCGGTGCATACACTGACGCTGGCCGACCCAGGGATTGCGCTGGCAGGTCAACCTGACGCCCGGGGCAGATTTCGTGAACATGCCTGCGAATTGATCCAGGCCGGTGAACTGGACGAAGGCCTGTCCATTTTTATCGACGCGGTAAGCGGCGCGGGCACCTGGCCGCGCATGGTGCCGTGGTTTCGCCAGATGGCGCGCGACAACGCCCGCACTTTGCTGGGACAGATACGCGAGCCCAATGACGTGCTGGACGAGAGCCTTCTGAAATCGCTCAACCTGCCGGTACTGCTCATTGGCGGCGCGCTCAGCCCGGCGCCCTATCCCGCCATCATCGATTATCTGGAGCGCATCCTGCCCGATGCACAGCGCGTGACGATCGCGGGATCCTCGCATGGAATGAACATCGGCAATCCCCGCGTATTCAATCAGTCGGTCATCTCGTTTTTGCTGGGCTGAGCAGGCCGCTCTTTTCACCGGCATCGCCCAGCGTTTTCTGCATGATCAGCAGATCGAGCCAGTGATCGAATTTCCGGCCGACCTGAGGCATCAAGCCGGTCTGAACGAAACCGGCGCTCTGGTGCAGCGCGCGCGAAGCCTCGTTGCTGGCATCGATGCAGCCGACGATGACATGCCGGTCATGGCTGGCGGCGTGCTCGATGAGTGCTGCCAGCAGACTGCGACCCGCGCCCTGCCCCTGCGCATGCGGTGCCACATACAACGAGTGTTCGACAGTGTGGCGGTAGCCCTCATGCGGACGGAAATCGCCATAACTGCCGAAGCCAACGACCTGGCCATCGAGCTGGGCGATGATCACGGGCATGCCGCGTGCAAGGCGGTCCTGCATCCAGGCCGCCCGAGCCTGAGTCGTGACGGGGTTCAAGGTCCAGATGGCCGTCGTGTGGACGATGGCCTGGTTGGTGATGTCGGTAATCACCTGAACATCGTCGGCATCGGCAGGGCGTAGCGTGAGCATAAAAAGGCAACTCGTAAATTGGTTTAAAAATGCGGCTCAGGTATTCTGGGCACCTGGTTCATCGCAAGCCGGTGCTTTGCGCCACAAGGCTCTGAATCATCCCACCCCGCAAGGACGGCACGATGCTCGACATATGGTCTTCCCTGACTGCGACGTTACAGCAGGAATTCTCCGACATTAACGACCTGGATGAGGGCGTGAGGATTGTAGTGCGATTGCTGGTCGCCTCGGTACTGGGCGGACTGATCGGATACGAACGCGAATCGAAGGGCAAGGCAGCCGGGCTGCGGACCCACATGCTGGTGGCACTCGGCTCGGCGCTGTTCGTGCTGGCACCATCGCTGAGCGACATGCAGGTGGCAGACATGAGCCGGGTGCTTCAGGGTGTGATCGCCGGCATCGGTTTTCTGGGCGCAGGGGCGATCATCAAGTCGCGCGGCCATGACGTCAAGGGACTGACCACGGCGGCAAGCATCTGGTTCACCGCTGCCGTGGGCATCACGGCAGGATTGGGGCGCGAGATGCTGGCATTGGTCAGCACGCTGTTCGCACTGTTCATTCTGATCGTGCTGAGCCGCACCGAAGCACATCTGCAAAAAAAGAACGAAAAGTCAGAGAAACTGTCAGCGAACACAGCACATCAAGAGGATGACGGTAACGCATGAAACCCGCCGACATGCATGCGTGGCGTGAAGCCGTTGCCGACGAAAAGTTTCTTGGTGCGGTTCTGCTGACGGGCCTTGTGGCCACGTTGGTCGAAGCGCGGGCGCTGGCGTCGGGCTTGATGGGGACGGTTGCGTTGACGGCGTTCCTGGTCGGGGTGATCGTATGCATATCGCTGCGGGTTGCCCGGCATGCCGAGCGCATCGCCCGCAAGGTGGGCGACCCGTATGGCACGATGATTCTCACCTTGTCGGCCGTCGTGGTGGAGGTGCTGGTGCTGGCCATCGTGCTGGCGCACACCGAGTCGCCCACGCTGGTGCGCGACACCATTTATTCCGCGGTGATGCTGGACATCAATGGCATCCTCGGCCTGGCGGCGTTGATGGGTGGCTTGAAGCATGGCGAGCAATCGTACAACGACGATTCGGCACGCACGTATACGGCCATGATCCTGACCGCGATGGGCATCTCGATGGTGGTGCCGGAGTTCATCGACAGCAGCGTCTGGCGGCACTACTCCATGTTCACGATAGGCGCCATGATCACGCTGTATGCGGTTTTCCTGCGCATGCAGACCGGCCCGCACAGCTACTTCTTCAGTTATAGCTATCCTGAGAAACGACGCCCCCGGCGCACCTCAGATCAGGACGAAGAGCCGCCGCTGGCCTTTTCGATCACCATTCTGATCCTGGGTGTCATTGCGATCGGCTGGCTGGCCGAATCGATGTCGGTGGCGCTGCGTGAAGTGGCCACGGACGTGGGGCTGCCTCTGGCGCTGATCGCCCTGCTGGTGGCCGCAATCAGCGCGGGGCCGGAGATTCTGACGGCGTTGCGTGCGGCTCTGGCCAACCGGATGCAGGCCGTGGTGAACATCGCGCTGGGAGCATCGCTGTCCACGGTCATTCTGACCGTGCCGGTCATGGAGGCCCTGGCCTTGTTCAACGGCCAGCCTTTCCAGATGGCCATGACGCCGGTGCAGACGGTCATGGTCGCGATCACGCTGCTGGTCACTGCCATCAACTTGAACGACGGACAGACCAATGCCATCGAGGGCTTGACCCATTTCGTGCTGTTTGCCACCTTCATCGCGTTGACGGTACTGGGCGTTTGAAGGCGGGCATGGGCAGGAGGAAGTACCTCCAGCCCGGCCGAGAACCTCAGACTCCCAGGAACAGGATGTAGACCGTGATGGCCAGGCTGACGGCCCACACGATGGAGCGCAGGCCACCCTTGTCGGCGACATAGCAAGCAATATAGGCCAGGCGGATCACGATCCAGGCTGCCATCGCGTTGCGCAGAGCCGTCGGATCGGCCTGATTGTGAAGCGCGAACAAAACGGCAGCAAAGTGGAAAGGCAGGTTTTCGAACAGGTTGGCCTGGGCCGCGTTGGCGCGCAGTCGATAGCCTTCTTGCCGGGCGAGCCAGCCACGCGGGTTGCCGTTATCAAACCCTGAGCCCCCTGCCTTGGCAATGCCTACGGCGACGATGGGCAAAAGCGCGGATACGAGCAACAGCCAGGCGATTGTGGTCATGAGGATCTCCAGAAGGTTTGGGCGTGGATGACAGAGGCGGTGCTACGGTGCACGGGCCAAGGGTTACCCGGCTTGTGCGAATTGGGACACGAACCAGTCGTGCACGGCGCGTGCCCGCGGGTCGGCCAGTGCGCCGGGGGGATACACCAGCACGTAGTGCTTGCGATTGGGTACGGTCAGCGTGAACGGTGCCACGAGTGCGCCACAGGTAAGTTCATTGGTGATGAGGGTCTGGCGTGCGATGGCCACGCCCATTCCGGCACGTGCGGCCTCCAGGCTGAGCGAATAGCGGTTGAAGGTGTAGCCGCGCCGTACATCGACATCGTCGGCCCCGCACTGCGAGAGGTAGTACGCCCATTCGGCGTAGGCGTAGCTGCCGCGCCAGGCCGTGATGTCGTGCAGCAAGGGGTAGTGCACGAGGTCGTGGGGTTCGTCCAGCGGCTGGGACGCCCGTATCATGTCCGGCGCGCAGACCGGAAAAATATGTTCCTGTACCAGTGGCGTGGTCAGCAGGCCGGGGTAGATCCCTTCATTGAGGTCCACGGCCAGATCGAACTCGCCATCGCGCAGCGACCAGCTGCTGTCTTCGGCAACGAAGCGAAACGAGATATCGGGATAGGCGTCGCGCAACAAGCCCAGCCGTGGCATGAGCCACTTCTCCAGGAACGAGGGAATCGAACGCAACCGGAAGATTCCACCCAGCCTGCCGGCCTGCAGGTGCGAAAGCACTTCGTCGACTTCGCCGTAGGACCGGGCGACGACCTGGGACAGGCGCTGGCCCTCGGCGGTCAGCACGACCCCGCGCGGCGCACGATTGAACAGCTTGACGCCCAACCGCTCTTCAAGCTGACGGATCTGCTGACTGACCGCACCAGGCGTGACGTTCAGTTCCTGTGCAGCGCTGGTGAAAGACAGATGGCGGGCCGCCGAGGCAAACACATGCAGACGGCCATGGATCTGTGCGTTGGTGCGTGCACTCAACATGCTTACCCTTTAGTTTTGCTAATGCCTTGTGATAGCCAACGTCGCTCGTCGGACGTATCAATACATGATTAGATGATGGCGTCGTTGTATTCGAACGAGAGAGTTTAGCGTGACTATCAGCGTATTTGATCTTTTCAAGATTGGCATCGGGCCGTCGAGTTCGCACACGGTCGGCCCGATGCGTGCCGCCAGCGACTTCCTGGCGCGGGCAGTCGATGGCAATAAAACCGGTGTCAACGGGTTCAAGATCGAACTGTTCGGATCGCTGGGCGCGACAGGTATCGGCCATGCCACCGACCGTGCCGTGGTGATGGGGTTGATGGGGTTGCTGCCGGAAAGTGTCGATCCTCGCGAAGTCGCCCCAGCGGTCTCTGCTGCGTTTTCCGAAGGCACTTTTCACGCCCCAGGTATCGGCAGGATCGAATTTCAACCGGAACGGGATATCGCATTTCATCTGCAGGCCCTGCCCTATCATCCCAACGCGTTGCGCCTGCACGCCTTGCAGGATGGCCGGTCGGTGCTCACACGAACCTACTATTCGGTAGGAGGCGGCTTTGTTCTGGATGAAGCCGAGGCGACAGGGGCGCTGCCTGCCGTCACCCGTGCTCAACCTCCTTACCCATTTGCCACCGCCCAGGCACTCCTGAGCCTGTGCAAAGAACAGGACTTGAGCATCGCGCAAGTCATGCTCGCCAATGAACGAACCTGGGCGACACAGGAAGATATCGACGCCAGACTGCAGGATATCTGGCAAGCCATGCAAGCATGTGTTCAAGCCGGCATGCAGGCCCAGGGTGAGCTGCCTGGCGGGCTGCGGGTGCGACGGCGTGCTCGTCGTCTGCATCAGACCATGCTGGGGCCGGAAACACGCGCGCACGATCATGGCCTGGCGGCGATGGACTGGCTGAATCTGTATGCGCTGGCTGTCAACGAAGAGAACGCTGCGGGCGGTCGTGTCGTGACTGCGCCCACCAACGGTGCTGCGGGGATCGTGCCGGCGGTGCTGCACTACTACATGCAGTTCAACCCGCAGGCGCGGGCGAGCGATCCTGCCAGGTTTCTGCTGACGGCTGCGGCCATTGGCATTCTCTGCAAGACCAATGCCTCCATATCGGGTGCGGAAGTGGGTTGCCAGGGCGAGGTGGGATCGGCCTGTGCAATGGCCGCCGCAGGTCTTGCCGAAGTCATGGGGGGCACCCCAGAGCAGGTGGAGAATGCGGCAGAGATCGGCCTGGAGCACAACCTCGGACTCACATGCGACCCGATTGGCGGGCTGGTGCAGATTCCCTGTATCGAGCGCAATGCCATCGCCGCAGTCAAGGCGGTCAACGCCGCACAAATGGCGCTGCGTCAGGACGGTCAGCACATGGTGTCACTGGACCAGGTGATCCAGACCATGCGCGATACGGGGCGCGACATGTCGCACAAATACAAAGAGACGTCGTTGGGCGGACTGGCGGTCAGCGTGGTGGCCTGCTGACATGCACCCGACATGGCGGGGACGACATTTCGCACGAGCACGCCATTTGCTTCACAATGCGCCCATGACCCAAACCGCTTCCTCGGCCCCCCCCCAAGGCAATACGCGCCTGCGCATCGCGTTCATCATCGGCACGCTGGCGCTTGCCGGCGCCTTGGCGCTGTTGTGGTCGGCCACACCGCTGCGCGAGGTGGCCACGGTGGAAGTCTTGTCCAAGTGGGCGCAAGAACTGGAAGACATGCGCTCTGCGCCGTTGATCGTGCTGGCCGTCTATGTCGTGGGAGGCCTGATTCTGCTGCCGGTGTCCCTGACCATCGCGGTTACCGGACTGGTGTTCGGCGCGTGGCCAGGCTTGCTCTACGCTCTGGTGGGGACAGGCGCCAGCGCAATGGCGACGTATGGCGTAGGGGCGGCAATCGGCGGCGAACGACTGGCCCGACTGGGCGGCAAGCGCGTGGACGCGTTGAGCCACAAGGTGGCTCGCAAGGGTTTGCGATCGGTCATCACTATCCGGATCGTCCCGGTGGCGCCTTTTGCGGTGATCAACGCCATCCTCGGGGCGTCGCATGTCTCATGGCGCGACTATCTGCTGGGCACGCTCATCGGCATGTCGCCTGGCATTCTGATAAAGGTGCTGTTCGCTGACCAGCTGGCCGAAGCCGCCATGACGTCGGACGAGAACTCGTTGTGGATACTGGCGGGAGCCGCCGCGGTACTGATTGCCGCTGGCATTCTGGTGCGGCGCTATATGCGCAGCAAAGCCTCGCACGAAGAGGATTGATACTTCAGTTTTGATACCCCGGTGGCCCACGCCCTGCTGTCAGCGGGCATGAGTCGTCAGGCCTTCTGCTCAGTCCAGTCGCGCGCCGGACGCACGCACGGCACCGGCCCACTTTGCAATCGAATCGCCTAGCAACTTGCGAAACGCCTCGGGGCTGGACGCATAGGGCACCGCACCCTGCGCCCGGAGTTTCTGGTCGATATCGGGACTTTCCAGCAGTGCATTGATGTCCTGATTGATTCGGGTGATGCGCTCGGGTGGCACACCCGCAGGCGCAAAAATACCGAACCACGGGCTGACGTCGAAACCCGGATAACCGCTTTCCGCCACCGTAGGCACGTCGGGCGCGGCGGGCGTGCGCTCGGCACTGGTCACGGCAAGTGCGCGCAAGGTGTGCGCATCGATGAAGGCTTTCACCGACGGCAGGCTGGTGAACACGACATGCAGACGCCCGCCCAGGAGATCCTGGATGGCCGGGGCTGCACCACGATAGGGCACGTGGACCAGCTTGATGTCGGCTGCCGAATTGAACATTTCGCCCAGAAGATGATTGGCCGAACCATTACCGGCAGAACCGTAGTTCAAACGGCTTTTGCGTGCGGCCTCGACCAGTTCCGGCAGACTGCGCAGGCCACTTTGTGGGTGGGTGACCGCCACGAAGGGCAATATGGCGACGGTTGCTACCGGGTCGAAGTCTTTTTGTGGGTCGAACGGCAGATCCTTGTAGACGGAGCCGTTGATGGCGTGTGTTCCCTCGTAGCTCATCAGCAGGGTGTAGCCATCGGCAGGCGACCGGGCGACCGCATCCATGCCGAGATTTCCGCCCGCCCCGGGGCGGTTTTCCACCACCACAGGCTGCTTCCATTTATCACTCAGTCCTTGCGCCAGGATTCTGGCCAGGGTGTCCGAGGCGCCTCCAGTGGTTTGTGGGACAACGATGCGTACCGGCTGGGCAGGAAAGGCATCGGCGGCCTGAGCGCCGGACGCGCCTACCGCAAGCGAAGCGGCTGCCCCCGCCAACAACTGTGAGATTCGCATGCTGTCTCCTTGTGGTTATTATTGGATGATACTTATAACCCCGGTCGAACCGGAAACAGAAATGGGGCAGACATATGAAAATCAGACAAGTGGCAGGAGCACTCGGGGCGGAGCTTTCGGACATTGACCTGCGCACGCCCTTGACCGCTGAATCCGCACAAGCCGTTCGCCAGGCCCTGCTCGATCACCAGGTGATCTTCTTCCGCGATCAGGATCTCGATCCCGGGCAGTTTCTCGCGTTTGCCCGGGCGATGGGGGAGCCGGTCGAATACCCCTACGTCAAAGGGCTCGAGGGATTCAGCCAGATCATCGAAGTGAAAAAGCTGGAAAACGAACGCGTGAACTTCGGGGGGATCTGGCATTCGGACACCACGTACCTGGAAGAGCCGCCCATGGGCTCGATGCTGCTTGCGCAGGAAATCCCTCCCTACGGCGGGGACACCTTGTTTGCCAACCAGTACCTGGCCTACGAGACGTTGTCTGAAACGATGAAGGGCTTGCTGGACGGGCTGGTGGGCATCAGCACATCGGCCAAGGCCGACGTATCGCGCACCCGCGAAGACCGCATGAAGTCCGATGGCAAGACCGAGGCGCCCAGGGATTACCTGGCCGAACACCCCATCGTGCGCACCCATCCCGAGACGGGCCGCAAGTCTCTTTATGTGAATGTGGCGCACACCGCCGGCATCAAAGGAATGAGCGATCAGGAAAGCGCAGCGCTGCTCTCCTTCCTGTTCGAACATCAGATCAAACCCGAGTTCACGTGTCGGTTCGTGTGGTCACGCCATGCGATTGCGTTCTGGGACAACCGCTGTGCGATGCACAACCCGATCAACGATTACCACGGCTTCCGGCGGGTCATGCAGCGCATCACGTTAAAGGGCGAGCGTCCCGTCTGACGCCGGCGAGCGTCCCGTCTGACGCCGGCCAGCGTCAGACTGATCGGCGTGGCACGCGCCGTTCAGTGCGTGCCCGGATAGGCTCCGCCATCGAGCACCAGGTTCTGCCCCGTGATGAAACCAGCCTGCGCACTGCAGAAGAACGCGCAGGCGTCACCGAACTCGGCGGGGTCACCCAGACGCCCTGAAGGATTGGCACTCGCCCGGCGGGCGATCACCTCCTCGATGCTCACGCCGCGCGCCTTGGCCTCAAGAGCGCCCGTGGTGCGCAGTCGGTCGGTGTCGAAGGGGCCGGGCAATACGTTGTTGATCGTCACGTTGTGCGCCACAGTCTGGCGCGCCAGGCCGGCCACGAATCCTGTGAGGCCACTGCGTGCACCGTTGGACAGGCCCAGTGTGGCCACCGGATGCTTCACCGCGGCCGAGGTGATGTTCACGATACGCCCGAAACGACGCTCGATCATGCCATCCACGGTTGCCTTGATCAGCGCAATCGGGGCGAGCATATTGGCATCCAGCGCCGCGATCCAGTCCTCACGCGACCAGTCGCGGAAATCGCCCGGTTTGGGTCCGCCTGCATTGTTCACCAGGATGTCGGGTTCGGGACACGCCTGCAGCACCCGCTCCCGCCCTTCCTGCGTGGCGATATCGGCCACCACGTACTGCACCTTTGCGCCAGTGGATGCACGAATGAACTCAGCCGTCGATTCGAGCGCCTGTTCGCCTCGGGCGACCAGCGTGAGTTCCACGCCCTCACGGGCCAGCGATATGGCGCACGCACGTCCCAGGCCTTTGCTTGACGCGCAGACCAGTGCGCGTTTACCTGCTATGCCAAGATCCAATTCCTGCTCCCTCTGAATGGCGACAGGGTGGGCAAGCCGCAAGCGGCACCTCACCCGTGGCCGGTTGATGGTCGATCGATCGCTGGTGGAAACGCGGCCCGGACTACTGGACCGTGACACCTGCGGCTTCGATGATCTTCGCGTACTTCGTCGAGTCGTTCTCGATGAGCTGGCCGAATTCGGCAGGCGATCCGCCAACCGGCAGAAAACCCGCTATGGTGAATGTGGCCTTGACCTCCGGCATCTTGACCACTTCTGCAATCTCGCGCGACATGCGGTCGATGATGGCCGGCGGTGTCCCCTTGGGCGCCATCAACCCGGCCCATGAGTTCATGACGAAATCGGGCACACCGGCTTCCTGGAGAGTGGGCGTATCGGGATTCTCGGGCCAGCGTTGCTGCGACGCGACCGCCAGCACCTTGAGTTTGCCGGCGCGCGCCTGGGGCATGGGAACCACCGATGCATCAAACGCCATGCTGACCTGGCCGCCCATCAGGTCCGCCAGGAATGGTGCGCTGCCCTTGTACGGGATATGGGTCATCTTCAGGCCAGTCTTCATGGCGAAGAACACGCCCGTCAGATGCGCGCTGGAGCCTGTGCCGCTGGATGCATAGTTGAGCTTGCCCTCGTTTTTCCTGGCGTAGTCGATGAACTCCTGGACCGAATTGGCGGGAATGTCGTTGTTCACGAAGAGAAACAGCGGGAGATCGGCGATATGGCTGACCGGCAGGAGATCCGTGGGCTTGTAGGGCAGATTTTTATACAGGCTCGGATTGGCTGCATGCGCAGCCAGGACCATCACGAAGTTATAGCCATCCGGCTCGGCACGCGCACCGGCGGCCGTGCCTACAGTGCCGTTGGCGCCCGGGCGGTTCTCCACGATGATCTGCTGCTTCAGGCGTTGCCCCAGCTTGTCCATGACGGTGCGTGCCACGGTATCGGTCGC
>JAEYZR010000316.1 GCA_023427945.1 Pseudomonadota bacterium | reverse complement strand
ATCACGTCTCCATGGCCACTTTCGCTGGCCGCCGTCTGGCGGACATGGTGGACAACACGGCGGTGATCGTGGGAATCGAGGCGATGGCGGCCGCTCAAGGCATCGATCTACGCCGCGATGCAAAAAGCTCCGACATGGTCGAGAGCGAGTTCGCCGACATCTGCAGGCGCGTCACCTATCTCGATCAGGACCGCTTCATGGCCACTGACATCGAGCAGATGCGCGGCTGGGCGATGCGCACCGACTGGCCGCAGCCGATCCAGGACATTCTGCCCTGCCGCCGCCCGAACTCCTGAACCCGTACATTCCGCTTTGGAATAGACGCGAACGCTGGACGGCGTGAACGCGCCACGCGCGCTCGATCTGCTGGCGACGCACGGTGCGATGGCCGTCGGCATGTCTGCGAGTGCGCGGTTCTGAACGGCCGCTTCAAACGAGGGTACATTACTCGTCGTGATAGTTACCCCGCCGTTGGCATCCAGGCCATGTAGCCTGGAATGACGCGACTGGCCATCTGGAGGAAAGTTTGCCTTTCGAACATAACGACATGCGTGGACGTGACGCGCAACCTGCCTTGCGAGCCATGGCTGCAACGTGGCCAAACGATGTCCAGGTTGACCGGCCATGAGCAGGATTGAGCCGGGCACAAGGGCAGGGCACCCCCAGACTGCCGCACTGTACCAACAGTTGAAGACGTTCGTGATCGATCATATTTCGAGGGGCAAGTGGCAGCCGGGAGACAAAATTCCCTCGGAACAGCAGCTCGTCACACAGTTCGGGGTGTCGCGCATGACCGTGAACCGGGCGTTGCGAGAACTTTCGCACGAAGGGCTGATCGTGCGCCACGCCGGCCTGGGTAGCTTTGTTGCCGAAAAGAAGGTGCAGTCCACCCTGTTGCGAATCGCGAACATCGCCGACGAGATCAAACAGCGCGCGCACGCCTACCGCTGCGAGATCCTGCAGGTCCGCCGACAGACCGCCAGCACCGAGATCGCGTTCTCTCTGGGCCTGCAGGCAGGCATGTCGGTCTATCACTCCGTCTGCGTGCACTACGAGAACGAGCAACCAGTGCAACTGGAGGATCGCTACGTCAACCCCGACGTCGCGCCTGCATTCATCGACCAGGATTTTCAGACCATCACACCGGCGCAGTATCTGCTGGACCACGTTCCCTACGATCAGGTGGAGCACGTCGTCGACGCCATTGTCCCGGACGCCGAACAGGCGCGTCTGCTGCACATCAGTGTGACCGACCCCTGCCTGATGCTGACGCGCCGCACGTGGACGCAGACCGTGCCAGTCACGTTCGTGCGATGCCTGCATCCAGGATCGCGCTATCGTCTGGGCAGCCGCTTCGACATTACCGTGGGGCTGGCCGAGCGCTGAAGTTAGTCAGCCACCGACTGCTTCCGACCCATTTCTGTCAGTCGTGTTCTATCTGTGAGCGACTGCCAGGGATCAGTCGCTGCTAGTGACTGTTGGTCCACGTTTTTCAACCACTCTGCATCAAGTCGTCATTCGATCAAGCATGATCAAGTCTGCCCAACCGGCAACGTGATTTCGTTGGCTAGTCGCTGTTCGGTGACGCTGAGCCGGCCTACCAGCGATAGCTCACCGTTCCTATCACCCGCCTGGGTTCGCCGTAAAAGCATCCGTAGGTGCAACTCCCGATATAGGTCTTGTCCGCCAAGTTGGTGCCGTTCAAAGCAAAACGCCAGGGGCCAGTGCTGTAGCTGATCATGGCGTCGAATAGCGTGAAGGCGGGCACCTCTGCGTTGGTCTGGCTGCGGGTGCTGCCGATATAGCGCATGCCGGCGCCGGCCTTCAAGCCGGGCAGGCCGAGGCTGCCGAAGCTGTAGTCGGCCCAAAGCGAGAGCTGGTTGTACGGCACGCCCAGAGAGCGTAGTCCCTTCTGCTCGGGATGCAAGGGGCTGGCCTGCGTGGTCCGGGCGTCGGTATAGGCGTAGGCGGCGATGAGGTTGATGTCGCGCGTAAGGGCAGAGCGTACTTCCAGTTCGAAACCGCGCGAGCGGACCTCGCCAGCCTGTATCGAGTACGTCATCGTCGGATCGGAGGGATCGGCGACGAGCACCTTTTTGCGCACGAGCTGGTAGACGGCCGCCGACACCATGCTGCCGGAGCCCGGCGGCTGATAGCGCAGGCCGGCTTCGTATTGCCGGCCCGTGGTGGGCTTGAAGCGGCTGCCGCTGCGGTCTTTACCTTCGGTAGGGTCGAAGGACTCGCTGTAGCTCAGGAAGGGCGCGAGGCCGTTCGGGGCAAGGTAGACCAGTCCCGCCCGGCCCGTAAAAGCCTTGCTCTTCTCGTTGTCCGCAAGCTTTTCATCGGTGAAGAAGTTGCTTGCGTCGAACCGCACCCAGTCTTGGCGCCCGCCCAGCAGCACGACCCAGCGGTCCGCGATCTTCATCTGATCCTGGATGTACAGGCCCAGCCGCTTGGTATCGCTTTTCCAGGAATAAGGGTTGAGCCTCTCGATGGCGCCTATCGGACTGCCATAGACGGGGTTGTATATATCGATGTTGTCGATGTCGCGGTCGTAGCGTTCGGATTCATGGCGGGCAAGGGAATAGTCGATACCCGCGAGGAAGGTGTGTTCCACCGGGCCGGTGCGCAATTGGTATTGCAGCGAGGTGTCGGAAACCACGTTCGATGACCGATCCCAGCGTGGCGCTGCGCCGCGATAGGCGGTAGTGCGGCCGTCGTCCTGTAGACCGCTGATCCAGACCGAGCGGTATTCGTTGCGGGCACGCATGTAGCGCAGGCTGCTGCGCAGTTTTACCTGGTCGTTGAAGGCATGCTCGAACAGGTAGCCGGCCGAGTAGCGTTCCAGGTCGAACTTGTCGTAGCCGGGTTCGCCGGTGAAGCGGTTGCGCGGAATCCGACCGTTGGGGTTGGGCAGGATGGTGCCGCTTTCGGGCAGGCCGTAGACGTAGCCGGTCTTGTCCTTCTGATAGTCGGCGAGCAGGGTCAGGGACGTGGCCGCGCTGGGCCGCCAGGTGAGCGCTGGCGCGACGAAGGCGCGGCGGTCCGGGACGTGGTCGATGAAGGTATCGGCGTCGCGGCCGAGATAGGTCAGGCGGTACGACCAGACGCCGTCCTCGTCCACCGGCCCGCCGAAATCGCCGGATAGCTGCTTGCGGTCGAAACTGCCTGCTTCGACGTTCAATTCGCGCAGCGCCGTGGCCGGCGGCCGCTTGCTGATCGTGTTGACGATGCCGCCGGGCGCCGCCGCACCGAAGAGCACCGAGGAGGCGCCCTTGAGCACTTCGATGCGCTCCAGGCCATAGGGCTCCTGCTGGCCGTTGAAGATGTTGACGGTGTAGCGGGTACCGTCGCGGTAGTGGTTGGTGTTGCCGTCGAGCTGGAAGCCGCGGACGATCAAGGTGTCCGAGGTGCGGTCCAGTCCTTCCGAACGGTTGACCCCGGCGACGTAGCCCAGCGCGTCCTGCAGGTTCTGCGGCTTCAACATTTCGATTTCCTCGGCGCCGACGATGCTGATCGACTGCGGCGTCTCGATCAGGGGCGTGTCGGTCTTGGTGCCGGTGGCGCTGCGCGTGGCGGCATAGCCGTAGAAGGGGCCGGTGGCCGCTTCCTGCGTTCCGATCACCTCGACGGTGGATAGCACCTGGGCACCAGCAGGGCGCAGGACATAGCCGCCGCTGGGCCGCGCGGAGGCCTCGAGTCCCGTGTCGGCCAGCAAGGCCTGCAGGCCTTGCTGCACGGTGTAGCGGCCCTTGATCCCCTTGCTTTGCAGGCCATGGGTCTGCCCGGTGGAAAAGGACAGCATCAGGCCGGATTCGCGGCCGTAGCGGTTGAGCGCCTCGGTCAGTGGGCCTGCGGGGATGTCGTAGTACCGCTGTTCGTCCGCGGCTTGCGCCAACGCTGCCGGGGCGGCCAGGGCCAGCGGTGCGATGACGGCGCAACCGAACAGTGCGTGCGCGGCCATGCCGGCGAAGATGCGCAGGCGCGGGTGCCTGCGGGCTGGAATGGAAATCGTTGGTTTCGGGCGGTTCAAACCCATGTGCAGTTCCCCGGAGCAAGAATGAAGGCAATGTGTGGTCTTACTCTTCTTGCCCCGCGAAAAACGAAAAGGGATCAGCCGCTACGAAATTTTTCGATCTCCAGGGATCAGCGGAGTCGCACGATCACCCAATAGCGGGTGAGGTAGCTCAGGGTGATTGGCAGGGTGTCGGTCAGCATTTCCAGGACGCGGTCGGTGTCGGCGGTGGGGTAGGTGCCCGTGACCTTGAGATGGCTCGTTTCGCCGTCGCAAGCCAGCCGTCCCGGTCGATAGCGCGCGAGTTCGGCGAGGAAGGCCGGCAGCGGCATGTCCTGCGCGACAATGATGCCTTGCGTCCAGGCCAGGCTGTCCTCGTTGGCGGCACCCGCTGCGCCAGCGGCATGGCGTCCCACCCTGCCTCGCTGTCCCGCCTGCAAGACCAGCGGCACGCCGTTGGCGGGAGTCAGCTCCACGGCGCCCTCGAAGACGGTGACCAGGCTTTCGGCGCTGGTGCGTCCGTCCAGGTCGCGCACGGAAAAGCGCGTTCCCAGGGCGCGTATGCTGCCCTGGGCTGTGCGCACGATGAATGGGCGGGGGGCGCCCGCCGTCGGGTCCGGCGCGGTGGTGATCAGGAGTTCACCGCTGATGAGGCGCAGCGCGCGCTGCGCCTCAGTGAACTGGATATCGATGGCGGTGCCAGCATTGAGCACGACTTGCGTGCCGTCGGGCAGGCTGCGGCTCAGGCGTTCGCCGGCGCCAGTGCGGTTGTCGGACACCCAGCGCCGCCAGGTGCGCTGTTCGTCAAGCATCGAGGCGGAACCGCCGGCGACTGCGGCCAGCGCCAGTGCCTTGACGAGCTTGCGCCGCGCAGGGGAGCCGGGCGCCGTGAGCACCGCGCGCGCCAGGGGCGCAGGCATGCCGTGCAGCCGTGCCTGGAGGCTCTCGATGCGTTGCCAGGCGCGTTCGTGTTCGGGATCGGCTGCGCGCCATTCCCGCCAGCGCTGGAAGGTGTCCGTGGCCACGGCGTCTGACTGCAGTTCCACCAGCCAGTGCGCGGCCTGCAGATTGATGTCGGAGACGCGGGCAGGTGGCGGACTCATGAGCCAGGGTTCCTGGAGTCCGGGTTCAGGCGAAGCTGCAATGGACCAGCGCCCGGGCGATGTAGCGCTTGACGGTGGGAATCGATATGCCCAGTTCCACCGCGATCTCGCTTTGGGGCCTGCCGTCGATCTGCGACAACAGGAACGCTTGCCGCACCGGTCGGGGCAAGGCATCAAGCAGGCGATCGATTTCCAACAGGGTTTCGAGCAGGATCGACTGGGTTTCGGGTGATGGCACCTGAGGCTCGGGCAGCAGAGCGAGCGCTTCCAGATAGGCCCGTTCGATGCGCTGGCGCCTGCGCAGGTTCAGGACCAGCCCATGGGCGATCGTCGTCAGCAGCGCGCGCGGCTCGCGCATCTCGGGCAGGGCGTCCTTCGCGAGCACGCGCACGAAAGTGTCGTGCGCAAGATCGGCGGCCGTACCAGGATCCTGAAGCTTGCGCCGCAGCCAGCTTCTGAGCCATCCGCCGTGATCGACGTACAGGCCCTCGATGTACTGCTGCGGTAATGCAGATTTGTTGGCAGACATGGCAAATCCCCTTCCGCACATCGGGCCTGGGTTCAGTTGTTGCAATTGATTATGAGAATTATTATATATTATCAATTAATGACGCCTTTCAGCAAAAGGCTGTGGAATTTGGCCTCCCCTTCGGAACGCCTTGTCACTGCCGGCTATCCCTGGACGCCAGGTCCGCGCGCCGCGCGTGACGGGGACGGGAGGGAAGGTCATGTTATAGAATGAGAGTGATTTGTATTTATAAACATCCGTGCGCCGCGCCATGCATCCGCCTTCCATGCTTACCTCGGACCATCCTCTGCTGGCCCGAATCTACACCGAAGACAGGCCATGGTTACTGGGCCGCCTCTACTCCCGGTTGCGCAACCTGGAAGACGCCGAGGACGTCGTCGGCGACACGTTCGTGCAGCTCATCCAGCCGCCGCGGCTCGCTTACGGTCGCGAGCCCCGCGCGCGCCT
>JAEYZR010000292.1 GCA_023427945.1 Pseudomonadota bacterium | reverse complement strand
GACATCAGGTCGTTCATGACGTCGTAGCGCGAAGCCACTGAGTGAAACACACCCGCCACCTTGGCCGCCTTTTCCGCATGCGGCACGGACTGAAAGCCGAAATGCGTGGAATCAGGCGAATCGGAATGCGCAGCGCGCGTGCTGTCGGTGTTGTTTTGCATATGAATTCCCGGGTAAGCGTCAATGTTAGCCGATATGCGTGCGGCCACTGCCCCGCTCGCTCATCGGCGGGTCTGAACGTCCTTTGTTTGTCGCATGTCACAGACGTGAAATATTACGGCCATACTATCGCCACATACGCATTCAAGCGCTCGTGGAAAAAAACCATGTCCAGCACCATTCTTGTCATCGAAGACGAACCCGCCATCCAGGAATTGATCGCCGTGAACCTGTCCTTTGCCGGACACAAGGTGCTACGTGCCTTCGATGCCGACCAGGCGCAGACCCTGATCCGGGCCGAACTGCCCGACCTCATTCTGCTGGACTGGATGCTGCCCGGGGCCTCCGGCCTGCAACTGGCGCGCAAACTGCGCAGCGACGAACGCACCCGCTCGGTGCCGGTCATCATGCTCACGGCAAAGGGCGCCGAGCAGGACAAGGTGGACGGCCTGGAGGCCGGCGCCGACGACTACATCACCAAGCCATTCTCTCCCAAGGAGCTGATGGCGCGCATCAAGGCGGTCCTGCGCCGCCGTGCGCCACAGCTGACCGACGACACCATCGACGTGGCCGGCCTGAAACTCGATCCGGCCACCCATCGCCTGTCGGGAAGCGGGCGCACCCTGTCCATCGGACCGACCGAATTCCGGCTGCTGCATTTCCTCATGACCCATCCCGAGCGCGTGTTTTCACGCTCGCAACTGCTCGATCAGGTCTGGGGCGACCATGTGTTCGTCGAGGAGCGTACCGTCGACGTGCATATCCGGCGTCTGCGCAAGGCGCTCGAACCCAGCGGCCATGACGCACACGTGGAAACCGTGCGCGGCAGTGGATATCGGTTTACGGGGCAGGCTCAGGCAAGTTAAAAAGCCGCATGATCTGGACGCGTACGCTTTTATTGATAGGCCTGTGGGCCGCCCTGGCCGCCACGCTCGGCCTGTTGGCGGGCGCCTGGCAGGGATGGGCGCTGCTGAGCTTCGCCCTGGCTTTTCACTTGGTCTGGCGCAGTGCCCGACTGGCGCGCGTCGCCGCCTGGGCCACCGATCCCACGGCAGCGCCACCGGCTGCGGTAGGCCAATGGGACGATGTCCTGGCCCCTCTGTACCGCTACACGCGCCACCAGACGCGCGAACTGAACGACGCCCGCGAAGCCCTGCGCAGCATGCTGGCGGCGGCCCAGGCGCTGCCCGATGGCGCCGTGACGCTCAACAGTGAACTGCAGATCGCCTGGTGCAATCAGGTCGCCCGCGAGCACCTGAGCCTGAAGCTGCCCGCCGACAAAGGGCACAATCTGCTCAACCTGGTGCGTTCGCCCGAGTTTTCTGCCTATGCACGCCAGGATGAGTGGCCCGAGCCCACACTGGTGCGCATGCCGCATGGCCAGCAGGAACGTCTGCTGATGGTCCAGCTCACCGCCTACGCCCGCGACCAGCGCCTGCTCATCACCCGCGACGTCACGCAGATCGAACGCCTGGAGACCACCCGGCGCGACTTCGTGGCCAACGTCTCGCACGAACTGCGCACACCGCTCACCGTGCTTTCGGGCTTCCTGGAGACGCTCAAGGACATGCCTGCCGAGGCGATCGAGCCGGAACAGCGCGAGCAGTACATGAACATGATGCAGGAGCAGGCGCTGCGCATGCAGTCCATCGTGGCCGACCTGCTCACGCTGTCGACCCTGGAGTCCTCGCCGTCTGCCGAGCCCCGGCCGGTGAACATGTCCGCGCTGCTGGAGTCGGTGCGCCAGCAGGCCGAAGCGCTGTCGGGGGGGCGTCACACCTTCGTATGGGATGTCGATCCCGCGCTCGATCTGCTGGGAGCGGAAAACGAACTGTCCTCGGCCACGTCCAACCTGCTGACCAACGCCGTGCGCTACACGCCCGATGGCGGCACGATCACCATCAGATGGCAACGCAACGACACAGGCCTGGCCTGCTTTTCGGTGCAGGATACGGGCATCGGCATTGCCAAACGGCACCTCCCCCGCCTGACCGAACGTTTCTATCGGGTCGATCGCGGCCGCTCCCGCGCCGTGGGCGGAACCGGGCTCGGGCTGGCCATCACCCGCCACATCACCCTGCGCCACTCGGCCGACCTGCGCATTCAAAGCGAACCCGGAAAAGGTAGCGTGTTCTCGATCGTATTTCCCGAGAACCGCATCGCCGAAAACTGAGGCCAACCCCACCCAACGATAGGGTTTCAAGGACTCGCGCCCTCACTTTGGGTCACAATGGCAATCCGACTGACCTGATATTTGCTTGGAAGCACAGTGGCCCAAATCGTTCTGTTCGAAAACATCCATGCCAGCGCCCGCGCCGTATTCGAGGCGGCTGGCTTCACCGACATTCAGACCTTCAACTCGGCAGTGCCGCCCGAAGAGTTCCGCGCCGCATTGAAAGATGCGCAAGTCCTGGGCATCCGTTCGCGCTCCCAGCTGGACGCGCAGGCACTGGCCAGCGCTCCTGATCTGCGTGTCGCGGGTTGTTTTTGCATCGGCACCAACCAGGTCGACCTGGAAGCGGCCATGACGCGTGGCATTCCGGTATTCAACGCCCCCTTCTCCAACACCCGGTCGGTGGCTGAACTGGTCATCGGCGAAGCGATCCTGCTGTTGCGCCGGATTCCCGAAAAGAACACCCGGGTACATCTGGGCCACTGGGACAAATCAGCCAGCGGTGCCTTCGAGGCCCGTGGCAAGACGTTGGGCATCGTGGGCTACGGCAACATCGGTTCGCAAGTGGGAACACTGGCCGAGAGCATCGGCATGCGCGTGCTGTTCCACGACGTCGAAGCCAAGCTGCCCCTGGGCAACGCCCGGCCGGCCACCTCGTTGGGCGATCTTTTCGAGCAATCCGATGTCTTGACCCTGCACGTCCCGGGCGGACGCAGTACCGAAAACATCATCGATGCCGAGGCGCTGGCACGCATGAAGCGCGGCGCCATCCTCATCAATGCCTCGCGCGGCGGCGTGGTCGATATCGACGCCCTGCATGCCGCGCTGATCTCCAACCACATTGCCGGCGCCGCACTGGATGTGTTCCCCACCGAGCCCAAGGGCCCGGACGAGCCGCTGAACAGCCCGCTCATCGGCATGCCCAATGTGCTGCTCACCCCGCACATCGGCGGCAGCACCCAGGAGTCGCAGGAGAACATAGGCAGTGAAGTCGCCGAGAAACTCGTGCGCTACATGCAGGCAGGCACGACCAAGGGCGCGGTGAATTTTCCGGAAGTGCCGTTCATCGAACAGACCGGCAAGGACCGCATTCTTCACGTCCACCGCAATGAACCCGGCGCGTTGGGCACGCTGACCAGCATGCTGGCCACGCATGGGCTGAACATCGTCAGCCAGAGTCTGCAGACCAAGGGCCAGATCGGTTATGCCGTGACCGATGTGGACAACGAAGTCGGCGAGCGGGTTCTGCAGGCGCTGCGCGAGCACCCCATCACGGTGCGCTGCGAACGCGCGTAGGTTCGAGGCCCCTTGAGTCTCAGGTGCCGCTTGCGGCGGCACTGGCAAAGCACTCGCTCAGCATGCCTGCCGGGGACCCGGGGTCCAGCGGCAGGCGCCCCACGATGCCGATCTCGCGCATGAAGGCGTGGGTGCCCAGCGACACCAGCCTGATGCCGGAGGTGTCCATGCTCGCTGTGCGCGGAACCAGCGCCACCCCAAGGCCGGCGCGCACCATGTTGGTCATCGCGTCGATTTCGTCGAGCTCGATGAAGTCACGCACGCCAATGCGCTGCTTGCGCAAAAAGACATCGACCGTACGACCGCCGAAGGATGCTCGCTCATAACGGATGAAGGGACGCGTCGCCAGCAGGCTGCGCCAGTCCTCGCCCGGTATGTCTTGCGGAACGGCCAGCACCATGGGCTCGCTCACCAGCGGTATCCACGTCAGCTCGGCAGGCATGGCAAACGGTGGACGGATCATGACGCCCAGGTCGACCTCCCCTGCATCCACCTGTCCCAGCAGTGCCAGCGACACCCCGGGCACGATGCGCACCCGGACATCGGGGTAATGCGCATGGAACAGTTTGAGGGCCTGCCCCAGCAGGTGCTGCTGCACCGACGCGATGGCGCCCAGCTTCAGGGTGCTGGACACGACACCCGGCAGATGCGGGGCACGCAGACGGTCCACCAGCGCAACGATCTCGCGCGCCTGGTTCAGTACCTCGTGACCTTGGGTGTTCAGGACGGCTGCCTTGGCGCTGCGCTCGAACAGCGGCATGCCCAGGTAAGCCTCCAGGCGCTTGATCTGGGCACTGACCGCCGACTGCGTCAGGCCAAGCGAGCGCCCGGCCCCGGAAAAGGTGCCATTTTGCGCCACGGCGATGAAGGTTCTGAATTCGGCAAGCATGCGGCTGGAGATAGGGTCGGTGTGATCGGCGGCTTCAAGCCCCAATTATATTGGGGCTAGGCATAAAAAAATATCGGTTTTCAATCACAAAAACCAGCCCTAAACTATCTTCACCGACAGTTCCCTTCCGTTTTTCTGCGATACGAGGTCATACA
The DNA here is from genome assembly GCA_023427945.1 of Pseudomonadota bacterium. Lineage (GTDB taxonomy): Bacteria > Pseudomonadota > Gammaproteobacteria > Burkholderiales > Burkholderiaceae_B > Schauerella. The sequence goes on along the minus strand of JAEYZR010000292.1, from coordinate 4,136 downwards.
TGAGCACGCCCCAAGTTCTCCCCCCTTTCCACCTGGCTTTTCCCGTGCGCGATCTGGCCGAAGCACGCCAGTTCTACGGCGAACTCCTGGGCTGTCCGGAAGGTCGCAGCTCTGAGCATTGGGTGGATTTCAACTTCTATGGCCATCAGATCGTGGCCCACCTCGCCCCCGAAGAGTGCCGTCAGGCGGCCAAGGGCGCCGTCGATGGCCACGGTGTGCCCGTGCGTCACTTCGGCGCCGTGATTCCGATGGATGCCTGGCAGAGCATGGCCGACAAGCTGGTCGCTGCCAAGACAGAATTCGTGATCGAGCCCTACATCCGCTTCAAGGGCGAAGTCGGCGAGCAAGCCACCATGTTCTTCATGGATCCGTCGGGCAATGCGCTCGAATTCAAATCCTTCAAGGATCTGGGCTCGCTGTTCGCCAAATAAGGCGAGCTTGAGCCGGTTGACCGGGTCGACCCGGTCCACTAGAAGAAAACGGCCGATTCACTGTGATGGTGAATCGGCCGTTTTTCTGCGCGGGCCTGGGTATGTCTACACGAGCCAGCGCACCTTTACACGAGCACGCGTTCAATACCGCCTGAATTGGCGTCGCGCACGTAGTTCTGCATCCAGTCGGCGCCCAGTACGTGGCGGGCCATTTCCACCACGATATAGTCCGCTTTCATCGCCGTGTCGCCCTCGTAGCGCGAAAGTCCCTGCAGGCAGGACGGACACGACGTCAGCACCTTCACCTCGCCCGCGAACCCGTCGGCGCGCACCGCCGCATCGCCGCGCCGCAATTCTTCTTCCTTGCGAAAGCGAACCTGGGTGGAGATGTCCGGGCGCGAAACGGCCAGCGTGCCGGATTCGCCGCAGCAGCGATCGCTTTTCGTGGCGCTCTCGCCCACCAGTGCACGCACCGTCTTCATGGGTTCCTGCAACTTCATGGGCGAGTGGCAGGGGTCGTGATACATGTAGCGCACACCATCCACGCCGTCGAGCTTCATGCCCTTTTCCAGCAGATACTCGTGGATGTCGATCAGGCGGCAGCCAGGGAAGATCTTCTCGAACTCGTAGCCCGCCAGCTGGTCATAGCAGGTGCCGCAACTCACCACGACGGTCTTGATATCCAGGTAGTTCAAGGTGTTGGCCACACGATGAAACAACACGCGGTTATCGGTGATGATCTGTTCCGCCTTGTCGGTCATGCCATTGCCACGCTGCGGGTAGCCGCAGCACAGATAGCCAGGCGGCAGCACAGTCTGCACACCGGCATGCCAGAGCATGGCCTGGGTGGCCAGACCAACCTGCGAGAACAGACGCTCCGACCCACAACCCGGGAAATAGAACACCGCTTCGGTGTCGGCCGAGGTGGTCACCGGATTGCGGATGATGGGCACATAGTTGGCGTCCTCGATATCGAGCAGCTTGCGCGCCGACTGCTTGGGCAGGCCACCCGGCATCTTCTTGTTCACGAAATGCACGACCTGCTCGCGCATGGGCGCGCGCCCCACGGTCGCCGGCGGCGCCTTGGTCTGCTTGCGGGCCAGTCCCGAGAGCAAGTCGTGCGCGGCGCGCTGCACCTTGTAGCCCACGCCCACCATTGCCTGGCGCGTGGCGTTGATGGTGCGCGGGTCCTTGGCGTTCAGGAAGAACATCGCCGCCGTCGTACCGGGATTGAAAGACTTCTGCCCCATACGGCGAAGCAGCGCCCGCATCTGCATGGAGACGTCGCCGAAGTCGATATCGACCGGACAGGGGTTGAAGCACTTATGACAGACCGTGCAATGGTCGGCCACGTCTTCAAACTCCTCCCAATGCTTCAGGCTCACGCCCCGCCGGGTCTGCTCCTCATACAGGAACGCCTCGACCAGCAAAGAGGTCGCCAGAATCTTGTTGCGTGGCGAATACAGCAGATTGGCGCGGGGCACGTGCGTCGCGCACACCGGTTTGCACTTGCCACAACGCAGGCAGTCCTTGATGGCATGCGAGATCGCACCAATCTCGCTTTGCTGCATGATGAGCGACTCATGGCCCATGAGGTTGAAGCTGGGCGTCCAGGCGTGACGCAGATCGGCCCCCGGCATGAGCTTGCCCGCGTTGAAGTGGCCACGCGGATCGACCGCCCGTTTGTAATCCTGGAATGGACGCAGTTCTTCGTCGGTCAGGAACTCATACTTGGTCAGACCGATGCCATGCTCGCCCGAGATCACGCCGTCCAGGTCACGCGCAATCTGCATGATGCGCACGACCGTCTCGTTGGCCTCCTGCAGCATGCCGTAATCGTCGGAGTTCACCGGAATATTGGTGTGCACGTTGCCATCGCCAGCATGCATGTGCAGCGCCACGAACACGCGGCTTTTCAGCACACGGTCGTGTTCGGCCTGGATATCCACCAGGGCGGCCTCGCCCAGGGCGCCCGCAAAGATCAGGCGCAAAGGCGCCAGCAATTCGGTGCGCCAGGACACGCGCACCGTGCGGTCCTGCACCACGTCGAACACCCGCGACTCGGGCCGCGCCACCAGGCTTTGCGTCAAGGCATCGTGCAGATCGGTCATCTGCATGGCGTCCAGCCGCTCGATCAGTTGCCCAAGCGGCGCATCGAGCTGCTGCAACAGCCATTGCCAGCGAACCCGCGTGTCGGCGACCAGCGCCAGGGCGTCACGGCGGCGTTCTTCGCACCACTGCAACCGCGACTCGTCCGAACCTTCGCCGTCGTCGCCCCGTCCGCGTGGCAAGGGTTGCTCGAAATAGGTTTCCAGCGCATCCAGCAGACGCAGCTTGTTGCGCGTGGACAGTTCGATGTTCAGCCGTTCGATCGCATCGGTGTATTCGCCCATGCGGGCCAGCGGAATCACGACGTCTTCGTTGATCTTGAACGCGTTGGTATGGCGGGCGATGGCGGCCGTGCGCGAACGGTCGGCCCAGAAGGTCTTGCGCGCCTCGGCGCTGACGGCGACAAACCCTTCGCCATGACGCGTGTTGGCCAGACGCACGACTTCGCTCGTACAGGAAGCTACCGCCGCTTCGTCGTCACCGACGATATCGCCGATCAACACCATCTTGGGCAGCACCCCGCGCTTGCTCTTGGTGGCATAACGCACCGCACGCAGATAGCGCTCGTCCAGATGCTCCAGCCCGGCCAGGATGGCGCCACGCGCCTGCCCCGGACCGTCCAGGAAATCCTTGATCTCGACGATGGACGGAATGGCATCGCGTGCCTGGCCGAAGAACTCCATGCAGACCGTGCGCGTGTGCCTGGGCATGCGGTGCAGCACCCAGCGCGCCGACGTGATCAGACCGTCGCACCCTTCTTTCTGCACGCCGGGAAGCCCGGACAGGAACTTGTCGGTCACGTCCTTGCCCAGACCTTCCTTGCGCAGCTTGCGTCCTTCGATCTCCAGCACCTCGGTATGCAACGGCCTTTCGCCCGGAGCATAGGCGCCATCGGAGCGCTTGACCTCGAAGCGCACCAGCGGCACGTCGTGGATCTTGCTCATGTTGTGCGCCAGACGAGTGACTTCCAGCCAGTTCCCATCCGGATCGACCATGCGCCACCAGGCCAGGTTGTCCAGCGCCGTCCCCCACAGCACGGCTTTCTTGCCGCCGGCGTTCATGGCGACGTTGCCGCCCACACAGGACGCATCGGCAGAGGTCGGATCCACGGCAAAGACGAAGCCTGCACGCTCTGCGGCTTCGGCCACGCGCCGGGTGACCACGCCCGCACCCGTGAGAACGGTGGCCACGGGCGTGCTCAGCCCGGGCAGCACGGTCTGCTCGACGTTGCCGATCGCATCGAATTTCTCGGTGTTGATGACCGCCGACTTCCAGGTCAGCGGAATCGCGCCACCGGTGTAGCCCGTGCCGCCGCCTCGGGGGATGATGGTCAGACCGAGATGGATACAGGCGCGCACCAGCGCTGCCGTCTGCCCCTCGTCGTCAGGCGTGAGCACCAGGAATGGGTATTCGACGCGCCAGTCCGTGGCGTCGGTGACGTGCGAGACGCGGGACAATCCATCGAACTTGATGTTTTCGCGGCCCGTGAGTTTGCCCAGCACCTTGACGGCCTGCTTGCGCAAGGCCGCGGTGTCTTCGAAAGACTGCTCGAACTCGGCAATCGCGGCACGCGCACGCACCAGCAGTGCCACCACG
>JAEYZR010000270.1 GCA_023427945.1 Pseudomonadota bacterium | reverse complement strand
AGTGCATCCTGGGCACTGCGGTCCACGCCGAATTTTGCTGCGACGTTTTCCGCCGTGACACCCATATGCATCTTGTCGAACGGATCCGACAAGGCGCCGGTCATCATGTCCTGCAACACGCTATCGCCCATGCGGGCGCCAAAACGATGGGCCGGCGCAATGTAGGGGGATCGGCTCATGCTCTCGGCGCCCGCACCAATGGCAATCTGTGCATCGCCCAGCAGGATGGTCTGAGCGGCCGAGACAATGGCCTGCAATCCAGAACCACACAGGCGATTGACGTTGAATGCCGGTGTGCTCTGCGCCAGTCCCGCGTTCAGTGTGGCGACGCGCGCCAGATACATGTCACGCGGCTCGGTATTGATGACGTGCCCGACAGCGACATGGCCGACCTCGTCGGCACCCAGACCCGATCGTTTGACGGCTTCCCGGATGACATTGGCACCCAGATCGCTGGGCGGCACGTCTTTCAGAGCGCCACCGAAATCTCCGATCGCAGTACGGACTGCTGCCGTAATGACGACTTCACTCATGTTCATCTCTCCTGGGTTTCTGGATTCAAGCGGAAATCATAACGCCACGCCCGCCCATGCGACGGCTTTATCGGCATGCGTCGGCATGCGGGCCGGTTTGCAGCATGGTGTCGCGAAGGTGATGGACGGCGGCGTTCGCCGTCATGCGATTGGCCACCAGCGACAGCGCGAGTGCATCGCCCGTATCCTGGTCGCTCAGTTCGAGAAACTTGACCAGCGGCGAACTGTAGGCCTGCGTCACACTGGGCACCAACGCCACGCCCATGCCGCTGGCCACGAGGCTGACCAAGGTCTGTACCTGGATGGCCTGCTGACTGATGCGGGGGCTGAAGCCGGCACGACGGCATGCCGACTCCGCAACGCTGTACAGGCCAGGCACGAGAACCGGCGAATACATGACAAAACTTTCGCTGCGTGCTTGCACCAGCGCGATACGTTTGCGCGCGGCCAGTGGATGCGAGGCGGGCACGGCGAGCACAAAACGGTCGGATTCCACCGTCCAGCTTTGCAGCAACTCGTCGTGTGCGATGGGACCGCGCACCACTGCCGCATCCAGTTCATTGGCCGTGATCATGGCGACCAGACGAGCGGTCGTATCTTCGCGCAGGTCGAGCTGAATATCGGGAAATGCGGCGCGAAATGTCGGCAAACGTGCAGGCAGCAGCGCATACGTGGCAGAACCCACGAAGCCAAGACGCAATGCGCCCCACTCTCCCAAGCCCACACGCCGCGCCGCCTCTCGCGCCTGATCGGCATGGAACAGCGCACGGCGTGCGTCCGTGATCAGTGCTTCGCCGGCCAATGTCAGGGTGACGCCCTTGGCCCCCCGCGACAGCAATTGCACGCCCACGGACTGTTCAAGCTTCTGTATGGAAACGGAGAGCGCGGGCTGCGCGATATGCAAGGCTTCGGCAGCCCGCCGGAAACTGCCCATTTCGGCAATCGCGACGAACTGACGCATATGGCGGAGATCAACGGACATATAGTTTTGATTATCAACCGATACCGAAGCCATATTAGACCCATATACGGTCTGGCGCTAGCATGACACGAACAAAGCCCTCTGGAAAACCCTGAATTAGCTATGGAAAACAATGACATGGGTAATGATTCGACACTGCTTGGCCGAGGCTTCTATTGGCAGGACCTCGCGGTTGGCCAGCGGTTCCACACATTCAAACGCACGATCACCGAAACCGATATCGTCAATTTCATCAGCGTGACCGGCATGCTGGAAACCATCTTCATCGATACGACATTCGAGCATGGCGCCATCAATGGTCGCCCCGTACCCGGAGCATTGACCTATGCGCTGATCGAAGGCTTGTTGATGCAAAGCATGGTGCAAGGCACCGGGCTGGCGCTGCTGGAGGTCCACAAGAAAATGGTCGCACCTGTCGTGGCCGCAGATACGGTCTACGCCATTGTGGAAATAACCGGCGTGCGCCCCACGTCCCGACACAACCGCGCAGTGGTCACATCAACCGTCGAAGTGAAAAACCAGCACGAGAAAACAGTCATGACCTATACCGTGACACGCATGCTGGCCGGACGTCCCGACTGAACATGCCACAGGGCCGCACCAGCCTGAAAAAAATATCGAAGGCGGCTCTTGATCCACCCGAGGAGACAGGAACATGGATACCAAAAAGAAGACGCAAGCTGCCCGCGCAATGGCGGCACTGACCTTGAGCACCGTCACGGTCATCGGCGCGTCACCCCGCGACGCTCTTGCAGCGCAGGCCGCGAACTACCCTGAACGGGCCGTCACCATGATCGTGCCTTTTCCTGCGGGTGGCCCCACCGACCTGGTGGCTCGCGTGCTGGCCAAACAGTTGACAGAGCAGATGGGGCAGCCCTTCATCGTCGAGAACAGGGGCGGAGCGAACGGCAACATCGGCATGCAGGCCGCCGCCACGGCAGGCAGCGATGGCTACACCCTGCTCTACAACACGTCGTCGATCGCGCTCAGCCCCAACCTCTACCGCTCCCTGAGCTTCGATCCCATCAAGGATTTCGCGGGCATATCCACCACCGCCACGATTCCTCTCGTGTTGCTGACCCATCCATCGCTGCCCACGCCAACCGTGCAGGAATTCGTCGAATACGCCAGACAACGCCCGGGCAAACTGTCCTACGCATCGTCAAGCACAGGCAATGTGACTCACTTGACCAATGTCATGTTCCTGCAGTCCGTGGGCGTAGAAGCCATGCATGTCCCCTATCGAGGCAGTTCACCTGCCCTGACCGACCTGGTGGGTGGACAGGTCATGTTCATGACCAATACGCTTAATGATTCTTTACCCTTCATCCGGGATGGCCGGGTGCGCGCCCTGGCCATCAGCAGTGCCAAACGCAGCGATCGCCTGCCTGATGTCCCCACGCTTGAGCAAAGTGGACTTCAAGGATTCGATGTCGGCGCATGGCAGGGCGTGGTCGCCCCAAGCGGTACCCCAGCATCGATCATCCAGCGCCTGAACGGGGAGATTCGCAAAGCGCTGGCTTCCGAGGTCATGCAGAAGCAGCTGGCCTTGCAGGGCGCCTATAGCCTGGGTTCGACACCACAGGAATACGACGCCTTCATCCGCAGCGAGACGACACGCTGGGGCGAAGTGGTCAAGGCCGCCCAGGTGAAACTGGATTGACGCACGCGTTGCGATCAGCGTCCCTGCGATTTCGCCGTGACGCCACCGGCAACGCCCATATCGCTGCTGGGCACATCGAACAGAACCACGCGGATCTGTGATGTATCCACGCCCAACGTCTTCACCGTGGCCTGATCCAGGGCGGCGATGAGGCCGGCCTTGGCTTGTTCGGTACGACCGGCAATCAGCAATACGCGAAACAGCACCACGTCGACATCGGGCTCGCCGGCGACCAGCACGTTTTCCGGCGACAGTTCATCGATCAGCACACGCACACTGCCGATCGGCGCCCCGATGCTTGCGACGACCGCATCCGTTGCTGCCTTCAGAAAGGCCCGCTTGCGCTCGGCACTATGACCCTGCATGATCTGCACATTCAAAATCGGCATTGCCTGCTCCATTGAAATAAAAAGCGCACCCCGTCCTGGGGTGCGCAATGATCATAGCAACTAACCACGCACGAGGCGGGTCGACTTGCGTGCCACGGACCGATCAGCTTCGCGTCGTCTCGACGTCGCGCGGTGACGACGAATCGGCGGAATCGTCAGACGTTTCAACCACCTCGGTGCTGGCCTCGATGATCGGCGGAGTGACCAGATCGACCAGCTTGCGGCGAGAAAGCATGCCGACGAACTCGCCATTGTCGTCCGTGACGGCCACGGGTTTTTCGCTGTGAACCATGCGCGCCAACACTTCGTCCAGGCCTGCCGTGGCCGGCACCGTCGCCAGGTCCTCCACGACGGCGCTGATATCGCGGGCGCCGTTACGCACGCCCTGCAACGCGCTTTCCAGCGTCAGGACACCCGCCAGGCGCTTGCCATCCAGCACTGGCGCATATTCCCAGCCCAGGGCATGCAACCTGTCCACCGCATGCGCAGGCCGGCTGCGCATGGTCAACGTCAGCCTGGGCGGATTGACCGCGTGCGAGGCGTTCAGGACCTTGGTGCGATTGACGTCCTGCAGGAAAGACTGCACGTAGTCGTCAGCAGGATTGAGCAGGATGTCTTCCGGCGTGCCTTCCTGAACGAGCTGGCCATCTTTCAAAATGGCAATCCGGTTGCCCAGCCGCAACGCCTCGTCCAGATCGTGGGTGATGAACACGATCGTCTTGTTCAGCTTGGCCTGCAACTGCAGAAGGTGATCCTGCATCTCACGACGGATCAACGGATCGAGCGCGGAAAACGCTTCGTCCATCAACAGAATCTCGGCATCGGTGGCCAGTGCTCGCGCCAGTCCCACTCGCTGCTGCATACCGCCGGACAACTGGTGGGGATACTGATTCTCGAAGCCTGCCAGGCCGACCTGTTCGAGCCACTGGCGAGCGCGTTGTTCGCGCTCTGCCTTGCCCACACCCTGGACAGTCAGCCCATAGGCTGCGTTATCCAGCACCGAGCGATGAGGAAACAGCCCGAAGCGCTGAAACACCATGCTCATTTTCTTGCGACGGAAATCTTCCAGGTCCTTGTTGTTCAAAGACATGACATCCAGGCCGTCCACCAGAATCTGACCGGCCGAAGGGTCTATCAGGCGGTTGAAATGTCGAATCAACGTGGACTTACCGGATCCCGACAAGCCCATGATGACAAAAATGCTGCCTTCTTCAATGGACAGGCTGATGTCGCGCAAGCCCAGCGTGTGCCCGCTCTTGGCCAGCAAGTCGTCCTTGCTGATGCCGTTTTGCGCAGCATCGAGCCATTTTGACGGATGTGACCCGAAGATCTTGTAGATATTCTTGACTTCGATCTTGCTCATCGTTGACCTCCCTGCTGGCGCATGCGATGGCCATAAGACTGTGTGATGCGATCAAACAAAACGGCCAGCACGACAATACCCAGGCCGGCAAGCAATCCGCGGCCCACCTCGAGGCGGTTGATACCCAACAGGACTTCATAGCCTAGTCCGCGCGCGCCAATCATCGAGGCAATCACCACCATCGAGAGCGCCATCATGGTGGTCTGGTTGATGCCAGCCATGATGTTCGGCAGTGCCAGAGGCAATTGCACACCAAACAGCTGCTGGCGCGACGTGGCACCAAAGGCTCGCGACGCTTCGAGAACCTCGCGATCGACCAGGCGGATACCCAGGTCGGTCAGGCGAATGAGCGGGGGCACCGCGTAGATCACGGTGGCGATCAGGGCAGGAATCTTGCCCAGGCCAAACAGCATGACCACGGGAATGAGATAAACGAAACTCGGCATGGTCTGCATGACATCCAGCACTGGCAGCATGATGGAACGCAGCCAGTTGATG
>JAEYZR010000238.1 GCA_023427945.1 Pseudomonadota bacterium | reverse complement strand
GGCCGATGGCAAGGAGATGTCCACGACGATGGCGATCGTGCGCATGCTCACCGGCCTGCTCCGGGACAAAGAGGTGGGATCGCGCATCGTTCCCATCGTGGCCGACGAGGCACGCACGTTCGGCATGGCGACCCTGTTTCGCCAGATCGGGATCTATTCCTCGCAAGGGCAGCTGTATGAGCCTGAAGACATCGATTCCGTGCTGCATTACCGAGAGGCGCTCGATGGCCAGATCCTGGAGGAAGGCATCACCGAGGCCGGCGCGATGTCCTCCTGGACGGCGGCAGGAACGAGCTATTCGGTGCATGGGCACGCCATGCTGCCTTTCTATATCTACTACTCGATGTTCGGGTTTCAGCGGGTAGGCGACCTGATCTGGGCTGCTGCGGACCAGCGCGCCCGTGGTTTCCTGATCGGGGCCACATCGGGGCGCACGACGCTGGGGGGCGAGGGCCTGCAGCATCAGGACGGTTCCAGCCATCTGGTGGCCGCGACCGTGCCCAACTGCCGGGCCTACGATCCCGCTCATGCGTATGAGGTCGCGGTCATCATCGAATACGGGATCGAGCGCATGCTGCAGGAACAGCGCGATGAATTCTTCTACATCACCGTCACCAACGAGAGCGCGGCGCAGCCTTCCATGCCCGTCGCCCAGGGCACGCGAGAGGGCATCTTGCGCGGGCTGTATCGCGTGCATGCCGCGCCGGACGAAGGCGCCGCCCAGGTCCGGCTGCTGGGCGCCGGGCCCTTGCTTGGGGAAGTCGTGGCGGCTGCAAGACAGTTGCACGCGGAGTTCGGTGTGCATGCCGAGGTCTGGAGCGTGACCAGCTTTTCCGAGATCGCACGCGAAGGCCAGGCGGCCGACCGCGCACGATTGCTGGGCCAAGCCGAGGTCGAGCCTGCGTGGATCGAGCAGAAGTTCGGCAATAGCGGCCTGCCGGTGATTGCCGTGTCCGATTATGTTCGGGCGGTGCCTGAACAGATACGGGCCTGGGTGCCTGGCATCTATCGCACGCTCGGAACCGACGGTTTCGGCCGCAGCGACACGCGTGCGCAGTTGCGCGACTTCTTCGAGGTCGCCACGCCCTGGGTGATGCTCAATGCGTTGCAGGCACTGGTCGAGCAGGGCACCTACGATGGTCAGGGCCTGGACACCTTGCGCACCCGGCTCGATGCCGCTCAGCGCACGGCCCCGCCCTGGCAACGCTGAACGGCAGCCGCTGATGACGCAGGCGCTGTGCATACAGGCGCTGTGCATACAGGCGCTGTGCATCCAGGCGCTGCGCCATGCTGGCGTGAAGATCGGCGTGGCGTATCCGTGCCACGCATCCGGTGGCGCGAGTGCTAGGTATAGATTTTTTCGAGCGCATCCCACTCGGGCTTGCCCACCAGGCGCTGGCGTTCGGAAAACGAGGCGACCAGGCCGCTGGACTCCTGCACTTCCTTTTGATCGCGCAGCAGGGTCAGCGTTTTCTGCATGCCATTGACCGCGCCCTGCAGCGCAGCATTGGCATAGAGCACGATGCCAAAGCCCATCTTGCCCAGTTCGTCGGCGTCGAAGATGGGCGTCAGGCCGCCTATGACCATGTTGACAAGCTGGGGCTTGTCCAGCTTCTGCGTGAGTGCGCGCACTTCTTCCGGCTTGGTCACCGCTTCCACGAAGAGTATGTCGGCGCCGGCTTCGGAAAACTTCCGGGCCCTGTCCACGGCTGCCTCGAACCCCTGAGTGGCTGCGGCATCGGTGCGGGCGATGATCATCAGGTCGGGATCGATGCGGGCGTCCACGGCCGCCTTGATCTTGCTGACGGCCTCTTCGGTGCTGATCACTTCCTTGCCCGAGAAGTGACCACAGCGTTTCGGGGCGACCTGGTCTTCCAGCTGGATAGCGTCAGCGCCAGCGCGTTCAAGCATGCGAATGGTGTGACGCACATTCAGCGCGTTGCCGAATCCGGTGTCGGCATCGACCAGCAGGGGAATGTCCACGGTGTCCCTGATGCGCATGGTGTGCTCCGCAATCTCGTGCAGTCCCATGAACCCCTGATCGGGCAGGCCCATGTACATGTTGGTGACGCCCGCGCCGGTGATGTAGGTCGCCTGAAAGCCGAGGTCGGCAATGATGCGGGCCGACATGGCATTGAATGCGCCGGGAACCAGCAGACCGTTGCGCGCCTGCACCAGCGCGCGTAGTTTTTTTCGAGTCGTCATGAGGACTTTCTTCCTTTTCTTTAGAATCGCCTTGCCTGAAGTGAGGTGGCGTGGCCACGAGGCGGTGCGGATACGATCCTGGATGATTGCGTGAATGGGCCGCAACCACAATGGAACCGGCGGTTCCATGGGGTGCCGGCCGGGCGTGCCGAAGCAACCAGTCACCGTTACGGTTCTGACTTTTCGCAAATCCACGGTAAGCTTACGCCATCGCGCCGCCAGCAGCGGGCGGTGCATCGCGTTGACCCACCAATTTATTTAATGCATCAGGAGTTCTTCATGAATCAGGAACAGCTTGCCAAAGTTGCCCAGGGCCAGGGGTTTATTGCAGCACTGGATCAGAGCGGCGGCAGCACCCCCAAAGCGCTGAAGCTCTACGGGGTCGAAGAGTCGGCCTATAACGGCGACGCCGAAATGTTCGACATGGTTCATGCCATGCGCACCCGCATCGTTTCAAGCCCTGCCTTCGACGGCAAGCGCGTGCTGGGCGCCATTTTGTTCGAGCAGACGATGGACCGTCAGTTCGACGGCGTCGATGCCGCGACCTACCTCTGGGCGCGCAAGCAGGTCGTGCCGTTCCTGAAAGTGGACTAGGGTCTGGAATACGAAGCCGACGGCGTGCAACTGATGAAGCCGAACCCCGGTCTGGACGATCTGCTCAAGCGTGCCGTCGCCAAGGGCATCTTCGGCACCAAGATGCGTTCGGTCATCAACCAGGCCAACGAGAAGGGCATCAATGCGGTGCTCGACCAGCAGTTCGAAGTGGGCGTACAGATTTTCAATGCCGGCTGCATGCCCATCCTGGAGCCTGAAGTCTCCATCAAGGCTGCCGACAAAGAGCAGATCGAAACCATCCTGAAAAAGGGCTTTTTGCAGCGCCTGGATGCCCTGCCTGAAGGTGTGACGGTCATGCTCAAGCTGACCCTGCCCACCGTTGACGGTTTCTTCCAGGAATTGGTCGATCACCCCCGCGTGGTGCGTGTGGTGGCCTTGTCCGGCGGCTACGAGCGCGACGACGCCAACGCCCGCCTGGCTCGCAACCCTGGCGTGATCGCCAGCTTCAGCCGCGCCCTGACCGAAGGCCTGTCGGCCCAGCAGTCGGACGAAGCGTTCAACCAGTTGCTGGACAAGAGCATCGAAGGCATCTATCGCGCCTCGATCGCCTGAGTACGCCGTACTCGGCTGAAATGAAAAAGCTGGCGCCATCAGGCGCCAGCTTTTTTTTCGCCTGTTGCAGGCGCGAAGGGCGCCTGGGCGTCAGCCCTTGATGGCGTCGTCCACGATGGCCTGTGCCTCTTCCAGAATCCGGTCCAGGTGCGCCTGACCGCTGAAGCTTTCGGCGTAGATCTTGTAGATATCCTCCGTGCCCGAGGGGCGCGCCGCAAACCAGCCCTGCCTGGAACTGACCTTGATGCCGCCGATGGCCGCGCCGTTTCCGGGCGCATGGCCGGTGACATCGGTGATGGCGTCACCGGCCAGGGTGCTGGCGGTGATGCGGTCGGGTGCGAGGGCGGACAGGCGTTTTTTCTGCGCCACGCTGGCTGCCGCTTCGACCCGGGCATTGACGGGGTTGTTGCATTCGTCGGCCAGTGCGCGGTAGAGCTCGCCGGGATCGCGGCCGGTGCGTGCCGTCATCTCGCCGGCCAGCAGTGCCGGCACGATGCCGTCCTTGTCCGTCGTCCAGACCGAACCGTCGCGCCGCACGAAGCTGGCGCCCGCGCTTTCCTCGCCACCAAAGCCCAGCGAGCCGTCGAGCAGCCCATCGGAAAACCACTTGAATCCTACGGGCACTTCGTAAAGCGTGCGCCCCAGTTTGCGGGCCACGTGATCGATCAGGCTGGTGCTGACGATCGTCTTGCCGATGGCCGCTTGCTCGGACCACTGGGAGCGGTGCCTGAACAGATATTCGATGGCAACCGGCAGATACTGGTTCGGAGTGAGCAGGCCCGCCTTGGGTGTGACGATACCGTGCCGGTCATGATCGGTATCGCTGGCAAAAGCGATGTCGAATTTATCGCGGATTGCCAGCAGGCTTTGCATGGCGTAGCTGGAGGAAGGGTCCATGCGGATCGCACCGTCCCAGTCCTGCGTCATGAACCGGAACGTGCCGTCCACCACATCGCTCACCACGGTCAGGTCCAGCCGGTACTGCTCGGCGATGCGCGACCAGTAATGAACCCCGGCGCCGCCCAGCGGATCCACGCCCATGCGCACGCCGCCTTCACGGATCACGTCCATGTCGATGATCGAACCCAGATCGGCGACGTACTGGCCCATGAAATCGTGTTCGTGCGTGGTGGACGCTTTCAGGGCGCGCGCAAGCGGCATGCGGCGCACACCTTCGAGCTTCTGTTCCAGCAGGCGATTGGCGAGGGTTTCAACGGTGTCGGTGACGTCCTTGCCAGCGGGGCCGCCATTGGGCGGGTTGTACTTGAAGCCGCCGCTATCGGGCGGGTTGTGCGAAGGCGTGATGACGATGCCGTCTGCCAGGCCGGTGGTGCGTCCCCGGTTGTAGGTCAGGATGGCATGAGAGAGTGCGGGTGTGGGCGTGTACTGATTGGTTGCAATCATCACATTCACGCCATTGGCAGCCAGCACTTCCAGTGCGCTGGCATAGGCGGGCTGTGAGAGCCCATGCGTGTCGATGCCCAGGAACAGCGGACCGTCTATGCCCTTTTCACGACGGTATTCGCAGATCGCCTGGGTGG
>JAEYZR010000200.1 GCA_023427945.1 Pseudomonadota bacterium | reverse complement strand
GCACGTGTGGTCGCCATGCGCGCGCGAGCCGTGATCCAGGGCCTTGCCCTGGCGGGCATGGGGGCTTGTGGCAAGCACTTTCCCGGACACGGCTATGCCCAGACCGACTCCCATCATGCGGTTGCCATCGATGACAGGCCACTGCAGGATATTCTGGCTGCCGATGCGGCGCCTTATGGCTGGCTGGGCGACTCGATTTTGCCGGCAGTGATGCCGGCTCATGTCATCTACCCGAGCGTCGATGACAACCCCGCCGGATTTTCCGCACGCTGGCTAGGCGAGATACTGCGCGTCCAATTGGGCTATGGTGGTGTTATTTTCTCTGACGACCTGACCATGGCTGCAGCGGCTGCGGTGGGCGGTATTCACGTGCGGGCGTGTGCCGCGCTGGACGCAGGTTGCGACATGGTGCTGGTATGTAACCGCCCGGATCTTGCCGACGAGCTGCTCGAACAACTCGAACGTCCGGTCGCGCCCGACTCGCAGGCACGTATACGTAGTCTTTTCCCGGTCATGCCCGCCCTGGACTGGGATACATTGCAGGCCGATTCCCGATACAAGCATGCCAGAAACTTTCAATCTCAAATCCTTCCTGGCTGATCTGCCACATCTTCCCGGGGTCTATCGACATCTCGATGCCTCCGGAGAAGTCATGTATGTCGGAAAGGCGCGTGACCTCAAAAAGCGCGTGTCCTCGTACTTCCAGAAAAACCTGTCGTCGCCCCGTATTGCGCAAATGGTCTCCCGGGTTGACCGGGTCGAGGTGTCCGTCACACGATCCGAGGCCGAGGCCTTATTGCTGGAAAGCAACCTCATCAAACGGCTGCGCCCTCGCTACAACATCCTGTTTCGTGACGACAAGTCGTATCCTTACCTGCACATCACCGGTCACGACTGGCCACGCATCGCGTATTACCGTGGGGCCACCAGCAAGCGCGGCAGCTACTTCGGCCCGTTCCCCAACGCATGGGCCGTGCGCGAGACCATCCAGATTCTGCAGAAAGTCTTTCTGCTGCGCACGTGTGAAGATTCTGTGTTTTCCAATCGCTCGCGTCCCTGTCTGCTGCATCAGATCGGGCGTTGTTCCGCGCCTTGCGTGGATGCCATATCCAAAGAGGACTATCGCGAAGATGTCGCCCGCGCCACCCGCTTTCTGAGTGGCGAGGCGCGTGATGTGATGGGCGACATCGAGGCCCGCATGTTGGCGGCGTCGGCCGAACTTGCCTTCGAAAAGGCGGCGGCATTGCGTGATCAGATGGGTGCGCTTGCGCGGGTGCTGCAACAGCAGACGATGGAAGAGGCAGGCGGTGGCGACACCGACATCGTCGCCATTGCGTCAGCGGGTGGACGCATGTGTGTCAATCTGGCGATGGTGCGCGGCGGACGTCACCTGGGTGACAAGGCCTTTTTCCCCGCTCATGTCGATGATCAGGAGGCAAGCAGCGTATTCGAGGCGTTTGTCGTGCAGCATTACACAGAAGGTGTACTGCCGGATGTGATTGTCTGTTCGCACTCCTTGCCTGACCCGGGTTTGCTCGATCTGTTGTCACAGGATTCAGGCAAGCGGATTCGCCTGCTGATCAAGCCGCAGGGCGTTCGCCGCTCCTGGCTCGAACAAGCCCAGAAGAACGCCGAGATGGCGCTCGCTCGGGCACTGACCGAGTCCGGGGCCCGCGCGGCACGAACCTGTGCGCTGGCCGAGGCGCTCGATCTGGAAACCGACGAAGCAGCCTTGGATGCCTTGAGAATCGAGTGTTTCGACATCAGCCACACGTCGGGCGAAGCAACCCAGGCGTCATGTGTCGTCTTCGAACATCACGACATGCAGCCTTCGCTTTACCGGCGCTACAACATTGCCGGTATTACGCCGGGCGATGATTATGCCGCCATGCGTCAGGTGCTCACGCGCCGTTTTGGCAAGGTCGCCGACGGTGAGGCCAGCATGCCGGGCATCGTTCTGATCGACGGCGGCAAGGGACAGGTCTCGGTGGCGCGACAGGTGTTTGAAGAACTCGGGCTCGATATCCACGTTCTGGTCGGTGTGGCCAAGGGGGAAGGGCGGCGGGTCGGCCTGGAGACCCTGGTCTTTGCTGATGAGCGTGCGCCTGTGGCATTGGGCGGGGAGTCCGCCGCGCTGATGTTGATCGCCCAGGTCCGCGACGAAGCCCACCGATTCGCCATTACGGGCATGCGTGCAAAGCGCGCACGTGCGCGCAATGTTTCCAGGCTGGAAGAGATCGAAGGCATCGGGGCGCGCCGGCGCCAGCGCCTGTTGTCCAGATTTGGCGGATTTGCAGGCGTCAGTGCCGCCAGCATCAATGACCTTGCGTCCGTCGACGGCATTTCTCAGGAATTGGCGGAGCGGATATATGAATCGCTGCGCGGATAGGGACTTTCCCCAACGGGTGATGTAGGATACGTTCACTATGCCCGTAAACATCCCGATTGTTCTGACCTGGTTTCGCATTGCCATGATCCCCATGGTGATCGGACTGTTCTACCTGCCCGATTCCTGGCTGTCCGTTTCCTCACGCGATACCTTGGCTGCCTCGGCCTTCATCCTCGCGGGCGCGACCGATTGGTTCGACGGATGGCTGGCGCGACGTTGGAACCAGACATCGGCATTCGGCGCGTTCCTGGATCCGGTTGCCGACAAGCTCATGGTGTGCGCGGCCTTGCTGATGCTGCTGGACCTGGGTCGTGTCGATGTGTTTATCGCGTTGATCATCATCGGTCGCGAAATCACCATTTCCGCATTGCGTGAATGGATGGCACAGATTGGTGCCAGCGCCAGCGTTGCGGTGCATCGTCTGGGCAAATTCAAAACGGCAGCGCAGATGATTGCCATCCCTTGCCTGCTTTACGATCGTCCGCTTTATGGCATGAGCATGGGTGCGGTCGGTCGGGTGCTGATCTTCATCGCCGCCATTCTGACTGTTTGGTCCATGTTCTATTACCTGCGCCGGGCCTGGCCGGCCATACGCGAGAAATCGATTTGAAATGAGTGCTTCACCTTCTTTGTCGATCAATGATCCAGGCGCCTTGACGATACGTCGACGTGACTGGCAGACGATTCTGCTCATCAGCGTTGCGCACGCTTCATCCCATTTCTTCCAGCTCGTTCTGCCTTCGCTATACGTTTCGCTGGGAGGCGCGTTCGGTTTCGACTTCGCCCGTCTTGGGCTGCTGGTGTCCGTGTTCTACGTGGTGTCGGGCCTGGGACAGGCATCGTCGGGTTTTTTGGTTGACCGGATCGGTGCACGGCCTGTGTTGTGGTTCGGGTTGTCGAGTTTTGTGCTGTCCGGCGTACTGATCGGTAGCGCGACAAACTACAGCATGTTGTTGCTGGCCGCCGCCATCGGTGGAGCGGGCAACTCGGTTTTCCATCCGGTCGACTTTTCGCTCATGAACCGTCGCATCTCGCAGGCGCGACTTGGTCACGCGTTCAGTACACACGGGCTTTCGGGCAGTCTGGGCTGGGCGCTCACGCCGGTGTTCATGACGACCCTGATCCTGTTGGCCAACTGGCGTGTGGCAGCCTTCGGCGCGGCCGCGCTGGTGGCCATCGTGCTGATCATGACTGTCGTATGGCGTCATCTGATCGCCGACGAGCTGCCTGCTGATCTGCAAGCGGCTGCCGAATCGCCGGTCAAGCGGGCGTCCGACGCCGCATCCGCAGCCCCCACGGCAGCGTCGGCACACACAGCGACCGCGGCGCCAGCAACAGATAGCCAGGTGGCGCCCGCAACGGCGGTGACAGCAGCGGCAACCCCTGCAGCGAAAGCGGCAGCGACAGACACGGTTGCAGGTGTCGCAGCAGGCAAATCGTCCGTCGAAAATGCTCCGCCCGGTTTGTTCGTGCTGTTACGTAATCCGGCGCTTTGGGCCGCTTTCGGGTTTTTCATTGCTACGTCGCTTGCTTTGGCCGCCGTTCAGAACTACTCGATCCCTTTGCTTCAGACCTTGTATGACCTGACGC
>JAEYZR010000136.1 GCA_023427945.1 Pseudomonadota bacterium | reverse complement strand
GCCCAGGATGCACTGGCCATCGAGTCCCACCGTCGTGCGGCGCATGCCATCGATGCCGGATATTTTCGCGACCAGATCGTGCCCATCACCTTGAAGACCCGCAAGGGCGAGCAGGTCTTCGATACCGATGAGCACGTGCGGCGCGACATCACTGCCGAACAGCTTGCGGCGCTCAAGCCGGTTTTCCAGAAAGAAAATGGCACGGTTACCGCAGGCAATGCATCGGGTATCAACGATGGCGCCGCAGCGGTGGTGCTGATGTCGGCCGATACCGCACGCGCACGTGGTCTGGCGCCGCTGGCACGGCTGGTGGCCTACGCCCATGCGGGTGTCGATCCCAAGATCATGGGTATCGGCCCTGTGCCTGCCAGCCGAGCGGCGCTCAAGCGTGCAGGGCTGACCATAGACCAGATGGACGTGATCGAGGCCAATGAAGCCTTTGCGGCACAGGCGTGCGCCGTGGCGAAGGAACTGGCGTTCGATCCCGCGCGCGTGAATCCCAACGGCAGCGGCATCGCCCTGGGACACCCGGTGGGAGCAACTGGAGCGATCATCACTGTCAAGGCGTTGCACGAGTTGCAGCGCGTGGGCGGACGCTATGCACTGGTCACGATGTGCATCGGCGGCGGTCAGGGTATTGCAGCGATCTTCGAACGAGTCTGACGGGTGTCCAATCATAGTAGCGGCCCGGGTGCAGCCGATGAACCCACCTTGTCCGAATTTGATGGCATTCGTTATCTGCATTTCGGAACCGAATGGGTCCAGGGGGCCATGCGGGTCAAGCGGCCCTCCGAACTCGTGCTCACCTACACCGCGCAAATGATGGCGTGGCTGTTGTTCCTGGAGCCCCGGCAAGAAGACACCGTTGCCGTGCTGGGGCTGGGAGCGGGCTCGCTGACGCGATTCTGCCTGAAGCACACGCCCAGCACCGTCTTGACCGTGGAATGGAACCCGCGCGTCACAGCGATCTGCCAGATGTACTTCCGCCTGCCCCAAACGGCCAGGGCTCCCATCGTCCATGACGATGCGGCGCTCTGGGCGGCCGATGGCGCCAACGCGGGGTGTGCACGCGCCATCATGGTTGATCTTTATGACGCTTCGGCACGCGGACCGGTGCGCGACAGCGTGACTTTCTATCGCAACTGCCGTCGGGCGCTGGGCGATGCAGGGGTGCTGGCCGTCAATCTGTTCGGCAATCACGAGAGCTTTCCGCGCAACATCGACAACCTGCACCGCGCCTTCGACGACCGTGTGGTGGTGCTGCCCGAGATCGATGAAGGCAATCGCATTGCCCTGGCGTTTTCCGGGCCGTCGCTGGTACTGGAGCCGGACGCATTGCTGCACAGGGCAGAGGTCGTGCAGGGCAAATACGGGCTGCCTGCGTTACGCTGGGCGCGCTCATTGATCGGTATCGCAGGTAACAACGGCAAATTGTATTTTTAGTCCAGGAGAAGCAAGGCGTGCAGAACCATAATCTTTACGCGAGACTAGCGGAGCAGTTTCCCGCCGATCCGTTTTCGATAGCCATCGAAACAGAATCCGGGTCCTACACCTATGCCGACATCGAACATGCCAGTGCGTGTCTGGCCAACTTGCTGGCTTCGCTGGACTTGCCCCCGGGGGCTCGCGTGGCGGCCCAGGTGGAGAAGTCGCCCGAGGCACTCCTGCTCTATCTGGCGACGCTGCGCGCCGGATTGGTGTATCTGCCTCTGAATACCGCCTATCGTGCATCGGAACTCGCCTACTTCATCGAGGACGCCACACCTTCGGTGCTCGTTTGTTCGAGTGCGAATCTGGGCATGATCCAGGACGTACTGGCCAAGACGAAGGCGAAAACCACGCTGTTCACGCTGGATGACAATCGCACGGGCAGCCTGCTCACGCAAGCTTCGGCGCTCCCGCAGACTTTCCACACCGTCGAACTCGATGGCTCCGAACTGGCCGCCATTCTGTATACCTCCGGAACGACCGGCCGCAGCAAAGGGGCGATGCTCTCGCACGACAATCTGCATGCCAATGCCGCAACGCTGAAAGAATACTGGCACTGGCGCAGCGACGATGTCCTGCTGCACATGCTGCCGATTTTTCATGTGCATGGTCTGTTCGTGGGCGCCAACGGTGCGTTGCTGGCAGGCGCACGCATGCTGTGGTTGCCCAAGCTGGACGTGGATCGCGCCCTGGAATGGCTGCCGCGCGCCACCGTGATGATGGGTGTGCCGACCTACTATGTGCGCCTGCTGGACGATGCTCGTTTCAATGCCGACGTGTGCGCTCGGGTCCGGTTGTTCATCTCCGGCTCGGCGCCCTTGCTGGCCGACACGTTTGAACAGTTTCTGACGCGTACCGGCAAACCCATTCTCGAACGTTACGGCATGTCCGAGACCAATATGCTTTCTTCCAATCCTTATCGAGAGCAGGACGGGCCCCGCCTGGCTGGAACGGTGGGGCGACCGCTGCCTGGTGTGGACATCCGCATCACGGATGATGCCGACGGGGTGCAGGGCTGCGGCGCCATCGGGCACATCCAGGTGCGGGGTCCCAACGTATTTTCGGGTTATTGGCAAATGCCTGAAAAGACACAGGAAGCCTTTACGGCTGACGGATGGTTTCGGACCGGCGACATCGGCAGGTTTGGATCCGCCGATGGCAGCGTGCCGGACGATTACCTGAGCATCGTGGGTCGCAGCAAGGATCTGATCATCACGGGTGGCTATAACGTCTACCCCAAAGAGATCGAGCTTGAACTGGACACCATGCCCGGTGTGGCGGAGTCGGCGGTTTTCGGGGTGGCTCATCCCGATTTCGGAGAGGCCGTGATGGCTGTCGTCGTGCCGCAATCCGGAGCAACGGCGCTCGATGTGACGGAATTGCTCATGGCCATGAAACTTCGTCTGGCCAATTACAAGGTGCCCAAACGCATCGAGGTGATCGATGCGTTGCCTCGCAATACGATGGGCAAGGTCCAGAAAAATGTGCTGCGCGAGCGTTATGCCTGAGGTTGGTCCTTGCGCCACTCGCTGGCGCGTGACAGCAGCTCCAACCCTTCGGCAGACAGCGTCAGGCGGGTAGCGGCACCCAGATCTTCCACCTGGGCGATCGTGGTGGCACTGGCGATGGGGGCGGTGATGCCCGGTTGCGCCATCTGCCAGGCCAGCGCCGCCTGAGCGACCGAAACATTGTGGCTGGATGCCACTTCGTCCAGGGCTGCCAGAATTTTTTCACCCCGGGCGTTCAGGTATTGGCTCACGACACGCTCGCCACGGGGGCTGAGCGAGGCGTCCGACGCCTGCCGATACTTGCCTGACAGAAAGCCCCGGGCCAGTGCGAAGTAGTTGAGCGTACCAAGATCGTGTGCGGTGACGACGGCACGCAAATGGGCTTCAAAGGGTTCGCGGGTGTACAGGTTGTACTCGGGCTGGATGGCTTCGTAGCGGGGCAGGCCATGCCGTTCGCTTTCGATCAGTGATTCGGCCAACCGCACGGCCGTGAAGTTGGACGCGCCGATGGCACGCACCCGGCCTTGCTCGATCAGCTTGGCATAAGCACCCAAAGTCTCGATGATCGGCGTTTCGCTGTCATCGTCATGCGACTGGTAGAGATCGACGTATTCCGTCTGCAGGCGCGCGAGCGAATCGTCGATGGCCCGACCGATGTAGGCCGCCGACAGGCCCTGGGCTTTCGGCCCCATTTCCTTGCCTACCTTCGTTGCCAGGATGACGTCAGCCCGACGCCCGGTGCGTGCCAGCCATTTTCCGATGATGACTTCCGACTCGCCGCCCCGGTTGCCGGGCGCCCAGCGAGAATAGACGTCGGCAGTGTCGATGAAGTTCAGTCCCTGGTCCAGCAGGGCGTCAAGGATGGAAAAAGAATCGTCTTCATTGACGGTCCACCCGAAGACGTTACCGCCAAACGCAAGGGGAGGAACGGTGAGACCCGAGCGGCCAAGTGGACGTAGTTTCATGATTCGCACTCCTGTTCATGTGCCAGTATAGGGCGGCGTTAGACTAGTGCGTAGCAGGTCGCTGGAAATTTTCCAGGGCAAAGGAATTGAGAGATGTTAATTCACAATCTGGCACGCCAAGTGCGCAAAAATGTCATCACTGTGTGCGCAATCCTGCTGCCGTTACTGGCCGGTGCCGCGCATGCAGCGTCTGGCTCACCGGGAAGGACAGCGGGTGGGCCGGTCGTCGCCATGATCAGCATCGATGATGGCCCGCATGCAGCCGCTCTGCGTGAAGGGATTCAGGAAGGCCTGCGACGGGCGGGTTATACAACCGGCAAAAACATTCGATTTCAGACGTTCGAGGCGTCTGGCGATGCCGTCCGCGTGCGCCCGCTTGCCGAGAAGGTCGTGAGTGAGCGCCCTCAGGTGATCGTGGCTGTGGGCCAACAGGTGGCGCAGGCGGTGGCGGCAACCACGCGTGATGTGCCTGTGGTCTATAGCGCTGTGGAGGACCCTGTTGGCGCGGGATTGATTGCCGCGGCGGTGCCTGCGGGTCAGGCCGACGCGGGCGTGGAACATAAACCGCAGACCGTGAGCGGGGTTGCGACAAACGTGACAGGCGTTTCCGATGCCCTGACGCTGGACCGTCAGGTGGAACTCATCCGCTCATTGGCACCCCAGGCCAGACGGGTGGGCATCGTGTACGACCCGCAGGATGCCGGGGCTGCCGCTGCGGTCAAGCAGTTGCAGGCCATTTTGCCCAAGGCCGGGATGACGCTGGTGGAGGCGATCGCCTCACGGGGAGTCGATGTCGGTCCGGCCGCCCGCAGCCTGATCGAGAAGGTCGATGTGTTGTACAGCCATCGCATCAATGGAGGCTTTGGCGCGCAGGTGCGTGTGGCCAACGATTTCCGGATTCCGCTGGTTGCCGCGCATGCCGATGCCGTGGCCTTGGGCGCGGCGGCGGCCATCGGCATCAGTTATCGGGAACTCGGCGTGCAGACGGGGAGCATGGTGGTTCGCCTGCTCAAGGGTGAAACACCCGGTCAGGTCAAACCTCAGGCAGCGTCGCGATTAGTGCTGCACATCAATCCTGAGGCGGCCTCGCAACAGGGTGCGATTATTTCCGAAAATTTGCTGAAGTCGGCCGGACAAGTCGTCAGGGCAGGGGGCACGCGTTGATGTCCGAGGAACTGTCTAGAGCAGTTGTCCTGCGTCCATGGCAAGAGTCCGTGTGACCAGTAACGTTGACATTCGGTCATTCAAATCCATGCGGATTGTCTCGTTATTCTAACGACTGTGCCGCGTTGATCTGTCAGAGGATGGCGTCGTCATTCGTACCG
>JAEYZR010000133.1 GCA_023427945.1 Pseudomonadota bacterium | reverse complement strand
TAGACGCCATCGACATCGGTGTAGATCAGGCATTCCTTGGCGCCCATCGCTGCCGCCACGGCGACCGCCGAGGTGTCGGAACCGCCACGACCCAGGGTCGTGATGTGACCGTCGTCGTCGATCCCCTGAAAGCCGGTGACCACGACCACGCGACCGGCATCCAGATCAGCGCGAATGCGTGCATCGTCGATCGAGGTGATGCGGGCCTTCGTGTAGGACGAATCGGTGCGCACCGGAACTTGCCAGCCGGTGTAGCTTCGGGCGGCCACGCCTTCGGCCTGCAACGCCATCGCCAGCAGCGCACTGCTGGCCTGTTCACCCGTTGCGGCAAGCATGTCGAGCTCGCGGCCATCGGGTTCGGGATTGATTTCGCGGGCAAGCCCCAACAGTCGGTTGGTCTCGCCTGACATGGCCGAGGGGACGACCACCACCTGCAGGCCGGCGGCGTGCCATTTGGCGACGCGACGCGCCACATTGCGGATGCGC
Organism: Pseudomonadota bacterium; assembly: GCA_023427945.1. Classification (GTDB taxonomy): domain Bacteria; phylum Pseudomonadota; class Gammaproteobacteria; order Burkholderiales; family Burkholderiaceae_B; genus Schauerella. The sequence goes on along the minus strand of JAEYZR010000133.1, from coordinate 7,982 downwards.
TCGACCGAACCCATCGACGTGCCGCCATACTTATGAACGATTATGGACATTGCATACTCTGGCTTGAGGCCCGCCACAGAGGGCGGCAGGCAAAGCCCATTATTGTAAACCCATGTCGCCAAGATGTCCCAACAACGGATTTCAATCGAGCAGACTCGTCTTGCCCATCACTCGGAACGCGCCTCGATCATTACGATGCCGCGTACGCAACGCACGCGCAATTCACTGTGATCGAAGACTAGATTGCGATCGTGTCCCAGGCTGTGCAACTGGTTCAGTTGCCGCTGCAAGTCGCGCAACCTGGCCTCCGAGGGCATACGCGCGCCAGCCTTGGCCAGCCAGTGGCGCAGCACATTGCGCTGGCGGGGCTCGGACAATCGACGCCAGGCCGCCAATGAGAACGGCCGACCTGCTTTTGCCGTCGCCGGGCCATCCACATCGGGCGAGCCATTAACAACCGACGAGCTATTCACATCCAGCGAGCCATTAACAACCGACGAGCTATTCACATCCAGCGAGCCATTCACATCCGGCGAACCATCGCCCGGCACGACAATCGCCGCAAGATCGCTGTCGGCCACTTCCTGCAGAATGCTCGCCGCCTCCTGCGCCTGCCTGGCATGGCGTCCGAGGATGGCCTGCCATCCCGGCCAGCGCTCGTTCAGCACCGGCGTCAGGCGGGTGCGCACCGCAGCGCGTGTGTAGCGTGCATCAGTATTGGTGGGATCGCTCACGGCATGCCAGCCGGTGCGCTGCGCAAATGACTGGGCAAGCTCCAGGATATGGATGCGCGGTACGTTCAGCCAGGGCCTGAGAAGTTGCACCTTGCCACGAAAAACGCTGGGAGCCATGGCGGCAAGTCCGGCCACGCCTGCTCCGCGCAGCAGTCTCAACAATACGGTTTCAGCCTGATCGTCCTGGTGGTGGGCCAACAGCAGCGACGACACGCCGTGCCGCTCACACGCCGCAAGCAAAGCGGAATAACGGGCATCCCTGGCAGCCGCTTCCATGCCTCGCCCGGAAAGCGAACCGACATCCACTTCAAGGATGTCGATGGGGCGGGCGAGCTGCCTTGCCAGATCCTGCACCTGGGCGACCCAGGCTTGCGCCTGTGGGAGCAAGCCATGATTCACATGCAGCAATAGAAGCTCGCAACCGCGTTGGCGGGCCACGTGATCGGCCACCACGGCCAGAATGGCGGAGTCGGCGCCGCCGCTGAGCGCCACCGCTGCATGGCCAGACTTCCAGGTTCGGACAAGTGAGTCGGCGGCCTTGGCGAACGCTTCGCCCTCGAAAGGGGCCGATGCGTCGCAGCCGACGGGCCTCGTATCAGCCTGAGAGGATGCATCGACGACGCATCCTCGCCGCTTACTTGGCGCTTTCGGTGAAACGGCCATAGGCCAGCAGGCGTTCGACGCGCTGATTGACCAACTGCTCTTTGCTCATGCCGGTCAACTGACGCAGGGAGTCGGCCAGCGAACGACGCAACAGGCGCGCCATGACGCGCGGATCGCGATGGGCGCCGCCGACAGGCTCGTTGACGACGCGGTCGATCAGGCCAAGATCTTTCAGGCGCGGCGCGGTGATTGCCAGGGCCTCGGCCGCCTCGGACGCCTTGTCTGCACTGCGCCACAGGATCGATGCACAACCTTCCGGGGAAATCACGGCATATGTCGCGTATTGCAGCATGAGTACCGAATTGGCGACAGCAATAGCCAGCGCACCGCCAGAACCGCCCTCGCCTATGATCGTCGTGATGATAGGCACCTTCAATTCGGCCATGGCGTAGATGCTGTGACCGATGGCCTCGGATTGACCGCGCTCTTCGGCACCAATGCCGGGGTATGCGCCCGGGGTGTCGACAAACGTAAATACGGGCAGATCGAATTTTTCAGCCAGACGCATCAATCGCATGGCCTTGCGATACCCCTCGGGGCGCGGCATGCCGAAATTGCGCATGGCACGCTCTTTGGTGTCACGCCCTTTCTGGTGACCGAGCACCATGCACGCCACGCCGTTAAAGCGCGCCATGCCACCCACGATGGACTGGTCATCGGCGTACATCCGGTCGCCGTGCAGCTCGTGGAAATCCGTAAACATTTCGCGCACGTAATCCATGGTGTAGGGGCGCTGTGGATGACGTGCCACCAACGTGGTCTGGTAGGAGGTCAGCTTTCCGTAGATCTCCTTGGCCAGCGACTGGCTCTTTTGCTGAAGGCGCCCGATCTCGTCGGAAATATCGACAGCGGAATCGGCCTGAACATAGCGTAGCTGTTCGATCTTGTTTTCGAGTTCGGCTAACGGTTGTTCGAATTCCAGGAAAGTATTGCGCATGGGGATACAGGTTCCGTTGTAAGACTTGTCCGGGGATGGCGGTTAGCGCGACGTACCGACTGGATCCAGGCTACGCCACAGATACCAGGTGGCGACAGTACGCCAGGGTTGCCAGCCGTGCGAGACTTCACGCGCCTCGAAACGAGAGACAGGCTCGCCGCTAAAGTAATGGAGTGAGATGGCCTTGAGCAAGCCCGGGTCATCCAGAGGAAGCACATCCGGACGCTGCAAATAGAAGATCAGAAACATTTCGGCGGTCCAGCGCCCAATGCCACGAATGCCCAGCAGTTCGGCCGCCACGGCCTCGTCGGACATGTCTGCCCAACGATCAGGATGCACCCGGCCTTCATCGAAATGACGCGCCAGATCGAGAATGTAATCGGCCTTGCGCAAAGGCAAGCCCGCAGCGCGCAGGGTAGTGGCGTCGATCTGACAGACGTCGGCTGGTGTTGCCTGACCGCCCACCGCCGTCAGAAATTTCTGCCACAGGGTATCGGCCGTCTTTACGGAAATCTGCTGGCCGATCACGGCACGCGCCAATGTGACAAAGGGCGACGCGGGCGCTGCCAGCCACGCTTCCGAATGGCGTGGAATGAGTTTTTTGAGTATGCGGTCGCGCATCAGGTGATGCACGGCCTCCTCCCAATAAGAGGGTTTGGAAACAGATCCGGGCGTTTGCTCGGCGTTGACAGATGCGGGCATGAGTCTTCCTGGCTCCACCCTGTCACGCCCGGCGCCAGAGCGTGACGCCCCCGGCACGATCGTCGAGTTCTATGCCGGCCTGGCGCAATTGATCGCGCAGGCGATCGGCGGTGGCGAAATCGCGTGCGGCCTTGGCTTGGCTGCGCTGGGCGACCAATGCGTCGATCTCGCCAGCATCCATGGCCGCCGACGCCCCCTCTTCTGCCGACAGGGCGGCCACCTGGCCCGCTACACCTGCCTGCGAATAACGCGTCGTCCACTTGAAATAGGTTGCGGGGTCTTGCTGCAACAGGCCCAATAGCGCTGCAAGCGCCTTCAATTGACCTGCAACGGCTGCGCTGCGGCTGCGATTGACCTGGGTAGCCAGTTCAAACAGGGCGGCAACGGCGCCTGACGAGTTGAAGTCGTCGTCCATGGCAGCACGAAACGCTTGCGCCTGGGGCAAGGACCAATCGATGGCAGCGGCCTCGGGCGCGACATTCAGCAAAGCCTGATAGAGCCGATCGAGCGCACTCTGGGCGTCGCAAAGATTGTCGGGCGCGTAGTTCTGGATACTGCGGTAATGATTGCGGACGATGAAAAACCGCAGCATCTCGGCTTCGCGCGCGTTCACTTCGTAATTCGCGACGGCGTCGTCAGCCGGACCGGCTGCAAGGGTTTGACGGATGGTCTTGAAATTATTGAGCGACTTAGACATTTTGTCGGCATCGACCATCAACGGACCGCAATGCATCCATATGTTGGACATCACGCCGCCACACGCCCCTTCGGACTGTGCAATTTCATTTTCGTGGTGCGGAAACTTCAGATCGGGCCCCCCACCGTGGATATCCAGAGGCAATCCGAGCAGCGCTTCGCTCATGGCCGAGCATTCTATGTGCCATCCCGGGCGCCCCAGACCGTAAGGCGACTCCCATTTGGACTCCTCAGGTTCGGCCGGCTTGGCCGCTTTCCAAAGCACGAAATCCAGTGGATCGCGCTTGCCTGACACAACAGCCACCCGTTCGCCTGCCCGCAGATCGTCCAGGCTTTTGCCCGAGAGCTTGCCGTATCCAGGAAACTCCCGCACGGCATAGTTCACATCGCCATCGTCGGCCCGGTAGGCCAGACCACGGGACTCGAGTTTTCCAATGATGTCCAGCATGGCGCCGATGTGCCCGGTGGCAAGCGGCTCATGATCCGGACGCGCCACTCCCAGTGCCGTTTCATCGGCATGCATGGCATCGATGTAGAACGCGGTGACCTCACCCAGGCGACGGCCGGTCTCTACGGCACGGCGAATGATTTTGTCGTCAATGTCGGTAATATTACGAACGTAGGAAACCTGATAACCCGATTCACGCAACCACCGCTGCACCACATCGAATGCCACCAGCATGCGTGCGTGCCCAAGATGACAAAAATCGTAGACCGTGACCCCACAGACGTACATACGTGCCTTCCCCGGTTCAACCGGCTTGAAAGGCTCTTTGGCACGGGACAACGAATTGTAAATTTGCAGCATGACGGCGACGTTGAGGCGTCGGGGGTAAAATGGTGGTCTCGAAGTATAGCAAGCAGCTTCCAACTTACTCCGGATATGCCGTTGAATCTGTCCAAGCCCGTCAGCTGTCCCCCATCGCAGAAGCCTGCGTATCGCGCTCCGGTCGTCCGGGCCGCCAGTCGCTGCGCCGCCCTGTCGGCGCTGTTGCTGTCATTCAGCCTTTGCGCCCTGAGCCCCCAGGCCCATGCACAGGGGTCGCCCGGCGGCAGCCTGTTCCAGGGCAACGAAAACAGCGACACCCTGCTCGATGACCCCCGGCCCGAAGGCGGCTGGCAAGGGCTGGCGAACCTGTTGGAAAAGGTCAAGCCGAGCGTCGATACCCGGCTGCAACCCAGTCCGCAGCAGGTCACGGATCGCATCGAAAGACTGATTGCCAGCGATCGCCTGCCCGAGGCCCTGGCGCTGGTGGAAAAGCGCGAAGCCGAACTGGAAGTGCGCGGCGCCCGCGGGGGTGGCCAGGACGTGCAACTGGCCTTTCAACATGCGCGGCTGCTGGCACGGCTGGGGCGCACCCAGGAAGCCATCGATCGCTACAGCAACCTCACCACCCTCTACCCCGAGCTGCCCGAGCCCTGGAACAACCTGGCTGCCCTGCACGCCTCGCGAGGCGAACTGGAGCAGGCCTCCAACGCCCTGCAACAAGCATTGCGCGCCAACCCCGACGATCGGATGGCGCGCAGCAATCTGGCCGATGTCCAGCTGATGATGGCTCATCGGTCCTATCAACAGGCGGGCAGCACGCCCAAGCAGATTCCCCTCAACCCGGATGCTCCCGCATCCGCAGTACAGTGATCACCATGACGAACGCTCCTTTCATACCAGCCTGGCTTACCCGCCCGCTGTGCGCAGCCATGTTGGCAACCGTTCTGCCCCTGGCCGCATCTGCCGCTTCAGTCACCTCTAACGAAGGAAAATCCTCCATGACGAACCCCCGCATCAATGTTCAGACCAATCAAGGCAACTTCGTGATCACGCTGGACGCCGAAAAAGCACCCAAGTCGACCGCGAATTTTCTGACCTACGTGAAGGAAGGCTTCTTCAACGGTACGATTTTTCACCGCGTGATCGATGGCTTCATGATCCAGGGCGGCGGTTTCGAACCCGGCATGAAGCAGAAACAAACGCACGCCCCGGTCGAAAACGAAGCCAACAACGGCCTGAAGAACGACAAGTACACGGTCGCCATGGCCCGCACCAGCGACCCCCACTCGGCTACGGCACAGTTCTTCGTGAACGTGGCCAACAACGACTTCCTGAATTTCAGCTCGCCCACGCCCAACGGCTGGGGCTATGCCGTCTTCGGCAAAGTGACCGAAGGCACTGAAGTAATCGACGCCCTGCGCTCGGTCAAGACCGGCAATCGTGGGTTCCACCAGAACGTTCCCAACGAAGACGTTGTCATCGAGAAGGCCGAAGTCATTGAATGAATAAGCTAGAACTTCCCGGCGTACTCTGGCTCGCGTCCGACATACACCTGGGACCGGCCTCACCCGCCACGACCGAAGCCTTCATCGCATTTCTGGATGTCGCTGCACAGGAGGCTACGGCTGTCCTGTTGCCGGGCGACATCTTCGATGCCTGGATAGGCGATGACATCATTCGCGCAGCGCCTGCCTGGCTGCAAAGTGTGCTGGATGCCATGAAGCGAACGTCGGCGCGGGCTTCGCTTTGGATCGGGCGCGGCAATCGCGATTTCCTGCTCGGCCAGGAATTTGCCGATGCCGTCGGGGGGCGATTGCTTCCGGAACAGGCGTTGCTGCAAACGGATGCCGGGCAGATTCTGCTCTCGCATGGCGACGAGTTCTGCACAGACGACACCGCATATCAGCAATTCCGGGCGATGGTTCGCCAGCCGGAATGGCAAAAAGCTTTCCTGTCGAAATCCATTCCTGAGCGGCTGGCCGCGGCACAGCAGGCGCGCGGCGAAAGCATCGCTGCCACGCAAACCAAGGCCAGTGCCATCATGGATGTGAATCCGAAGGCCATCCGCTCAGCGTTCACGACATCGGAAGCACCGTTGATGGTCCACGGACACACGCACAGACCGGACAGACATGTGCTGATGATCGATGGCAGAAAACGCGAGCGCTGGGTTCTGCCCGACTGGGACCTCGATCATGCCACGCCGCCGCGCGGCGGATGGATGGTCATCGATAGTGATGGCATTCAATGCTATGACCTGGATGCCGTCGAGGCCACCGATACGGCAAAGCAGCCGCGCTGACATCACAGCCCTCAGGGTGTGTGCATCAAGCCTTGCGTGTGGATCACGCAAGGCTTTTTAGTTCAAGTCGCTTCACGGACAGATCAAGTCGCTTCACGAGCCGGTCAAATGGCTTCACGAGCAGGTCACGTCGCTTCACGGGCAGTTCAAATCACTTCCCGGGCAAAAGTCACGATGCAATAAAAAACAGCCATGCAGCGATGCAATGGCTGTTTTTCTTTTACCGGTCACTGGCCGGCAGCGTCGGTTCAACCCCGGGTGAGCAACCAGATAGCCACCACGATCCCCAAGGCGATGCGATACCAGGCAAACGGCCGATAAGTGTGGTTGGAGACGAAGCGCAGCACGGCTCGCACGACCAGCAATGCACTGAGAAACGCACCCGCGAAACCTACCGCAATCGCCCACACTTCGCTACCGGACAGCACATCCATGTTGCGGTAGCCATCGTAGACCGCCGCGCCTAGCATGGTGGGCATGGCCAGAAAGAACGAGAACTCGGTGGCCACCTTGCGCTGGATGCCAGCAATCATGCCCCCGATGATGGTCGCGCCGGAACGCGAGGTGCCTGGAATCATCGCCAGGCACTGCGCAGCGCCCACAGCCAATGCCTGTTTCCAGGTGATCTCTTCGATGCTGCGAGCCGTTGCACGGCTTTCGGTGACCGTATCGTCGTAGTGAGGCGCACCGCCTGACGGCGTCGTACGGCTGCGACGCTCGACATACAGCATGATGAATCCGCCGATAATCAGCGCAAACACGATGACCGAGGGGTGATAGAGCACGGCCTTGATGGTCTTGATGAATATCGCCCCTACGATTGCCGCCGGAAAAAACGCGATCAGCAGGTTGCGCGTGAACATCACCTCCGAGCGCACGCCCGTGAGCGTGCCGTGAATCAGTTGCCACAGCCGCTGCCGAAAGACCCACATCACCGCGATGATCGCGCCGAACTGGATGACGACCTCAAACACCTTTCCACTATCCGAAGGAAAGGAAATCCAGTCGCCCACCAGAATCAGGTGCGCAGTACTGGAGACCGGTATGAACTCGGTCAAGCCCTCGATCAACCCGAGAAAAAATGCCTTGATCAAATAAAGGGTGCTGTCGGTCACGATAAGCATCTACAAAAAAACAAAAGAAAAAAGCGAAGACGGCGCACAGCCATCTTCGCCAACG
>JAEYZR010000085.1 GCA_023427945.1 Pseudomonadota bacterium | reverse complement strand
GTGCTGTCCTGGGGGTTCGGCCTCTTCGGAACCAGCGTCTATCTGCATGTCACGCACGAGGCCACCAAGCTTTCCGTCGCAGCACTTTCGTCTGCCATTTCGCTGAGTTTCTTTGCCAGCGCGTGCGCCCAGATTGCCGTGGGCAACGCCATATCGACACACGGCCCGAGCCGGGTCATGGGGTTCGGCGCAGCGTGCCTGGCCGCAGGTGTGGCCACGATTGGCAGCATCCAGGAACTCTGGCAGGCCTACATCGGCTTTCTGCTGCTCGGAACGGGATGGTCGTGCCTGTCGACAACGGCCATATCGACAACCCTGGCCCCCTGGTTCGAGAAGCATCAGGGACGCGCGGTGTCCAGTGCCATGCTGGGCGCCAGCCTGGGAGGCATGCTGGCCGTGCCCGCCATGATCTACGGGGTTTCGCACCTGGGCCGCACGACGACCTTCACCCTGGCCGCGCTTTTGATCCTGATCACCACGGTGCCGCTGGCACGCTATGTGTTGAAGAAGGCGCCCGCCGACCTCGGCCTGTGGCCCGATGGCATCGCCCTGGACCCGACCACGCATCGGCCTGCCCCCACGAGCTGGACACGCGGGCACGCGCTGCGCAGTTGGCCATTCTGGAGTGCTGCACTTGCATTTGGCCTGGCCCAGTGCGTCCAGATCGGATTTCTCACGCACCACGTCTCTCTGCTCATTCCTGCCGTGGGCGCTGCCACGGCGGCAGCAACGGTCACGGGCACCGCCATCACCGCCTTCGTCGGCCGCCTGCTTCTGGCAAAATTCTCGGATAGCCTGGACGTGCGACTCTATTCAGTCGGACTGCTGCTGGTATCGGGAACGAGCCTGGGTGTCATGGCGGCCTGCCCCACGCCCGCCGTGCTGATCGGCGCCAGCCTGGTGTATGGCCTGATGCTGGGCAACATCACCACGATGGGGCCGATCACGGTGCGCCGGGAGTTCGGCGCAGCGGCCTTCGGCAAGATCTACGGGATGGCAGCCACCACCATCCAGTTGTTCGCCGCGAGTGGCCCGACCATTTATGGCGTGTTGTACGGCAGATCAGGTACGTATGTACAGGCGCTGGCCGCTGCCGCCGCAATCAGCCTGGCTGCAGCGCTGGTGATCTACAGCGGCAGGAATGCCGCCCGGCGCCTGCCGCCCTGAGAAGCGCTGGCGCACTTCGCCCAGCCCCTACTTTTTACCCTGCAGGTCCTGCGCCTGACGGCGCGTGTCCTCATTGGCAAAACCGCCATAGCTGCTTTGGCCAGGGTCGGCACTGCGACTCTTTATGGCCTCTCCCTGCTCTTTCTCATGGGCACCTGCCTTGGCCTGCGGCAAATCCTCCTGCTTGGGGCTGGTACGGTTGGGATCCTCTGCTTCCTTTGCGGGCGTCACAGGGCGGTTGGCTGAGGCATGGGGAACGTTGTTTGTCATCATGGTCTCCTGAAGTCATTCGACAGCGAATCTGTCGCTCTTCCCTTGATCCAGCAATGGACATGCCGCAAAAAAGCCCGCAAGTCGTGCGCGTTAAGCGAAGATGCTTGCCTTTTTCAAACGAATCATGCATACTTATCGACTTGTGACAATTGGCAGACATACTGCCGTCATAATCGTTGCTCAAACTAGTCTAATAAAGCAACGACGCCCGGTTGGCCTGCCCACTTTTCAAGTTGGGCCTGCAACGGGTGACACACTGGCAAAAGCAAGTAAACCCTGCATGACAGCCTGCGGCGCGATATCTTCGCCTCGATAGCTCACACGCGTTTTTCCTGTATTAGCCGGTATAGCAACAATCAGCCTGTCACGCCGATGTTGTGTCGGTACCCTGCATTGCGCTCGCGCAAATCGGCATTGGTACGACCAACGGATGTGCACCGGGCTTCGTACCAAGGAAAAAAAATGAAAACATTACAAAATCATGAACTCGTCGAACGCGACCTCGACCAAGCACTCAACGCCCCCATCCGTGTAGGCGATACCGTGCACTTGAAGCTCAATGATGGCACCTCTGTCAAAAGCGTTGTCATTTTCGACGCCCCCATCACTGGCACCACCATCTACACGGCCGACTCCCCGGATCGCGGCGGCCTGCGGGCGCGCTTCCGTGAGCGCGCCGTACACGCAGTAGAGTCTCTATGCATACCGCGGTATAAAAATTGCTGGTAAGGTTCGGCTAATGCCAGCTGTAGGTGATATCCCTTGCCTGCAGGACTGGCATTTGCGCCAAGCCACCAGTCCGAATGCCCACTAGTTCTGTCTTAGAAATCGCACCCATCCGCTCGAGCCGCCCCACTGTTCTGGCTGTCGACGACGAATCCACGGTACTCGAGCTCGTGCTGGAAGTTCTGCACGAGTTGGGCTGTGATGCCCGTTCCGCCAGCCTGGGAACTGAAGCGCTATCGCATGTTGTGCAATCCCCCGACATCGATTTGCTCATCACCGATATCCGCATGCCCGGCATCAGTGGGTTCGAACTGGCTGAACAGATCCGCGAAATCCGCCCCAACCTGCCTGTATTGTTCATGACGGGCTACGCCAGCGAATTCGAACGTGGCGTGACGCTGGGCCCTCACACGGCCCTGTTGATCAAGCCCTTTTCGCTGGCCAAGCTGGGCACCACCATACGCCAGCTTCTTGCATCCTCCCCCTCCTCGGACGCCGCGCCCTGGCGGGGATGGTAGCGCCAGCCTGAATCAGGCGGCCGGCAAGGACACGATGATCCGACTGAAGGGCACGGATCTGTCCACGCTAACCGGGTTCTCACTGCCGCGTGCATACATGCGTACCAGACGCATGCCCAGCCCCGTTCCCTGGGGCATAGGGAAGCTATCGGGAAAACCACTTCCCTGATCATCCACCGTCAGCTTCAATTGGCCGGTCTGGCGTGCCAACCAGACGGTTACATCACCGCGCCCGTACTTGATGGCGTTGGTCACGAGCTCTGCTGCCACCAGGCCAAGCGCAGTCAGGCGAGTGGCGGATACTGCGACGCCCTCACCGTGGAAGTGAATGGCACGATCAATTTCCCGGCTGGCAAATGAGCTGTGCAATTCTTCCAGCAACACCCTGAGATACTGGCTGGCGTCGGCCTCGGCCTGCCCCGGATGCTGATAGAGTCGCTTGTGTACCGAGCCGACCGTCATCACGCGGGTTGCCGCTTCCTGCAAATGCATTTTGACGAGTGATTCCGACGCCAGGGAACCTTGCAGTTCCAGCAAGGTATGCACCAGGTGCAGACTATTGCTGACACGGTGGTGCACCTCCTGCACCATGAGTTCGGAATGATCCAGGCGAACTTCCTGCTCGGAGGCAATCCGCGCCAGGTGTTCCTCCTGCTCGTGGCGCTCAGTCACATCCCGGGCCACCAGGACAATTCGGGCCTGCGCCTTGTCTGCATCCTCCAAAGGCGCAATCGAGACATCCCACCAGCGCATGTTGCCCTTGGACGTCAGGCAGCGGCCCTCCAGGCGTGTGGACTCGCCTTTTGCTGCACGGTGTACGGCATCGGCCATCTGCTCGCGATACTCGTCACCCCAGCTATCGGGCCAGCGCGTTCCCCTGATGGACGAAAAATCATCGATTTCCATCAGCCGCATGCCGTTCTTGTTCATGAACAGAACGTTCCCGTTCTCCGAAAGTACAGAGATGCAATCGGGACTGGCATCCAGGATGTTGGACGAAAACTCGTCGTTGCCACGCGCCTCGCGCTCGCGCTCGATACGCGCATTCGCAAAGGCGATGACGTTGGCAATGGCCTCCATGAACACGATATCGATCTCGGTGAAGTCATCGCCTTCCGGCGAGTCACATTCCAGTACGCCATAAGGGACAGGAACGCCACGAATCACGACATTGATGGCCCGCTCGATACCTTTGTTGGCCAGCAAGGCCGGGGTTCGAAACCGCTCTTCGGCGCCCAGATGGTTGGAAACCACCGGACAACTGTTGGCATAGGCATAACCGGCGGGGCTGGCGTTGTCGGCATCCAGGCGCAATACACCGATATCGGCAGCATCGAATCCACGCCCGGCAAGAAGCAGGAAGTTGTTTTCTTCAGGGCAATAACGCAGCACCTTGGCGTAGTGTGTGCCCAGCCCCCGACACACGACATCGCAAGCCTGATCGAGCACGAGCAGGAAATTGTGCATGCGGATAGCGGCAAAACCGAACTCCGCAGCAAGCTCTTGCTGTCGCTTCAGACGTTCAGCGGATATGCGGACGGCCGTACTTAAAATTTCGTCCGACGGCGATTGGTGCATGTATGCATCCTGGCAAGCAAAGATTGAACCGAACCCCTGCATCGTTAAGATACGGACAAACTCAACCGGGACGTGACCGCATTTTAATCAAAAATGCAGGATACGGGCTGTGGAAAGGATGAACCTGTCGCGTGCCTGCCTCAGGCAAGACCCATGAAGGACCTGGCCATTTCCCCTGAAGGGCGCCTGGCCGCACAAAAAGGAGTCGCATATGAAGATGGAGTGGGATCAGGTCCGCTTCTTTCTGGAATTGTCGCGTTGCGGTGCACTGGCATCGGCTGCGGCTCGGCTGGGGGTCAACCAGACCACAGTATCCCGACGCATCCAGAACCTGGAGAAAGAACTGGCCACACCGTTGTTCGTGCGCCTGGCGGGGAGCTACACCCTGACCGACAGCGGGCGCAACCTGCTCGCACATGCCGAAAAAATCGAGTCCTCCTTCCTGGGCATCGAGCGCGACATTCTGGGCACGGATGGCGAGAATGCAGGCGTGGTGCGTTTGGGAGCGACTGAAGGCTATGGCACGCGCGTGCTCACGCCGTTACTGGCTCAGCTCGTCCAGCGCCACCCCCACCTGCGAGTCGATCTGCTGGCGGTCCCCAGAATCGTCAATCTGTCGCGTCGAGAGGCAGACATCGTCATCACGCTGGAACGCCCCGCGCGCGGCCCCTACCGCAGCGTCCGCCTGACCGATTATGCACTGGGCCTGTACGGCGCTCCTGAGTATCTGGCGACGCACCCACCGATCATCGATACAGACGATCTCGTCCATCACAAATTCATCAGCTACATCGATGACCTGCTGTTCAGCAAAGAGCTTCAGTATCTCTCTGATTTCTGCAAGCCTGAACAGGTCGTCCTTCGCAGCACCAGCGTGCTGGCGCAACACCAAGCGACGCTGGCAGGCATGGGTCTGGCCGTACTGCCGCATTTTCTGGGGAGAAACGACACCGGCCTGCAACCGGTCCTGAGAAGCTCGGTCAAGCTGATCCGGACCTTCTGGATGTCCATGCCGATGGAAATTCAGGATATTTCACGCATGCGTGCGACCTGGGACTTCCTGCGTGCGGCGGCAAGCCAGGCGCAGGCGGCCATGATGTCTACAGAACCGGACCCTGCCTAGCCACACGGCCTTGAACAATCCGTCGGATGGCCGGAGCGGCGACAGACCCTTCAGCGGCCTTCGTCCTGGGCGTCGCCGCCCGGCTTGCGGAAATGCCCCATGACGCCAAACGTCAGCGCCACGATAAAGAGCGGCGCGGCCAGGTACAAATACACCGTATCCCGCGTGACCAGGGTCAGCGTTGCAAATACCAGAAACAGGCCCGCCGGGAACAGGGCAATCACGGTGAAAGGATCGAGCTTCTTGAAAAAGGTCACGGCAGCGACTGCCTTTTTTATGGCTGTAGAGCCTCTAGTTTAGCCGGTCGGCAAGCCTCGACCGAGCGCGTGAAAACAGCGCGATTCAGGTCGAAAACCCGATGCATGACCAAATGGTAAGGCAACGCTAACTTGACGCGTATAGGCCGCAAAAAACGATAATCACGATCCTGAGCTTCGTACCATCGAAGCCATGTTCATAAAACTCATAAACTTCCAAGGAGACTACGCTATGCGTCGAGTCGACTACCGGGACCTAATCGGGGGCGGACTGATCCTGCTTGCTGGGGCCGGTGCGATGTATCACTCATTGACAGCATTCAATCTGGGCACGCTTGCCCGCATGGGACCCGGTTATTTCCCTGCCATCGTAAGCGGCCTGTTGATGCTGTGTGGGATCGCCATCATCATCCCTGCCCTCATGCGTGCCGGGCCGATGCCAACCATTGAATTAAGGCCGCTCATCTGGATCAGCCTTTCAACGCTTGCCTTCGCGCTACTGCTTATTCCGTTTGGTCTGATACCCGCGATCATCGCGCAGACCATCCTCGCTGGTATTTCCGATAGCAAACTCAGCTGGAAGGGATCTGTGATCCTGGCTGTGGGTGTTGCCATTGGAGCGACCCTGATTTTCAGAACGGGCCTGGGACTCATCGTGCCGGTCTTCGCCTGGCCGTGGTAGGAAGGAATAACAATGAGTCTATTTGACAATTTGATGCTCGGTCTGACGACCGCGCTCGCCTGGAACAACCTTTTGTGGTGCGTGATCGGCGTGACGCTGGGCACGCTGATCGGCGTGATCCCGGGTGTGGGAACACTGGCGACCATGTCGCTGCTGTTTCCCATCACCTATCACCTGGATCCGACAGCCGCAGTGATCATGCTGGCCGGTATCTGGTATGGCAGTACCTATGGCGGCTCAACCGCCTCGATCCTGCTGAACCTGCCAGGAACGCCGGCTAACGCCGTGACGTGTCTGGACGGCTTCCCGATGGCCAAACAGGGCCGGGCCGGTGTCGCACTGCTGATGACCACCGTCGCCTCGTTCGTGGGCGCCAGCGTCGGCATCATCATGCTGATGCTGTTCTCCGAGCCTATCGCCAGCGTCGCATTCAAGTTCGGCCCGGCCGAATACTTCGCGATGATGGTTCTGGGCCTGGTGGCGGCCTCTGTGGTGTCGACTGGTTCTGCAATCAAAGGCGTGACGATGGTTGTGGGCGGCGTGATGCTTGGCCTGGTCGGTACCGACGTGAACTCGGGCGCTGCCCGATTCACGCTCGACTTCCCCGAACTTCAGGACGGGGTGGGCATTGTCGCGCTGGCGATGGGGCTGTTCGGTATCACAGAGATCATTGCCAGTATCAACCACGTGAAAGCGGCCGACCGCAAGATGGACGTCTCCATGAAGTCCATGCTCCCCACGCGTGACGAGGTCAGGCGTTCCTGGGGCGGTATGGCTCGTGGATCGGGTATTGGCGCATGGCTGGGCGTGTTGCCTGGTGTGGGTCCCACTGTGGCGGCTTTCATGGCCTACGCGGTCGAGAAACGCATCTCCAAGACACCGGAGAAATTCGGTAAAGGCACCATCGAGGGCATCATGGCCCCCGAGACGTCCAACAGTGCGTCCGACATGGCATCGTTCATTCCGACGCTGACGCTGGGCATTCCAGGTAGTGTGACGATGGCGCTGATCATCGGTGCGCTTATGATCCACGGCATCCAGCCCGGACCGAGCATGCTCAACGAGCAGCCCGCCATGTTCTGGGGCCTGATCATGAGCTTCTGGATCGGCAACATCATCCTGGTGATCCTGAACATCCCGATGATCGGTCTGTGGGTGCGTGTGCTGACGATTCCGTATCACATCCTGTATCCGGCGATCGTGATGTTTGTCTGCATCGGCGTCTATGGTGTCAACAACAACGTCTTCGATGTGTACGCGGTCCTGGTGTTCGGTATTGCCGGCTACATCCTGCGGGTACTGCATTTCGAACCTGCACCGTTGCTGCTGGGCTATGTTCTGGGTCCCATGCTGGAAGAAAACTTCCGTCGTGCCATGTTGCTCTCACGCGGCAGCATGCAGGATGCCTTCATCGCACGTCCGATCAGCTTCTGGCTACTCATCCTGACCGCGGTCCTGCTGGCCTGGGGATTGTGGAGCAGCGTGCGCAAGCGCCCCACCGTGAAACTGGCTCCCACGGAATCGACTTGATCCGAGAGCACTGAGCGTCGATCCGATCGGCGCCAGGAGTAAAAAAAGGCCGACTCAGTCGGCCTTTTCTGTTTCTGGAACTCGCCTAGCGGATGTGAGAAGCTAGGCTTGCGACGCTGCTGTCGCTTCAGTTCAGCGCCATGCCCATGGGCACCGACACGACGACGCGCAGCCCTGGCTGGGCATCAGAAAACGACAGCGTGCCGCGGTGCAATCCGACGATACTCATCACGCTGGTCAGCCCCAGGCCTGTACCATCAGCCGAGGATGGGTCGGATCGATAGAAGTGCTTACCCAGGTGCTCGTATTCTGCAGGCGGCAGTCCAGGCCCGTCGTCCTCGATGACGATGCGTGCCAGGCACCCTTGTGTGGCGATGCCGATCACGACGCGGCTGCGGGCATACTTGACCGCATTGTCCAGCAGATTGGCAAGCGCGCTGGCGAGCAGATTCGCGTCACCATTGAGCGTCACGCTTTTCAGATCGGCACCGACCAGCGAAACGCCTTTTTCTTCTGCGAGCATCTCGTACATTTCCAAGACATCGGCGACGATCACGTTCAACTCACAGGGCTTGAACGAGCGGCGCTGTATGCCTGCCTCCATTTCGGCAATTTGAAGGAGTTTATCCATCAGCACATTAAGGCGTTCAATGCCTTCGATCGCGTGCTGATTGGACTCCTGCACTTCCTCCATGGACACACCGGGGCGCTGCGACACTCGCAATGCACCGATGATGCGAGTCAACGGCGTGCGCAGATTATGGGCAATGGTGTCCGAAATGTGCCGCGCGCTCTTCATCAACAGCTCGATCCTGTCGAGCATGGTGTTGATGTCGCGATTGAGCAGTGTGAACTCGTCTTCACCTTTGGGCGCCGCAATACGCTTGGAGAGCTGGCCTGCGCCGATTTGTCGCGTCGTTCGGCGAATATGGCTGACGCGAAAAGCCAGCTCGCGCTTGAACAAATAGGTTCCGAGAACCACCAGGAATACGGCCAGAATGAATGCCGCGGCCGTCGCCTGCCCTATCAGGGCCGTAAGGTCGCCAATCTCGCTGGAATCCTGCCCGACGACCAGTGTTTCTCCACCAGCCAGCGTCTGGATCTTCAAATGCCCGCGCGTAGGCACGCCGTCCTGAATGACGTTGGTAGCGAACACGTCTGTGGAAGTCGACATGAACTGTGGCGACACTTCGAGATTTCCGGCCAGCTTGCGGCCATCGCCATCGATGAGCACGTAGATTTCCCGGTTGGAGTCGATCCGGTCTGAGAGCGTCAGTTCGATCGCCGCTATGAGTGCACCGAGTCCGCGGTCCTCGTAGGTTGCCATGAGGCGCTGCGCAGTCGACGTGATCTGTGTTCTGTACTCGGTACGCAACGCGCCAACGAATTGAAGGTATATGAATACGATCAATATCGACGTCGTCAAGATTGCCAGCAGACTGTAGGTCAGTGTCAGGCGAAACGAGATGGAGCTCCACAGGCGCCTGAAAAACTGGATCATGCTTTTTCGAGAGCCGTGGTGCTCGATCCTTGCGTATCGGAAAGGGTGTAGCCGGCACCACGCACGGTATGGATCAACGGTGTGGAGAAGTTGGAGTCGATCTTGCGGCGCAGCCGGCTGACTTGAACGTCAATGACGTTGGACTGCGGGTCGAAACTGTATCCCCAGATCGTTTCCAGCAACATCGTTCGCGTCACGATCCGGTGCGCATTGAGCATGAGGTAAACGAGCAAACGGAACTCCTGCGGCTGCAACGCAATCGTTTTTCCGGCACGCTGGACCTGCTGCGTGGTGATGCTGACCGTCAGGTCGGCCACGCGAAGTTGTTTGACTTCCAACTCGGGCCGCGTGCGCCTGACCAGGGCGTCCATTCGAGCGACCAGTTCGGAGTAAGAAAATGGCTTGACCAGATAATCGTCGCCACCGGCACGCAGACCATCGACCCGGTCGTCCACGGCCGACAGCGCACTGAGCACCAGGACCGGTGTCTTTTTTCCCAGTGCTCGCAAGGTGGACAGTATCGAGAGGCCATCGACATGGTTGGGCAACATCCGATCCAGAATGATGATGTCCCATTTATCCTTCATGGCATTTTCAAGGCCACTCACGCCATCGGTACAGACGCTGACCATGTGCCCAAGCTCGGTCAGCCCGTTGGCAAGGTAACGAGCATTTTCTCGATCATCCTCAATAATAAGACACTGCCACATAACTGTTCCAAGCGAAAAGAGTGATTCGAGAGCCCCTTAATAGAAGCAAAAAGCGCCATTGGCGCTTCATATAATTTCCCGTCGTGTTATCGCAGACCATAGCACCTGGTGCCAATCCACTCAAGGCACAGTAAGGTTGACGTCAGCGTTTTTATTACCAAATGGTAAACCACGCGTAATGCGTCACCGATAAGTTTTGACTAAGATGGTTCAAAACATGTCTGAAACGATCACTTCCGTGTATCAGGAGGGTGCCTAGTGAGTATTTATGTCAGCCCCAGCCTGGATCAGGATCAACGCATCTATAGAACAGTAAGCTTCTACGATCTCGTTGAACTCATGACGTATGGCAGACTGTCGTTCGATCAGTCGGCCAGGATCCGGCTCGCTTCGTTGCGTTCTTATGCAAAGAACAAAGAAGTGACGTTCGATATGGCGACGGCAGACATCACGACCTCGCGAAGCGAAACAGCCGTGGAAACCACGGCACCCTCGACCACCGTCGTCTATCAATCCTGGGCACTGCTTGAGCATGAGCAGTCGATAGACTGGAGCTGCGGCGACGAATCCGAACCGTCGATACATATCGTCTCCACCATCAATGCCTTGGCCGAGTCCTTGTTCGTGGGCGACGACATGGAAGCGTTCATCGGGCGCACCTCCCGCAATGTGGACACTGCTGTCGCGTCGCCCTGTCCCTCCCCTGCCGTACCTGCACACTCATCGGGCGTGCAGACATATTCCCCGGGTGCCCCTCCACCGGCCAAAGGCATGCTGGCCGTGACATTGTGGCCGCGCAAGCGTCCGGCAAACCAGGAACAACACCTGACGCCCAGGATTCCTATCGATCTGAGAACCTTGCTCAAGAGTGTCC
>JAEYZR010000073.1 GCA_023427945.1 Pseudomonadota bacterium | reverse complement strand
ACGGTTTCGCGGCATGCCTGCTCGGCAACGGGGCAGACAGGTTGCGAGTAATCGACCCGCTCGCCTGCCTGCTCCAGAGTGAACGGGTATCCGGACGTGCCGAATGTCAGGTGGTCTTTCACCACGGGATAGCGATAGATTGGTATGCGGCCGGGATAGCCCAGGAAGCAATCGATGCCTTCGGCAGCGAGCGCACGAACCACTTCGTCAGCGGGGGCAGCCAACCTGTCGACCGGCAGTCTGAACGTATAGAAGAAGAAGGTCGGCGTGGTCTCGGGCAGCACGTGCACAGGCTCGACGGCTACCGAGCTCAGCAGCTGCGTCAGTTGCAGGGCGGAAGCCCGACGTGCCTCGACCATCCCGGACAACTTTCTGAGTTGGGCCAGGCCGACTGCCGACTGCAGTTCCGTCATGTGGTAGTTGGGCGCCAGAAACAGATGATCGCGCCCCCCTTTCGTCCTGGGCCAACCTTTGTCGGCGCATTGGCTCAAGACACGGCCGAATCTTTCCTCTTCGGCGGATATGACCATGCCACCGTCACCGGTCGTCATGTGTTTGGACTGTTGAAAGCTGAAACATCCGACATGGCCAATGGTGCCGCAGAGCTTGCCTTTGTAGTAAGCGAGATGCGCCTGAGCGCAATCCTCGATCACACACAGCTTGTACTTGTCTGCGATGACCATGATGGCATCCATGTCAGCCGGATTGCCATATATGTGGGTGACGATGATCGCCTTGGTCTTGGGCGTGATGTAGCTTTCGAGCTTCTCCACGTCCAGGTTCTGCGTGTCCGGGTGGACATCGGCGAACACAGGCACGGCAAGCTGGGCAATGATGGGAATGATCGAACCCATGTCCGTGATGGGTGCGACGATGATTTCATCACCAGGTTCAGGATTCAGATAAATGATGGCAGTGTGCAGCGCGGCGGTCCCGCTGCTGACGGCAACGGCATGGGCCACGCCATAAAGGTCGGCGAACGCCTTCTCGAAGGCTTTGGTCTTGGCGCCCGACAGAAACGACAGCGATCCCGAACGGATGACGTCTGTCAGTTCCTGAAGTTCTTCGTCACCCACCGACCGCCCCGATCCATCCCGGAAAGTCGGAAGGGCAGAAGTGATGGCTTTCGTACCACCGTTGATTGCGAGATGCTGCATGTCGTTTTTCCTAAAGAAGCGTGCGCCTGACGGCTAGTCATTGGCAAGACGAAACGCTCGAAAGTCGTTCCACTGCATGTCAAATTGGTAGACAGTGTACGGTATACCGTATTGATCGATAACAAGTGTTTACCCTAGGAGCCCCAGGATCGGGCGCCGCGTTGTCCATTTGTGGGGGCTCGTAGGGCAAGGGCGACGGCTAGCGCCGCCCGATCTGTGCCCTATTCAGGCCTGCCGTCGATCAAACGCCTGATGCCCCAGCGGTTGTCTTTGGCAAGAGCGGCTGGCGCAAGCTCCTCAGGCAGATCCTGATAGCTGACGGGCCGCAGAAAGCGGTCGATTGCCAGGCTGCCGACTGACGTGGTGCGCGTGTCGGACGTGGAAGGGTATGGCCCTCCGTGCACCATGGCATGCCCTACCTCCACCCCGGTGCCGAATCCGTTGAACACGAGGCGGCCGGCCATTTTTTCCAGTACCGGAATGCATTCCTGGGCGAGCGGATAGTCCTCAGGGTCAATATGCAACGCCACCGTAAGCTGTCCTTCCATCTCCTGCAGCACACGAATCCGATCCGCATGACTGGCGCATCGAACGATCAAGGACGTCGCACCAAAAACCTCATCCCTCAGCGCGGCATCGCTCAGGAACGTGTCGGCGTCCGTTTCGAAAAGCATGGCCTGCGCCTGCAGCGTATCCGCGGGCGCAGCACCGGATGCATGCTGGTGCACGCCCGGATGTCCGGCGAGCTGTTGACTGCTGCTCACGTAGGATGCGTGTATCGACGGCGTGAGCATCGTGGCTGCCGGCTTTTTGGCAAGCTCGGCAGAGGCCGACTGGATGAACGTGTCCAGACCCGGGCTGTCCACCGCCAGGACCAGGCCCGGGTTGGTGCAAAACTGACCGGCACCCAGCACCAGCGCCTCTGCGAAAGACTTGCCGATGGCCTGGGCGCGCGATGTCAACGCGCCCTCGAAAAGCACCACGGGGTTGATGCTGCTCATTTCGGCATAGACGGGAATCGGCTCGGCGCGTGCGGCGGCAATGTCCATGAGCGCAACGCCGCCACTGCGCGAGCCAGTGAAGGCCGCAGCCTTGATGCGACGATCGGCAACCAGGCCCTGGCCAATGCTGCGGCCGCTGTCGAACAACAGCGAAAACGTACCGATCGGCATGGCGCATTCCATCACAGCCTGCTGGATGGCGCTACCCACCAGGGCGGCGGTACCAGGATGCGCCGAATGCGCCTTCACGATGACCGGGCAACCCGCCGCCAGTGCGGATGCCGTATCGCCACCGGCCACCGAGAAAGCCAGCGGGAAGTTGCTCGCACCAAACACGGCAACCGGGCCCACGGGAATACGTCGCAGCCGCAGGTCGACACGGGGCATGGGTTGACGTTCGGGCTGCGCGGGATCCAGGCGTGCGCCGATGAAGTCTCCGGCGCGCACGGCATTCGCAAACATTCGAAGCTGGCCGATCGTCCGGTTGCGCTCACCTTCCAGCCGGGCGCGTGGCAGGCCGGTTTCCGTCATGCATCGCTCGATGAGCGCATCGCCAAGCGCCAGGATGTTGGTGCAGATCTGCTCCAGAAAGGCCGCCCGCGCCAGCAACGTCGTTTCACGATAGACGTCGAAAGCGGCATCGGCCAGCGAGCAGGCAAGCTCCAGATCCGCCAACGTCGCCCCCCCGAATTCGGGTTCGATCTTTTCCCCCGTTGCAGCAGCCGTTGCACGCAACACACCATGAGTGCCTTTCACGGCACGATTTCCAATCAGAAGATTGCCTGAGATTTCCATGGCTCATTTACCCCAACGCAAAACGAGCGGATCGAGGCGGCGGGCAACCTCCAGCAGGCCTGCGCGCGATGCAGCAGGAATGGCAGGCAAGGGATGGCGCAAGGTATCGCTACGGATGATGCCGCCCTCTTTCATGAGAATCTTGCAAGCCGCCAGGCCACACTGCCGGTTCTCGTAATTGATGAGGGGAAGCCATTTTTCATAGAGCGCGGCAGCCGTTTCACGCTCGCCGCGCTCATACGCATCGACAATCGTCCGAATGCCATCGGGGTAGCCACCGCCCGTCATCGCGCCGGTGGCGCCCGCGTCCAGGTCCGGCATGAGCGTGATCGCCTCTTCCCCATCCCACGGCCCTTCAATGGCGTCTCCGCCAAGCTCGATCAACTCGCGCAGTTTGGCCGCAGCCTGACTCGTCTCGATCTTGAAATAGGCGACATGCTCGATCTCGCGCGCCATCTTGGCCAGGAAGGCTGCAGACAGCGGCGTTCCTGCGACAGGCGCATCCTGGATCATGATCGGAATGTCGATGGCATCGGAGACCGTCGTGAAGAACTCGGCGACGCCCTTCTCGCTGGCCCGGATCGTCGCACCATGATAGGGAGGCATGATCATCACCATCGCGGCACCGGCCTGCTGCGCGGCTACGCTGCGCGCGGCGCAGATCCGTGTGCTGTAGTGAGACGTGGTCACGATGACGGGCACGCGTCCCGCCACATGATCCATGATGACCTGCTGCAGGACGACACGCTCCTCGTCGCTCAGCACGAACTGTTCTGAATAGTTGGCAAAAATGCACAGGCCATTCGATCCTGCATCGATCATGAAATCGACTGCGCGTTTCTGCCCGTCGAGATCCAGATCGCCGGACTCATTGAAAATGGTGGGCACGACGGGAAATACACCGCGATAGCGTCGAGTGGTCATAAAGGTCTCTCAAGTGAAATGTAAACAAAGAGCCAGAGGGCTAGCTGCAACCATGTTGACCTTCGGGATGCTGTATGTATAGTGAATAGTTTCCAGCATGTGATAACTTTTACGACTCACCAGGGCATTGATGAAAACCACTTTCGACGTGCTGCTTTCCAGGCTGCGCATGAAGCAGTTGCAGCTGATTCTTGCCTTGCACGAGCACCGGTCCCTGCACAAGGCAGCCAATGCGATGTTCATGACCCAGTCGGCGTCCAGCAAGGCGCTGGCTGAAGTCGAATCGATGCTGGGGGCCACTCTGTTCGAGCGCTCACGCACCGGGCTCACGCCAAACCGCTATGGCTCATGCGTCATCGGATATGCCCAACTGCTGACATCCGGCCTGGCATCGCTGTGTGAAGAAGTCGCCGAGATTCGTGCCGGTACGAGCGGACGGCTGGCGATTGGCACCATCATGGGCGCTGTCGCCGGGCCCGTATCGACTTGCGTGGCGCAATTGAACGCAGAGCTTCCCAACCTTCAGATCGAAGTCATCGAGGATACGAGTGCGAATCTGCTGGCCCTGCTGGAGGACGGACGGCTGGACGTCGTGGTCGGCAGAGTCAGCGTGTCCACCGATCCCGACCGGTTCAGCTATACCGCACTCGCACACGAACCTGTCTGCCTCGTGGTGGGCGCGCAGGGATCCGTGCCGCGCCAGTCGAAAAAATTGAGCATGGCCAGCCTGGCGGACTACCAATGGGTTCTCTATCCCGACGGCATGCCCCTGCGCACGCTGTGCGAGCGAGAGATGGATCTGGCCGGCATAGCCCCCCCACGGGGAATGCTGTGCACCGCGTCCACCTTCGTGACGGTCGCCCTGCTGCAGGAGAATCCGCGGCTCGTCTCGGTTCTCCCTAGCAGTGCCGCTTCGTTTTTTGCCCGCTTCAAGATGCTTCGCATCCTGCCCATCCGTCTCGAATCCAAATCACAGACATTTGGTGCAGTGCGGCGGACAGGGGCGGTGCTGTCGCACGCCGCAACGAGGTTCCTGGCGTCTTTACAGGCTCACGCTGACCAGGCCCCGGAGACCTTGAAGGCCGAAACGCATCGATAAGGCCCTGAAGCAGGGTAAACTGCCACAGACGAGCATCAATGTATACCGTATATTCATCGTTTGCACATGGCGTCGGGAGATGCAAAATGGCATCGAAATCAATCTGACTAGTGAGCTTCAATGCTAATTTCGGGTACTAACCAGGCGTCGCCAGTCGAACGCGGTGCAACGCTGAGTGAACAGGTCGCCGATGCAATACTGCGCGGCGCAATCGAGCGTCGTATCCCCTTTGGTACGCGCCTGGTAGAGGCCGAAATTGCCCGTGAGCTCAATGTGAGCCGCGTGCCCGTGCGCGAGGCGTTGCGCCTCTTGTACACCCAGGGGCTCGTGGAGAACCAGTCTCAGCGGGGCATGTGCCTGATCTCGGTCACGAATCGGGTGCTCGAAGAAACGCTGACTGTCCGGCATCACCTCGAGACGCTTGCAGTCACCTCGGCGGTGCAGAACCTCGAGTCGAACCAGACCACGCTCGATGGCCTGCAAGCCGCGCTGGAAGAAATGAAGGTGGCCTCTGCCTCGGGTTCGGCCACGACGATGGCGGCCAGCGATGTCAGCTTCCATCGCGCCATCCTGCAAATGACCAACAACCAGACGTTGCTGTTCGTCTGGGAAACACTGGCCCGGAAATTTCAGGTCATCGTGGGCATTGCCTGGTATTCCGACGATCAGAAAAGGATCTACGAGCAACACGTCGAACTGCTCAAACTGTTCAAGAAGCGCGATCTGCCTGCGTTGCTCACCGCACTCAAGCCCCACATCATGGAGGGCCTGGAAATCGGTGCGCCAGGCGTCCACGACACCCTGCCCGAGAGCGAAATCAAAAGCGCTTCGCTGGTCCTGTAGCCTGGCCGATTCATTTTTACCGGCGGCGGGCCATTCAACTGCCACGCCCGCCACTTTCGCCAGAACGACCTGCCGTATCCCGCGGGCGCGACCTCCCCGACACTCGGCAGGTGACCCCTCGCTTCAGGTCGCCTGACCACCCTGAGCAAAAACACAACGCTCCCTGCATTGCCCGGAGCCGCCTTCGACGCAGGAGGCTCGGGCCAAAAATGCGCGGCGTTGCCTCTGCCGCCCGTGCATACGCGACCATTCCCGCGTTCGATCAATGCGCAAACCTAGGGTTACCACTGTAGTGTCAGTCTACGGTATACCGTAGACTGAGCGCATTATTGAACACCTTCGGGCATACCCATGCAGCAAAACCCAATCATCAGTTTCAAAGGCGTCAACAAGAGCTTTGGCGCCGTTCAAGTG
>JAEYZR010000072.1 GCA_023427945.1 Pseudomonadota bacterium | reverse complement strand
GGGCCGCGCAACCAGCTTACTTCATTTCACTTCGACAGAACGCAAGCGAATGTGAAGCTCGCGCAACTGCTTCTCGTCCACGGCCGAGGGCGCCTGGGTGAGCAGACACTGCGCACGTTGGGTCTTGGGGAACGCGATCACGTCGCGAATCGAATCGGCACCGGTCATCATGGTGCAGATGCGATCCAGGCCGAAGGCGATCCCGCCGTGCGGAGGCGCGCCATATTGCAGGGCGTCCAGCAGGAAACCGAATTTTTCCTGTGCCTCTTCGGCGTCGATCTTCAGGGCCCGGAACACCTTGCTCTGGACTTCTTCACGATGGATACGCACCGAACCACCGCCGATCTCCCATCCGTTGAGCACCATGTCGAAGGCCTTGGCCAGCGCACGGCCCGGATCGGTGGTGAGCAGGTCCTCGTGGCCATCTTTCGGGCTGGTGAAGGGGTGGTGCGCGGCGGTGTAGCGGTTGGCTTCCTCGTCGTATTCGAACATCGGGAAGTCCACCACCCAAAGCGGTTTCCAGCCGGCTTCGAACAGCCCTTGCTTCTTGCCGAAGGCACTGTGGCCGATCTTCACGCGCAAGGCGCCGATGGCGTCGTTCACGACTTTCGCACGGTCGGCGCCAAAGAAGATGATGTCGCCGCTTTGCGCGCCGCTGCGGGCCAGCAGTTCGGTCAGTGCGGCATCGTGAATGTTCTTCACGATGGGCGACTGCAGGCCTTCGCGGCCGCGGTCGAGGTCGTTGACCTTGATGTAGGCCAGACCCTTCGCACCGTAGATGCCGACGAACTGCGTGTAGGCATCGATTTCGCTGCGCGGCATTTCCGCGCCACCCGGCACGCGCAGGGCCACGACGCGGCTGCCTGCGGTGGTGGCCGCGCTGGCGAACACCTTGAAATCCACGTCGGCCATGACATCGGTCACGTCGGTGAATTCGAGCTTCACGCGCAGGTCAGGCTTGTCCGAACCGTAGCGCTGCATGGCTTCGGTCCAGCTCATGGTCGGGAACTGCGCTGCCAGCGTCACGCCTTGGGTGGCCTGGAAAACGTGGCGAATCATGTTCTCGAAGATGGCGCGGATTTCGGTTTCCGACAGGAACGAAGTCTCGCAGTCGATCTGGGTGAATTCGGGCTGACGATCGGCGCGCAGGTCTTCGTCGCGGAAGCACTTGGTGATCTGATAGTAGCGGTCGAAACCCGACACCATCAGCATCTGCTTGAACAACTGCGGCGACTGCGGCAACGCAAAGAATTGCCCGGCGTTCACACGCGAAGGCACGAGATAGTCGCGTGCACCTTCGGGCGTGCTCTTGGTGAGCATGGGGGTTTCTATATCGATGAAACCCAGACCGTCCAGGAACTTGCGCACTTCGATCGACACGCGATAGCGCAGCATGAGGTTCTGCTGCATCTGCGGGCGGCGCAGATCCAGCACGCGGTGCGTCAGGCGCGTGGTTTCCGACAGGTTGTCGTCATCGAGCTGAAACGGCGGGGTAACCGATGCGTTCAGGATCTCGACTTCGCGGCACAGCACTTCGATTTCGCCCGAGGCGAGATCGGCATTGGCCGTGCCCTCAGGGCGCAGGCGCACTTCGCCGGTAACGCGCACGCAGAACTCGTTGCGCAAGGATTCCGCAATCTTGAAGGATTCGGCGTTGTCGGGATCGAACACGATTTGAGCCAGGCCAGCGCGATCGCGCAGATCGATGAAGACCACACCGCCATGATCGCGGCGACGGTTGACCCAGCCAAAGAGAGTGACGGATTGGCCGAGATGGGTGCGGCAGACTTCACCGGTGTAGCAGGTACGCATGCTGGCTGACTCCGTTTGGATGCGTTGAATATGAAAAGCCGGCCGCAAGGCCGGGGGGCTCAGGCCGATGGAGCCGAGCCCGAAGCGGGTTTGGGCGTGGCCGCCGGTTGGGCACCCGCGCTGCTGGCCGAAGCAGACGAGCCGCTGGCCTGCGCACCCGCGGCCGCCGCAGGGGCAGCAGCGCTGTTGCCCTTCTCGCCTGCGCCGTCGGATGTCGCGCCCGAAGCCGCCGATGTCCTGGCTTCGCTTGATTTACCGGCGCTGCCGGTCGAAGCCGCGCTGCCGTTGTTACGAAAATCGGTTACGTACCAACCGGAACCCTTGAGCTGAAAGCCCGCAGCAGTTACCTGTTTGGAAAACGTTTCCTGGCCGCACTCGGGACAAACGGTGAGCGGGGGATCGGACATTTTTTGCAGCGTGTCCTTGGCAAAGCCACAGGCACTGCACTTATAGGCATAGATAGGCACGGTCGGGCCACGGAAAAAATCGAGGGAAGTCGATGATTTTAGCGGGTTTTATGACTTCCAGCGTGGCCTGCGCCCGGTTTTGACTCACACGGGCAACAGGAACATCCCTGCGGCGACCAGCGTCGGCCCCAAAGCGCAGGCCAGCAGACGGCCCGCCGGGATCGCGCCATTGTCGAAGCGGCCCTTCAAAATGGCAAACGCGGCCGGGTTGGGTGCATTGGCGATGACGGTGAGCCCCCCGCCGGTCACGGCTCCGGCTACCAGCATGTAGCGCCAGGCCTCGCTGGTGCCGGTCACCTGGGCGCCCAGGTAGGTCAAGGCGGCATTGTCGGTCACCGCCGTCAACGCGGCCGCCCCCCAGAACAATGCGATGGGCGACAGGCCGCCCAGTGCATCCTGCAGCCACCACTGCTGCAAGCCACCCAGCACCACCAGGCCCGCCAGAAAGAAGGCGACCATCAGGCCCTCGCGGATCATGAGACGATCCTGGTGCTGGGAATAGGCCTGCGTGTAGCCGACGAAAAAGAGCACCAGGGCCATGAACACGACCGGATGATGGGCAAAGACCACGATGCCTGCCAGAAACGCCAGATGCACTGCCACCACGGCTACCGGCACCGGCGCGCGTCGCGGCTCGCCAGTCGCAGGCGCCGCGGACGAATCCGCCTTTGATGTACCCGTTCCCGCCTGGAACAGGCAGCGGCGCACGATCCAGGTCACCACGGTGGCATTGATCATCACCGCAACGGCCGCACGCCAGCCGAACTCGGACATCATGAACGCACTGTCCCAACCGAATACATTGGCCACCATCAGGACGGGCGGCGCCGCATAGGCCGTCAGGACACCGCCGATCGACACATTCACCAGCAGTACCGCCAGCACGAACGTCTTTTGCCAGGCTGTCGAGGGACGCTGGAAGAACGTGTCGCGCAGCATGAGCGCGGCCAGCGTCATGGCGGCAGGCTCGGTTACCAGCGAACCCATGAGGGGCACACCGGCGAGCGTGATCCAGAAAAGGCCCACCTCATCGCGTACGGGCAGCAAACGTGCGATGCCACGCGCCAGCACGATGACGCTCTGGGTGATCGGACGGCTGGCCGCCACGACCATCACGGCGAACACGAACATCGGTTCGACAAAATTGCGGCTCTCCAGATAGGCCAGCGCCACGGAACCGCTGGCAAAGGCCGCGATCGCCAGTATCAGGGCGGCCGCCCACATGCCGAACACCGACTCGACCTCGCCCAGCCAATGCCACAGACCGGCATGCCGTCCGCCGCGTGCCGCCACGCGGGCAAAGAGAGAGACACAGAAGGTGTGCAATACGGCCAGACCAAAAACAACGGCGGCCATAATTTCAATCGAGTGAGGCATCAAAAAATCCGGGGAAATGTGCGGGCGACCCAAAAGATAAGTCAAGCGACGGATAACGTACAGGAATTTACGCACTCGAACGGAACCTTGGTGCCGTCCGGCAGTCAGGTTACATTCTTAGCGCCTGGCGGCTTGCCAGGCATTCCCCGCAGGAGTTCCGTGTCCTCATCCGTTTCACCAGTTTCTTCAGCCGGCTCGCGCCCAGGCGGCCTGTCGGTCATGGACGGAATCGCGCTGCTCGTGGGCGTCGTGATCGGAATCGGGATTTTCGGCTTCCCGCCTCTCGTGGCGCGCCCCGCCTCGTCCCCCGCCATGTACATGGCCTTCTGGGTGGCAGGCGCCGCCCTCATGCTGGTCGGTGCACTGTGTTATGCCGAACTCGGCTCGGCCTATCCCCATCGCGGCGGCGAATATCACTACCTCAACCTGGCGTGGGGGCCGCGCATCGGGTTCCTGTTCGCCTGGTCGCGCGGCATGGTGGTGCAGACCGGTTCGATTGCCGCAGCCGCCCTCATCTACGGCGAGTACGCCAACGACCTGTTGCCGCTGCCCACGCAACTCGGAGCGTCACTGCACGCCGCCAGCGCCGTAGTGGCCATGACGGTGCTCAACATGCTGGGCACGCGCGAATCCAAGAATGTCCAGCACGTGTTCACCGCGCTCACCCTGGCGGGCGTGGCCACGGTCATCCTGGCGGGCCTGTTCGCCCCCGGCCTGCCCCCCACGCCAGCGGCCACGCTGCCCGACCCGGCGGCGCAGGGGTCGCTCGCGGGTGCCTGGGGGATGGGGCTGATTCTCGTGTTGCTCACCTACGGCGGCTGGAACGAGGCGGCCTACCTGTCCGGCGAACTGGACAATCCGAAACGCAACGTGAGTCGCGTGCTGGTCGCCGGAACCTTGCTGGTGGCCGCCTGCTACATCCTGGCCAACCTCGCCTTCCTGGAAATCTTCGGACTGGAGGGGCTGCGCCAGACGCAAGCGGTCGCTGCCGACCTGATGCGCGTGGCCGCCGGCCCATCGAGCGCGGCGGCCCTGGGCGTTCTGGTCAGCCTGACGGCGCTTTGCACGATCAACAGCAGCATCCTGACAGGCGCCCGCGTCTACTTTGCACTGGGCCGCGACCTGCCCAGGCTGCGGGCCCTGGGACAATGGCACCAGCAATCGCGCAGCCCCCGCAGAGCCCTGCTGGTGCAGGCTGCCATCGTCCTCGCGCTGATCGCGGTAGGCCGATACGGCGGCAACGCCATCGAAACGATGGTCGCCTACACGGCACCTGTGTTCTGGATGTTCATGCTGCTGATCGCGCTGTCGGTGTGGCGCCTGCGTGTGCTGGACCCCGACCGCCACCGCCCGTTCAAGGTGCCGCTCTATCCGTTCACTCCGATGATCTTCGCACTCGCCTGCGCCGCGCTGACCTGGGCGAGCGTGCGCTATGCCGGCCTGGGCGCATTGCTGGGACTGGCGGTGCTGGCCGCCGGCATCCCTCTGCTGCTATGGACTGAACGCGGCACGCGCAGGCGGCGAGCGAAGCTCTGATCATCATGCGGCCAGAGGTTCGAACCGCCCTGGAAATGGCACAATAAGTCTCGACGCTCAGTCATACTCTCAGGCGCGCGTCGGTCCCGGCGCGCCTTTGGTCTGGCCGGCCACACCCTTTACCCAGCAGGCCCCATCATGGACATGTCCTTCAAACCCGCCTGCACGTTTTCCGAACGTGCGCGACTGCTTACGAGCTCGGTCATCCGCGAAATTCTCAAAGTCACTGAGCGTCCCGACATCATTTCGTTTGCCGGCGGCCTGCCCGCCGCCGCCGGCTTTCCGGTCGACGTCGTGCGCCAGGCCTATGACCGGGTGCTCACCGACAATCCACAGACCGCCTTGCAATACGGCCCGACCGAAGGCTACGGCCCGCTGCGCGCCTGGATCGCCGACGACCTGAACAGCAAGGGGGCGCAGGTCTCCCCCGAGAACATCCTGGTCGTCTCGGGCTCGCAGCAGGCGCTCGATCTGCTGGGCAAGGTGCTGATCGACAAGGGCAGCAAGGTGCTGGTCGAAACCCCGACCTACCTCGGCGCGCTGCAATCCTTCGGTCTGTACCAGCCGGCCTACGTCAGCGTTCCCAGCGACCAGGGCGGGTTGATTCCCGAGGCGCTCACTGCCGAACTGGCCGATGGCGCACGCTTTCTCTACGCCTTGCCCAATTTCCAGAACCCTACCGGCCGTACGCTCGATCAAGCCCGCCGGACAGCCTTGGTCGAGCGTGCCGTCACGCTGGGCCTGCCCATCGTCGAAGACGACCCCTATGGCGAACTTCGTTACGCCGGCACCCCTCAGTCCAGCCTGCTCTCTCTCGCCCACGGCAGCGGCGCCACCGTGATCCGGCTCGGATCGTTCTCCAAGGTGCTGGCGCCGGGCCTGCGCCTGGGCTACATCGCCGCAGACACCAGCCTCATCGACAAGCTGGTGCAAGCCAAGCAGGCCACCGATCTGCACACCGCCACACTCACCCAGATGGCGGTATACGAAATCGTGAAAGACGGTTTTCTGGCCACGCACCTGCCGCGCGTACAGGCGCTCTATCAACGGCAATGCGACTTCATGCTCCAGGCTATGGAGCGCGAGTTCCCGGCGCAGGCCACCTGGAACCGGCCCGAAGGCGGCATGTTCATCTGGGTCACCTTGCCCGGGCACATCGATGCCACCGCGCTGCTGGCGCAGGCCATCGAAGAAAAAGTCGCGTTCGTGCCCGGTGCGCCGTTCTTCGCCGGCCAGGCACAGCACAACACACTGCGCCTGAGCTTTGTGACCGTGCCCGAGGAAAAGATCCGGTATGGCGTGTCGGTGCTGGGGCGCCTGATCAAGGCGGCAATCAACAACCCCGCCGCTCACTGACCGGCGGCGGCAGGACCAGGCCAATCCCGACGCCGCAGGCAGGGCCGGCACCGCGCGCTTGCAGCAGGCTTTACACTTCGGGCTTGATCTTACATTTGCTCGACAACCGGGACCGACACGCCGGCCGCCCCCGATCTCAACGATATTGTCTTCAACGACTGGGTCGACCGATGGCTGCCCAAGCCGTGGCGGCCTTATGCACGACTGTGCCGCATTGACCGGCCGATCGGCACGTGGCTGACGCTGCTGCCCTGCCTGGCGGCGCTGGTGCTGGCGGCCGACGGTCTGCCCACGCTGGCCCGGGTCGCCATTTTCTCCCTGGGTGCGCTGCTCATGCGCGGCATAGGCTGCACCATCAACGACATGTGCGATCGCAATTTCGACCAGCACGTCGAACGCACCCGGTTTCGTCCGCTGACCAGCGGTCAGATCAGCATGTCCCAGGCAGTCGTGTTCCTGATTGCGCAACTGTCCGTTTGTGCCCTGCTGCTGTTTCTGATCAACCCCATGAGCCGGTGGCTGGCGGTGGGCGTCATTCCGCTGGTCTTTCTCTACCCGCTGTGCAAGCGCTTCACGTACTGGCCACAGGCCGTTCTGGGCATTGCGTTCAATTGGGGCATGCTCATGGCCTGGTCGGACACGCGCGACATGGTGCCGCTGGCGGCCATCGCCATGTGGGCCGGTGCGGTACTGTGGCAGATCGGCTATGACACGATCTATGCCTATGTGGATGTCCGCGACGACGCACAGCTCGGACTGCATTCGACAGCCTTGAAGTTTCGTGAGCGTGGCAAGATCTGGGTGGGCGGCTTTTATGTCGCCACCGTCGCGCTGTGGAGCTGGGGGGGCTGGTCGCTGGGCCTGGCACCTGCTTACTACGCCGGCATGCTGGCTGTCGCCCTCCATCTGGCCTGGCAGGTGCGTCGCTTCAATCTGCAACGCCCCGATCAGAACTTCGGCCTGTTCAGGGCCAATCTCTGGACGGGCGCACTGTTGCTGGTTTCAGCACTGGCCGGCACCCTTCTTTAAACTCATCAAGGAGAATGGCAATGGATCACGTCACTTCGTTCTCAGACCGCTGCCGGCGCCTCACCCTGAGGACAGCGCTGGCCACTGTCCTGGCCGTGCCTGCTTTCGCTTCGTCGGCCGCCACGGACGCAACGGCCAACGCCACCCATGCAGGCGTGTCCACCACCGCCCAGCAATGCGCGAGCGCGACCGGCTGCGAGGCAAAATTCTGCCGCATCCAGGCCGAACTGAGCCAGGCGCAAGCCGCGGGCAACAAGCGCCGCGCCGATGGCCTGCGCTCGGCCCTGGCACAGGCCCGCGCCACATGCACGCCCGAATCGCTGCAGGCCGACTATGCTCGCGACGTGGCGGAGAAAGAAGCGAAGGTCGGCGAACGCGAGGCCGAATTGCGCGAGGCGAAGACCGACGGCAAGGCGCGCAAGATCGAAAAAGCTGAAAAGAAGCTGCAAGAGGCTCAACGCGAGCTCGAGGAAGCGCGCGCCGCCAAACCGTAACCCAGGCAGTCGCGATCCGGGCAGTGCCTGGCCAACGCGCCGGGCACTGCCCGCTAAGCGCGTGCGAAAGCGCCGTTTCGCAAATCGAAATTGCAGTTCCATACAGGCTGTGCCAATGTAGGCCCCTATAAGAATTCGCATTGCGTGTCTCGCAATGACGATAGAACAGGAGACCTCATGTCATGGCAGCCTGAAGTCGACGAATTGCATCGTCGCAAAGCGCTGGCCGCTCGTCTGGGCGGCCCTGAAAAGGTCAAGCGCCACAAAGATGCCGGCAAACTCACCGTGCGCGAACGTATCGACGCACTGGTCGATGCCGGCACGTTTCGTGAAGTCGGCAGTCTGACCGGCTTTGCCCAATACGATGAAAACGGCGCCCTGGTCGACTTCATGGCCTCCAACATGATCATGGGCCGGGCCAAGGTCGATGCGCGACCGGTCATCGTCGTCGGCGACGACTTCACCATACGGGGTGGCGCCAACGATGCCAGCGTATCGGAAAAGCTTGCCACCAGCGAACGCATGGCGCGCGATCTGCGCCTGCCACTGATCCGCCTGGTCGACGGCACAGGGGGCGGCGGCTCGGTGAAGAACATCGAGACCAAAGGCCACACGCTGCTGCCCACGATGCGCGAGTGGCAGTTGGTCGTCGAAAACATGATGACAGTGCCCGTTGTCGGTCTGGCTCTGGGATCGGTGGCTGGCAAAGGCGCCGCACGCGTGGCCGCCAGTCACTACTCGGTGATGGTCAAGGGCACCTCGCAGCTGTTCAACGCCGGACCTCCGGTGGTCGCTCAGGTCGGCCAGGTGATCGGCAAGGAAGAGCTGGGCGGCAGCCACATCCACACTCGCAATGGCGTGGTGGACGATGAAGTGGAGAGCGAAGCCGAAGCCTTCGAACGGGCACGCCGCTTTCTGTCGTATCTGCCTGCCTCGGTATTCGAACTGCCGCCACGCGGGCCGGTCACCGACGATCCGGAAAGGCGCGACGAATGGCTGATCAGCGCCATCCCCCGTCAAGCCAGACAAGTCTACAAAATTCGACCTATCGTGCAATGCCTGGTCGATCAGGATTCATTCTTTGAGATGGGCAGACACTGGGGTCGCGCCATCGTGACCGGTCTGGCACGCATCAACGGCTGGCCGGTCGCCATCGTGGCCAGTGATCCCTATCACTACGGCGGAACGTGGGACAAACCCACTTCGGAAAAGTTCGTGCGCTTCCTGGACATGGCGCAAGCCTTCCACCTGCCCGTGGTGAACTTCATCGATGTCGCCGGATTCCAGGTGGGCCTGGCCGCCGAGCAGGCCGGCACCATGCGCTACGGCGTGCGGGCGCTTGCTGCGGTCTACCAGAGCACCGTGCCCTGGTGCTCCATCATCATTCGCAAGGCTTACGGCGTGGCCGCCGCAGGCCATCAACACCAGGGCCGCTACAACATCCGCGTCGCATGGCCCTCGGCCAACTGGGGATCGCTGCCCATCGAGGGCGGGCTGGAAGCCGCCTACAAGAGCGACATTGCCGCTGCACCAGACCCAGAAGCGCGCCGCGCCGAAATCGAGGCGCGCCTGCGTAAATTGACCTCACCCATGCGCAGCGCAGAAGCCTTCGTGATCGACGACATCATCGATCCGCGCGATACGCGCAGCCTGCTGTGCGAATTTGCAGACCTGGCTGCGCCACTACGCGAACCCGGCAAGACGAGTTTCGGCATCCGCCCCTGAAAGCACCAGCGCCGGGGGCGGCCTCAGTCACGCCTCCCCTGGTGCCAGCGCAGTGTGATGCTCCACCCCCCTTTTCAACCTAGTCACCTTCGGGAATCCCACCATGAGCACAATCGAATCACCTGTCAGCGGTCGCGTCGTCGCCATTCATGCCAAGGCGGGCGACACACTGAACGCCGGCGACACCCTGATCACCGTGGAATCCATGAAAATGGAAATCCCCGTCGAAGCCGAACGCAGTGGCACGGTCTCCGAAGTATTGGTCCAGATCGATGACGAAGTGAGCGAAGGACAGAACGTCGCCCTGCTTTCCTGACCCTGCGATGCCCGAGCACATGTCCACGCGCACCCGGTTAAAGTAGACGCTCGTTCGCACGACGATCGATCGTGCTCCTACAGGCGTGTGCGTCCATGTTGTTCGATCTAACCGATTTGCGTCTGGTGCTCAACACCATCGAGTGCGGCACCGTCACGGGCGGGGGCGAGCGCACAGCGCTATCGTCGCCTGCGGCAAGCACCCGGCTGAAGAACCTCGAAGCCAATCTGAAGATCCAGTTGCTCTATCGCAGCCACCAGGGCGTGACACCTACGCCGGCCGGGCTGGTCTTCGCCCAATACGCACGCACCGCGCTGCAGCACATGGACGCCTTGACCCACGCCATGGAGAACCTGCTCGATGGCACGGGAGGACATATCCGTGTCGTGGGCAACACAGCGCTGATCAATGACTTCATGCCTGACGTGCTGGGCGAGTTTCTGCTGGACCGCCCCAAGGTGAGCGTCGACCTGCAACCCCGCCAGACCAGCGACATCCTGCGCCTGCTGGCCGAGGGGCAGGCTGATTTCGCGGTGGTCGCCAGCGCGCAGCGTCCGCCCGGCCTGGTCTGCCTGGATCTGGGCACCGACCCGCTGGTGTTGGTCACGCCCCAGGGCCATCCTCTTGCTGTCAAACAAGAAATACCCTTCGAGGCGACCTTCGAACACGATTTCGTCGGACTCTACCCGGGCTGCACCATGGACTTGCACCTGCGCGACCTGATGAAGCGGGCCGGCAAGAAGCTGGCTGTGCGCATCAGCGCACCCAGCTACGAGGCGCTGTGCAGAATGGTGGAGGCCGGCCTGGGGGTAGGACTGCTGCCAGCGTTCGTCGCCGAGCGTCATGGCGACAGCCAGCGCCTGTCGATCGTGCGTCTGACTGACGCCTGGGCCTCCCGGCGCCGCTATGTGCTCTACCCCGAAGAGGCGTCATTGTCGACCTGCGCACGCAGCCTGATCGACGCCATCACCCAGCGCCATCCTCCACAGCCCACCCTATAGGCGCGGGCGCCAGGTCTGCGCTCTGCAGGTGTTCGCCTACGATATTCCCGAAGGCTGCTGCGCTGCCTGCTATCCCGAATGCAATCCGCTCATGCCGCTATGGCACCACGCCGAGGAAAGCTTCGTGCCCGCCGGCAAGTCGACTCCGGTGCGCATCAGCGCCTAGACGGCACGCACGAACGCCAGCAAGGCATCCAGTTCGTCCTGCGTGTTGAAATAGTGGGGTGACGCCCGCAGCAGATCGGGCAACTCGCGCTGCGTGGCGTCCATGAGCGTGCTGGCCGCGACCGAAACACCCATTGCGATGCGTTGCCGGGCAGCCTGCGCGACCAGCGCCGTTGCGTCGTGGCCCTGCACCGTGAAGGTCACGATCGCGCAGCGCTGGATCCCCAGGTCGTGCACCGTGACACCGGCAATGTCCGCAAGCCCGCGACGCAGGTAAGCGGCAAGCTCTCGACAGCGTGCCTCGATATTGTCCAGTCCCACCGACAGTGCATAATCCACCGCCACACCCAGACCACGCCGGTCTGCGCAATTGAACTCCCAGGTTTCGTAGCGCCGCGCGTCGTCGCGCAACGTATAACCCTGCGCGGAAGTCCATAGCGCCGAATAGTGGTCGATGGTGTGCGGCACCAGCGTATCCATGAAGTCCCGGCGCACAAAAAGAAAACCCGTGCCACGCGGGGCGCGCAGGAATTTTCTTCCCGTCGCACACATCATGTCGCATCCCAACGCCCGGACATCCACCGGCATCTGCCCCACCGCCTGGCAGGCATCCAGCAAATAGGGTATGCCGTGAGCACGCGCAATGCGCCCCACTTCCTGCGCCGGGTTGATCAATCCGCCATTGGTGGGCACCCAGGTCAGGACCACCAGCTTCACCTCGGCGGTCATCATGCGCGCCAGGGCCTGCAGGTCGATCTCCCCTGAGTCCACGCAACTGGGCACCACCTCGATACGAATGCCGATACGTTCACGCATCTGCATCAGGGCGACATAGTTCGCCCCATATTCAGTCTGGGCGCAAAGCACGACATCACCCGCCTTCAATGGCATCGAATAAAACGCCATCTGCCATGCCACGGTCGCACTGTGAAACAAGGCAATTTCCTGCGGGTGCGCACCGATCAGCCGGGCGACCGAATCGTAGACCCCTTCCAGGGCCTCGGCCTGTTCGGCCTGCGCCGCGTAGCCGCCTATCGCCGCCTCCAGATCGATGTAGTCATGCAGGGCACGCACGACCGGACGTGGCATGAGCGATGCGCCGGCGCTGTTCAGAAAGGCTTGGGTCTGCGTGGCGGGCGTGTCGGCCCGCAATTGCTCCAGATCGATCACGACAATATCCTTTGAGCCGTCACCAGCACCCGCCGATCAATCAAGCGGTGAGCGTCTTGATGGTGTTGATCAGCACGCTGTGCCGGTAGGGCTTCTCCAGCAGTGCCACCAGGGGATCGCCATAAAACGCAGGATCGCTGATCTGCCCGATGTTGCCGCTCAGAATGAGCACCGGCAGATCCGCCCGCTGCGCACGCAGCGTCTTGGCCAGATCATCGCCACGCCCGTCAGGCAACCCGATATCGATGATGGCCACATCATAGCGGTCGATGCCATTGGCCTGCACGATGTCCAGCGTCTCGGCCACCGAGCCTGTGTCGTGAACCTCGAACCCCTCCGACGACAGCGACTCTTCTGCAAGGGCGCGCAGCATGAAGTCGTCTTCCACCAGGAGCACACGCAAAGGCGCGGTCTGCGCCACAGGCTCCTGCGACAGGGCGTCGTCCAGAGACTGGCGCACACGTTGCGCCAGACCGGTCACGGTAAAGGGCTTGCTGATCAGCGCCACACCTGCGTCCAGCCGGTTATCGCTCACCAGCACTTCGGCCGCATAGGCCGAGGTGAACAGCACAGGCAGTCCGGGCCGACGCACCACCGCCTCATCGGCCAGCATCTTGCCATTCATGCCGTTGGGCAGCCCCACGTCGGTGAACAGCAACTTGATCTCTGGGTGAGCGTCCAGTACCCGCAAGGCCTGAGCGCCGTCTTCAGCTTCCAGGACCTGATAGCCCATCTCGCGCAGGGTTTCGGTGGAGTGCGCCCGTACATCGGCCTCGTCCTCGACCACCAGAATAGTCTCCACGCCCGACGCGCGCGGCGTGTCTTCGCTCTCGCGCCGGGGCGCCATCTGCTTGCGCTGGTGCTGGCCGATACGCGGCAGGAACAGGCGAATCCGGGTGCCCTGGCCAGGCTGCGAATCCATCTGCACGTGACCGCCACTCTGACGCACGAACCCATACACCTGGCTCAGCCCCAGGCCAGTCCCCTCGCCTTCGGCCTTGGTCGTGAAAAACGGATCGAAGGCCCGGGCCATGACTTCTTCGGACATACCCACGCCCGAATCGGCGACCGACAGCACGACGTACTCGCCAGGCGAACAATCCGCAAGCTGTTCGCTCTCTGTCTCGTCGACCACCATATTGGATGTGCGCAGTACGAGCGAGCCGCCTGCACTCATCGCATCGCGTGCATTCACCGCCAGGTTGATCACCGCGTTTTCCAACTGATTCAGGTCGACGAATGTTTCCCAGGCGTCGGGCTGTGCGTGCGACTCGATGGCGATATGTTCGCCCAGCGTTCGCCCCAGCAAGTCCGACAGACCTGCGAGCAGCCCGTTGATATTCACCGCCTGGGGTTCAAGCGCCTGACGGCGCGAAAACGCCAGCAGGCTGCGTATGAGTTCAGCGGCGCGCTCGGCTCCGCGCAGACCGTTGGCCGTCGCATTGCGCAGCCGCTGGGGCGTATCGTCGTTCTGCGCGCGCTGCAGGGTCTCCAGATTCCCCAGGATGATCGTCAGCAGGTTGTTGAAGTCGTGCGCCACGCCCCCTGTCAACTGGCCGATGGACTCCATCTTCTGCACCTGACGCAGCTGCGCCTCCAGGTGCATGCGCTCGGACATGTCGCGTCCCGCGCCGTAGAAACTGCCATCGGGCAATTTCACGAACGTCCAGATCACGGTACGCTCGCCCCCATCGGCCTCGCGCATGCGCAAATCGATATCGCGCACGACGGTGTCGTGCTTGAAGCGCTCGAGCACGCGTTGCACCAGGGGCCGGTCGGCCGCCGACACCAGTTGGGCCAACATCTTGCCTTCGGCGCGTACGGCCTCCAGGCCCAGCACCGTCAGCCAGGCGGGATTGACGCTGCTCAGACGCCCGTCGGATCGGGCCAGAAAGAACAGGTCCTGGCTCAGCCGCCACACGAGATCCCGTTCCTTGGTGCGCTCAGCCACCGCTGCTTCCAGCGACACATTGACTTCGCGAAGTCGCTGTTCAGCCTGCCGGCGGGCGATGCGCTCGCGGGCCTCGGCACGCGCGCGCTGAATGGCAGCGGGCAACCGGTCCATGCGCTGCTTGGGCACATAATCGGTTGCGCCACGCTTGAACGATTCGATCGCAACGTCTTCACCCAGTGTGCCCGAAAGAAAGATGAAGGGCACATCGGGCCGGTGCTCATGCGCGTAGGCCAGCGCCTGCAGCCCGTCGAATTCCGGCAGCACGAAATCGGCCAGCACCAGATCGAACTCTTGCGACAGCAGGGCCTGCTCGTAATCCGCGCGCGACCATACCCGAGTCAGTTCGTTGGCGACGCCTGCTCGGCGCAGACTCGCCTGCAGCAACTCCGTATCCAGATCGCTGTCTTCCAGCAGGAGGATACTGACGATCGAATTCACCAAGATCAGGCTTCCGTCACTTTCATCGAAGTACTCGCCGAACGGCCCGGATGCGGCTCGTTCAACACCGCCCAGAACATGCCCAGATCACGAATCGCCTTGAAGAACTCCTGAAAATCCACAGGCTTGACGACAAAGGCGTTCACCCCGAGATCGTAGCTGCGCACGAGATCGG
Source organism: Pseudomonadota bacterium (assembly GCA_023427945.1). GTDB lineage: Bacteria > Pseudomonadota > Gammaproteobacteria > Burkholderiales > Burkholderiaceae_B > Schauerella. The sequence continues at coordinate 11,664 of JAEYZR010000072.1, read as the reverse complement.
CCTCTTCGCGCGAAGCCGTCAGCATCACCACCGGCACGTGGCGGGTGGTGGGATCACTCTTGATCTGCTCCAGTACTTCCAGGCCGTCCATGCGTGGCAGCTTCAAATCCAGAAGCACGACCGCAGGGTCTTCCCGATCGCGGCCTTCGTGTGCGCCCCGGCAGAACAGCCAGTCCAGCGCTTCCACCCCGTCACGGGCGACGACGACCTCGTTGGCCAACAGGCTGCGTTCCAGCGCGACCAGGGTCAATTCAAGGTCCTTGGGGTTATCTTCCACCAGCAAGAGTTTCTTGAGCATGATGTTGTCGTTCAATCAGAATTTTTAGGTATAGAAAAATAAAACGTGGCGCCTTCACCCAGCCGGCCTTCAGCCCACGCCCGCCCCCCGTGGCGTTGCGCAATACGCCGGACATTGGCAAGCCCTATGCCCGTGCCTTCGAACTCCTCCATGCGGTGCAGGCGCTGGAAGACACCGAAGAGTTTGTCGACATAGCGCATGTCGAAACCGACGCCATTGTCCGCCACCGAAAAAATGGCTTCGGTGGTCTTGTCGATGCGGGCGACAGATATGCGGGCAACTTCGCGTGTACGCGAGTACTTGATGGCGTTGCTCAGCAGATTCTGGAAGACCTGGCGAAACATGCCTGGGTCGCCATAGGCCTCGCCCAGTTCGCCGATATCCCAGTGGATCACGCGCCCTTTGGTGTCCGGCTCCAGGATACGCAGGCAATCGCGCACCAGATCGTTGATCACGATACGACGCTTGGACAGGTTGATACGCCCGGTCTGGGAAAAACCAAGCAGACCGTCCACCAGCGTGCCCGCCGTGTGCGCACTTTCCACGATGGTGGAGACATACCGGCACGCCTGCTCGTCGTTGGCAAGCAAGGGCAGTTCGCGCAAAAGCTCGGCATAGCCCACGATATGCCTGAATGGTGCCCGCAAGTCATGCGAGACCGAATATGAAAATGCCTCGAGCTCCGCGTTGATACGCTTGAGCTCGCCAGACAGATTGGCCATTTCCTCGGCATTGCGCATCACGATGCCAATGATCGAACTACGCAATGCCTGCACCGTATCGATCTGCGGCTGCGTCCAGGGTTCAGACTGGTTGTGCACGACCTGCTTCCAGGTTTCGAACGACGTGCGCGGACTCAATCCGCCTGCAGCATCACCGCGCTTGCGCGGATCTCCGCCCCAATTCACGGTTTGCACGACTTCCGGGCGAAACCACAGCACATAACTACGATGAATCTGTGAAATCGACACGGCCAGCACGCCGCTGGCGGTGTCGGCCATGTCGCGCGCGGCCGGCATCTCGCTGGACAGGCAATCGGTCATGTAGAAGTCGTCGCTGGAACGTTCGGTGGCCAGCCACTGCACCAGCTCGGCGATCTGCGGCTTCGTGGGGGTGCGCCCGACCACTGCGCACTGGTCTTCCACCACCACCGCCGCGCCCGTCGCATCCGCGATCGAAAGAAAGGACTCGGGGTGGCCCAGCAAACCGTCGACGTAGTTCTGCTCACGCGTCATGTAGCCCAGCAACTGCGCGTGGGTGTATTGGCGAGCGACCCGGTCGGCGGCGTTGACGCTGCTGTCCTTGCCCACGATCTGCATGGCCAGGATCTGCACCAGAAAGTCGCAGGCTGCGCGCACATGGGTGGCCACATGCCTGGGCGTGCTGTGATGACAGGACACCAGGCCCCAGAGATTGCCATCGCGCAGAATCGAAATGGACATCGACGCGGGCGTTCCCATGTTGCGCATGTATTGCAGATGGACCGGCGAGACACTGCGCAGGACGCAGTGGGTCATGTCCAGCGGCTTGTCCGCAACCGCTGCGTCACTCAGGATGGGGACGGGCTCGTAATCCACATCGGGGATGAGCCGGATCCGATTGACGCGGTACAGGTCGCGCGCCTGCGCCGGGATGTCGCTGGCCGGAAAACGCAGATCCAGGTAGGAAGGCAAGGCTTCGTTGCGCTCCTCGGCCATGACACGCCCGTTCCATTGCGCATCGAAGCGGTATATCTTGACGCGATCAAACCCAGTGAGCGCACGGATCTGCGACACCACGATGCGGTAGAGCGGGTCCAGCGTATCGGCGGCCTGAATCTGCTCGACGGCCGCACGGATCTGTGGATAGAGCGAGTCCAGGGAACTGCGTGCCTCCTGGCGCAACTCGAATTCGACGACCAGCAGGTTCGATATCCGGTGGGCCGTCACGTTATAGGAGCGTTGGCCGATCGAGACCGGTTGCAGCATCGCAAGATCCTGCAGGACGACATTCTTCAGCTCCTCCACCACGTCCGGCACCGATTGTGCAAACAGATCGATGGCCGAGCGGCCGAGCACATCGGCGGCCACAATAGGCAGATGCTCCCCTATATTGGCACTGACCCGCCGCACCATCCAGTCGGCAGAATCGATGGCGACCAGAAATCCGTGGGGCTGGATGCTCTCGGGAACACGAATCGGCTCGTTCTCGCAGTCTTCCAGCGAGACATCCCCAAGCGCTGTCTGCACCCCGTCTTCCAAGGTGGCGTCAGGCGCTCGCGTACCGCCGCGATGCGAATTCTGATGGTTCTCTAAAGGCATTTATGGCCGGATGAAGGTCTCGGAAGCTCAAAGAATAACCGCAAGTCATGATATCTGCCCAAGGCGCTCTGTCTAAAGCCTACACGGGCAACAGGCACGAGAATTGCTATAAAAATCATCAGTTAACGGCTCTGCATCCTGAGGCAGGGCTCAATACCTCCAGGCCTGCGTATCACGGGCTGCAGCGAACAATCGGACCTGCCATGATCATGCCAGAAAAAAAGCCACTCAAAGTCCTTGCTGTCGATGACGACGACCTGGTGCTCTCCGTCATGGTCCAATCGCTGGAAGAGTTGGGTTTCGATACGATCTCCGCCCTTGGCGGGCGCAGCGCCCTGGCGCTGCTCGATTCAGGCGAACCCATCGACCTGCTGGTCACCGATGTGCGCATGCCACGCGTGAGCGGCATGGACGTGGCAAGCGCCGTGCGCCAGAAATCGCAGTCCCTGCCCATCCTCTTCGTGACCGGGTTCAGCGCCCAGTTCGTCGACTCGAACCGGAACCCCGACCCGCATGTCGCCCTGCTGCGCAAGCCCTACACCCTGGCGGCTCTGAAAAACACCGTGTCGGCCCTCATGTCCGGTCCGCGATCCGCGCCCGCGTTGGCCTGAGGCGGGCAGCGATATCCCGACGGGCGCCCTCCCTCTCGGGGAAACGTCAGCGTCAACCGTCATCAGGCGCGATATCCCAATGCCTGTAGCTCGAACAGATGCGCATAGCGTCCCTGCAGCTGCATCAGTTGCGCGTGGCTGCCGCGCTCCACGATACTGCCACGCTCCATCACGATGATGTGATCGGCGTTGCGTACGCTGGAGAACCGGTGCGAGATCAGCAGCGTCATGCGCGCCTGTGCGTGCACCCTGAAATGCTCGAACACCGCCGCTTCCGCCCCCGCGTCCAGCGCGGCGGTGGGCTCATCGAGAATCAAAATATCGGCCTCGCCACGCATATAGGCCCGGGACAGCGCAATCTTCTGCCACTGACCGCCCGAAAGCTCCTGACCGCCAGCAAACCATCGGCCCAGCTGCGTGGCATAGCCTTTTTCCATGCGCTCGATGAATTCGGCTGCGGTGCCCTGCTGCGCCGCCCATGCCCAGCGCGCCGGATCGTCGAAAGCACGCACATCACCCACACCCAGGTTTTCTCCCACCGTCATCTGATACCGGATGAAATCCTGGAAAATCACCCCGATGCGGCGGTGTAGCGCCCCCTCGTCCCAGTCCTGGACATCGGTACCGTCCAGCAACACCCTTCCCGCCGTCGGCCGGTACAGGCGCGTCAGCAGCTTGATGAGCGTGGTCTTGCCCGAACCGTTTTCCCCCACGATCGCCAGACTGCAACCTGGCGCGACATGCAGATCGATGCCAGAGAGCGCATCGGTACCGGCGCCCGGATAGCGAAACGACAAACCCTCGCAGCGCAGGCCATCTCCGGGCACCGCGCCCCGGATGGCCGAACCCGTGGCGCGCACGACCGGTTGCTCCAGGTATTCGTATAGATTGGTGAGATACAGACCGTCCTCGTACAGGCCGCTGATCGCCGACAGACTGTTGCTGATTGCCGTCTGCCCCTGTTTGAACAGGGCCAGATACATGGTCATCTGCCCCAGCGTGATCGCGCCATTCACGGTATCGAGCACGACCCAGGCGTACGCACCATAGAACGCCGCCGTACCCAGCAGACCCAGCAAGAATCCCCATCCATCACGCCGCAAGGTCAGCCGGCGATCCTCGCGGTACAGGCGCTCGAACGTCGCGCGATAGCGCCCGAGCAGAATCGGCCCAAAGCCAAACAGCTTCACCTCCTTGATATGCGCCTCGTTGGTCAGCAAGGTCTCGATGTAGTTCTGCTGCCGGCTCTCCGGCGCACGACGACTGAACAGCCGGAACGCATCGCCCGAGAAATGCGCCTCGGCCAGAAACACCGGCAATGCGCCCAGCACCAATATCAGCAGTGCCCAGGGCGAAAAATGAATCAGCAACGCCGCAAAAGTCACCAGCGAAATCGAATTTTGCACCAGCCCCAGCGACTTCATGACCAGCGACAGGGGCCGCGTGGAGGCATCGCGTCGCACGCGCACCAGCTTGTCGTAGAACTCGGAGTCCTCGAACTGCAACAGCGACAGGGTCTGGGCTTTCTCCAGAATCAGCACGTTGACGCGCTGGCCGAGCTGCACCCGCAGCAGCGATTGCTGAATGGACAATGCCCGCTGGGCTCCTGCCAACAGCGCCAGCACGCCCGCCTCCATCAACACATAGCGCAGAACCGGCCACACGGGTGCTTGGCCCTGCTGCGCGTGCACGGCGATGGCGGCAACAACGGCATCCACGATCTGCTTGCCCAGCCAGGCGGCCAGCGCCGGCAGCACACCCGCCACGAGCGTGGCGCCCACCAGGCCGAGAAACAGGGCGGGGGAAGTCTGCCACACCAGGCCCAGCGCGCGCCTGGCCTGCCGGGAAAAAGAGGAGATTGGCTGCGACATGGTGATCGCAGTATAGGTGAGCGCATGGACAAAGCTCGGGCTACCATAGCCGCATTGTGTCCGTGAGCCGCTATGGAACTGCGTCAACTCCGATATTTCGTCAAAGTCTGTGAATTGCGCAGCATGGGTCGTGCAGCGATCGAACTGGGCGTGGTGACCTCGGCCCTCAGCCAGCAGATCAGCCGCCTGGAAAGCGAGCTCAGCACACGGCTGCTGCAACGCAGTTCGTCCGGCGTCACGCCCACCGCAGCGGGCACCGCCTTCCTGCACCAGGCCCAGCTCACCCTGCGCCACGCCGCACACGCCGTCCTGGCCGCCCAGCATGCCAGGCTTTCCGGGCATGTCAGCGTCGGACTCGCTCCCACGACCGCCTCCGTCCTGGGGGTTCCCCTGATCCGGGCCATGCAAGAGCGCTATCCCGACGTTCGCCTGCACATGGTGGAATCGTTATCCGGGCACCTGACCAGCATGTTGCACGCGCGCCAGCTCGATCTGGCCATACTGTTCAAGACCGACACGCCCCAGCGCCTGAGCATCACCCCCATGCTGGATGAAAAGCTGTTCATCATCGCCGCCGCGGCAACGACCCGCTTCGCCCCCGACGCAAGCGTGAAACTCGCCCAGCTCGTCGATGTGCCCCTCATCCTTCCCAGCGCGGGGCACGGCCTGCGCGCCACCCTGCAAGCCGCCTTCGCACGCATACGTGCTCAGCCCCGTGTCGTTGCCGAAATCGACGGCCTCGCCCTGCTCATGGACGCCGTGAGCGCCGGACTAGGGGCCACCATCCAGCCGGGCGCAGGCATCGCCCGCCATCTGCGCGACGACCTGCGCTTCAATCCGATATCCGAGGCCCATGCCGGGCGTCGCAACCTTCTGGCCAGCCTGTCCGACGACGAACTCTCGCCGGCCGCCCTGGCCACCCGCGTGGTCATCGCTGACACCATCCGCACCCTGGTCACGCAAGGGAAATGGGCCGGCGCCACCCTTCTCGAAAACTGAACACCTATTGCTCCAACCCACCTTTCCAATGAAGAGCGCACCACGTAAAGTGACGCCTCATACATAGGAGAGACTCGTGATCGATGTTCTGGTTGTCGGCGGCGGCAATGCAGCATTGTGCGCGGCACTGATGGCACGCGAAGCAGGCGCATCAGTATTGCTGCTGGAAGCCGCACCCAAGCAGTGGCGCGGCGGCAACTCGCAACATACACGCAACCTGCGATGCATGCATGACGCCCCGCAGGATGTATTGGTGGACGCCTACCCCGAAGAAGAATACTGGCAGGACTTGCTCAAGGTCACCCAGGGCATCACCGACGAACACCTCGCGCGACTGGTCATCCGCGCATCCTCGAATTGCCGCGACTGGATGCGCAGCCACGGCGTGCACTTCCAGCCGCCCCTGTCCGGCGCCTTGCACGTCGCACGCACCAACGCCTTCTTCATGGGCGGCGGCAAGGCCCTGGTCAACGCCTATTACCGCAGCGCCGAACGCCTGGGCGTGAAGATCCGGTATGAAACGCCGGTCGTGTCGATCGAACAGGATGGCGATCGCTTTGTCGCCGCCATCACCGAGGCGGGCGAGCGCATCGAGGCTCGTGCCTGTGTGCTGGCCGCAGGCGGATTCGAATCCAATCGCGAATGGCTGCGTGAAGCATGGGGACAAAACGAGCGGGGTGAATGGCCGGCCGACCGGTTCCTGATTCGAGGCACCCGGTTCAACCAGGGCGTCCTGCTCAAGCACATGATCGCCGCAGGCGCGGACGCCATCGGTGATCCTTCCCAAGGCCACATGGTGGCCATCGACGCGCGCGCACCGCTTTATGACGGCGGAATCTGTACGCGCATCGACTGCGTGTCGCTGGGTGTCGTCGTCAATCGCGACGCCGAACGCTTCTACGACGAAGGGGAAGACTTCTGGCCCAAGCGCTACGCGATCTGGGGTCGGCTGGTGGCCATGCAGCCGGGCCAGATCGGCTATTCCATCATCGATCAGAAAGCCGTCGGCCGCTTCATGCCGCCTGTCTTTCCAGGCACGGTCGCCGACACCCTGCCCGAACTGGCTCGCAAACTCGGACTCGACGAAACAACGTTCGCCCGCACCATCGAAGCCTACAACGCCGCCTGTCGGGTCGGCACGTTCGATCACACGGCACTGGACGACTGCCACACCGAAGGACTTGAACCCGCCAAGACACACTGGGCGCGCCCCATCGACACCGCCCCGTTCTACGGTTACCCCCTGCAGCCCGGCATCACGTTCACCTATCTCGGCCTGAAGGTCGATGACACAGCCGCAGTCCGCTTCGGCGGCCGGCCCAGCCCTAATCTGTTCGTCGCCGGCGAAATGATGGCAGGCAACGTTCTCGGCAAGGGTTACACAGCAGGCGTGGGCATGAGCATCGGCACGGCGTTCGGACGCATTGCCGGCACCCAGGCAGCCAAAGCGGCAAGCCGCGCACACAACCGCGATATCGTTAAGGAACAGCATGCAACACCTTGAAGCCATGACGCCCAAGGCTCCCGTATCGTCCGGCAAGACCCATCGGATCATTCCCATCATGAGTGCGCCGGAGACCGAGGTTGCTCGACAGATGCAGATCTGTAATGCCTGTCGCTATTGCGAAGGCTTTTGCGCCGTCTTTCCTGCGATGACCCGACGCCTGGAGTTCTCCCAGGCCGACGCTCACTACCTCGCCAACCTGTGCCATAACTGCGGCGCCTGTCTGCACTCCTGCCAGTACGCTGCGCCCCACGAATTCGCCGTCAACGTGCCCCGTGCCATGGCCGAAGTGCGTGGCCAGACCTACATCGATTACGCCTGGCCCCCAGCGCTGGGCAAACTCTACCAGCGCAACGGCCTGACCCTGTCGGTCGCCCTGGCCGCGGCGCTGGGCCTTTTCCTGATTCTGGCCGTGGCCCTCAATGGCTCGCTTTGGGGCGTTGCGCCAGACAGTGCCCCAGGGGGCAACTTCTATCGGATCTTCCCCCACAACCTGCTGGTCAGCATGTTCGCCCCCGTATTTCTCTTCGCCATACTGGCGCTCGGACTAGGCGTGCGCCGTTTCTGGCGTGAAATCACCCCCGCCACGACCGCCGCCCCCGTATCGTCTGCGGCCGCAGCCGAAGCAGCAAACGCCGTGATGCGCCTGAAATACCTGGACGGTGGCCACGGCGAGGGCTGCAACAACGAAGACGATGCCTTCACGCTCGCTCGCCGGAGATTTCACCACCTCACTTTCTATGGCTTCATGTTGTGCTTTGCCGCCACGAGCGTGGCCACGCTCTATCACTACGTCTTCAACTGGGTCGCCCCGTATGAACTTCCCAGCCTGCCCAAACTGTTGGGCGTCGTCGGCGGCGTGAGCCTGATGATCGGCACCGCAGGGCTGTGGCACCTGAACCGGCGCCGCGATCCCCAGCATGGAGACCTGAAACAGAAACCCATGGACCTGGGTTTCATCGCGCTGCTGTTTCTCACCAGTGCGAGCGGACTGGCCTTATGGCTGGGGCGTGGCACCCCTGCACTGGCGATACTGCTGTGCCTGCATCTGGGCGCTGTCATGGCATTGTTTGCCACCATGCCCTACAGCAAATTCGGCCACGGCATCTTCAGATCCGCAGCCCTGCTCAAACACATGATAGAAAAACGTCAACCCAACCCCGTGGGCCTGGGAGCAGACTAGCTAAAGCGCCAACGCCATCCGTAGGCTCAATGGGGAACGGCACCGGCTTGCAGGCTGGTGCCGTCCTGGCGAACAATCAAAAAGGCTTGAGCACCGCCAACCCGACGATGATCAGCAACAACGCCAGCGCGACGTAGCCCAGCCAACGGCAAAATCCCGCACCAGCACCTTTTTTCTCGCCCTCGAAGCTCATCAGCACGACAAAACAGGTGAAGTGGAAGACGACGGTCAGAAAGACAAAAAACGCCTTGGCATGCAACCAGCCGCCATTGGCCCCCTTGCCGATACCCACGACGCCGAATAGCCAAAGGCCAAGCAATATGGCGGGTGGAGCCAGCAACGTGCTGAATCGCAGCAAACGCCTGCCCATTCCATGCAGCACCGCTCGCGCAGCCAAGGTCGGCGCCTGGGCAAGTGCCATAAAAATGCGCGGCAGACAGATCAACCCAGCGCACCAGCCGATCACAAAAACGATGTGCAGGGTCTTGACCCAGAAATACGACATCAATCGTCCCACTACCCTGAAAAAGTGACGAGGCAGCGACGCCAGCGCCCCGTACCCACCACGATGGAAGCGCCGAGGATACAAACGTCGTTGCCCAAGCGCCATCTTACAAAGCGCTTGCCGTCATACGCCATTCTGGAGATCAACGCCAAGACAAGATCATCTTGCCAATGAATTTCGAACAATGAACACAAAAGCTTTGCGCGTGATTATCGCCGATGATCACGCTGTCGTCCGAACGGGGGTCAAAACAACTCTTGCACAGCATCCTATACGCTTCAACGTCGTCGCCGCAGTAGAGAACGGGGAAGAATTACTCGATTCACTCAAAACCCTTCCCGATATCGATGTCGTCATCACAGACTACTCGATGTCGAAAGATGGCCATGACGGCCTGCGCCTGCTCAGACGTTTGCGCGTTCAATATCCGCGCCTGGCTATCGTGGTACTGACCGTGCTGGACAACGAAGCGCTTCTGCGCAGCATCCATAGTCTGGGCATTCAAAACATCGTCAACAAGAGAGGGTCGGAGCACAGATTGATTCACATGGTCGAAGATGCCGTGCGAAAAATCGCGTTCACTTCAGATGAACCTCATGATGCAAGCGCATCCACAAAAAGAGAATGCCGATCGCCGAAAAACGGCAGCACCGCACTTTCACCTCGAGAAGCAGAAACGCTGCGCATGCTGCTACTGGGCATGAGCGTCTCCGAAATCGGACTGAAATTGAACCGCAGCAAAAAAACCATCAGCGCACAGAAACACGCCGCGATGTTGAAGCTGGGCCTGGAAAACAATGCCCAGCTTTTTCGTTATTTGCATGATCATTTCGAAAACTAGGGCGTCCCGGGGCTCACCCGCCCAGATCACAGAATCACACAGCAACCCGAATTCGATCCTTCCGGTTCCCTGGGAACAGGCGGTGGAGGATACATATCGTCCAGATAACGATTGCAGCGATAAACATAATCGGCCCACTCGCTATTAGGGTTCTGAACCGCATTCGGCGATGCACATGCCTGGAAACGTAATGCAGAAAGTAGTGGATCGCTCGTAAAGTGAGCCGACATCATTCCCGACGAAACAGTGCTGCGCGCACTCGGATCGTAACGCCTGACCGTAGCCGGATTGCACCTGGGTACTTCTCCCGGACCTTTGGCCAGGCGTCGGTGTCGAGTCAACCTGGCCTGATAGCTTGAAGAATAGATGTGTTCCCCACGACCAAGAGGAATCTCCAATGCCGAATTGACATCCTTCAGGTCTGCACTCATGGCAGAAGCTCTGATGTTCGATCCGCTTTCTCCTATGGGCGGCTCGACTCTATTTGGAACACTGGCGTTCGATACAGCAGGCAGCATATGTCCTCCTATTGATTTTTATAACTGCTCAAGATTCTAGTGATTGCCCTCTTCCGATAGGCTGCCTCAACCAGATCCATCAGATCCTGCAGTGTCCGTGCCACACCCAGAACCTCCTGACTGAGCGTGATACCCAGCCGATCCTCCAACATCGCACTGAAGTCAAGAAACGCTAGAGAGTCGAGACCCAGATCGTCATCCAGCCTTGCTGCAGGATAGAGCTGCTCCGGGCGGACATTGAAATCCTCGATCAGTATTCTGGACATCTTTGTGCGGATGTCCGATGCGCATGCCCAATCCGTCACGTCAGTTGCGTCTGTAGCCTTACTCATCACCTATGCCTAAACAAAGTACTTATCCAATACCGTCACCGCTGTCTGACATGGGAATGGCACACGATCAAAGCGTTCAGAGCTCATTGCAGCATTTGCCACCGAACGAAATGTCTACCGCCGTCGATCGTCTTCCTGATACGAACCTGCTCACCTATTCATGTCAAAAGGAACAGGTGAGCACATATGAATGATCAAGAAGTGGTCTTGATTTCACGCAACGGCCTGCGGGCACCGCTCTCCCACGCAAGTTGCATTTTCTTCGTTGGATTTGCTGCCTTCAGGTGGGAGCTGTTCATGTCGTATTGCCGACCCCGATTCGTGCCCAGCAGCATAGTATCGGTTACCCAGTTCTTCGATTGAGCCGACGCCGAACCCTCAAACCGTCCTGGATCGGTACTCGCCTTGGGCTGCGCCAGACGAGAATGGTTGGGCGCCCCGGAATTGCTCTTCGACGTAGGGACTTGGACGGGAGGCCAGGCCTTACCTGTGTATGTCGACCGCGGGACGGGCTTTTTGAGCGCAGCTTTCTCGATCCTCCTGATGTCGTCGGAAAGCACGTATCCCCCCTCGCTTAAGGGCTCCAATATCCGCTTCAATGGCGTCTGACTAAATTCCCTGTAGGCCTGCTCCCGCCTGGTGCGTATGGGTCCAGAACGTATGGCCGCCTGACTCACCGGCACAGCGTCCGTACTCGTACCC
>JAEYZR010000033.1 GCA_023427945.1 Pseudomonadota bacterium | reverse complement strand
AAGCCGATCTGGAACCGCTACAGCGAGGCCGAGCGCACGGCGCTGCGCGAATGCGCGGTGGTGGGACGCGATGTGCAGCGCAAGGCCAGCCGCGATGTGTCGAGCAAGTCGGTGGAGAAAATCCGCGCGGCCGGCGTGCAGATCAACGACGTGACGCCTGAAGAGCAAGCACGCATGCGCGAAAAGGTGCAGCCGGTGTATGACAAGCACAAGAAAGCCATCGGCGTCGAAGTCGTGGATCGTGTGCAGAGCACCCTGGACGAGTTGCGCCAGAAGGGCTCCTGATAGGCATCTCAAGCCTCGCGCGTGCGACCTTCGCGGAGTACGCGCGCGGGCAGATGGGTGCCGTAGCTATAGCAAAGTTCGGCCAGATCCGCCACGTCCCAGAACAGGATGTCGGCCCGGGCGCCTGGCGTCAGGCAGCCCCGCTCGCCTTGCAGGCCCAGTGCGCGAGCCGCGTCATGCGTGACGCCGGTGAGTGCCTCGGCGGGCGTGAGCCTGAACAGGGTGCACGCCATGTTCAGCATCAGCAGCAATGAAGAAAACGGCGAGGTGCCGGGGTTGCAGTCGGTGGCCACGGCCATCGGCACGCCATGCTTGCGCAGCAGCCCGATGGGCGGCAGGTTGGTGTCGCGCAGAAAATAGTAGGCCCCTGGCAACAGTACGGCGACCGTGCCCGATTCAGCCAGGGCACGCACGCCGGCTTCGTCCAGATGTTCGAGGTGGTCTGCGGAAAGCCCGCCATGACGGGCCACCAGTGCGCTGCCGCCCATATTGCTGATTTGTTCGGCGTGCAGCTTGACGGGCAGGTTCAGACTTGCCGCGGTGTCAAACACCCGCCGGGTCTGATCCAGGTTGAAACCTATGTTCTCGCAGAACGCGTCCACCGCGTCGACCAGTCCTTCGGACGCGGCTGCGGGCAGCACTTCCTGGCACACGAAGTCGATGTAGTCGTCGCTGCGTCCGGCGTACTCCGGTGGCAGGGCATGGGCGCCCAGGAAAGTGGTGCGTACCGTCACATCCTGCGTCGCGCCCAGTTCACGGGCCGCGCGCAACATGGCCAGCTCGGTGTCCCGGTCCAGCCCGTAGCCGGATTTGATTTCGATGCTGGTGACGCCCTCGCGCATCAAGGCGTGCAACCTGGGCAAAGCCTGCGCGATCAACGCCGGCACGTCGGCCTGCCGTGTCTCGCGCACCGTGGACACGATCCCGCCACCAGCACGCGTGACCTCCTCATAGGTCGCACCGTTCAACCTCATTTCGAACTCGCGTGCGCGTGAACCTGCATACACCAGGTGCGTGTGGCAGTCGATCAGGCCAGGTGTGAGCCATTGCCCACGGGCATCGATCACCTGTGTCCGGGAGGCCTGCCGGGGCAGGTCGGCCGACTGCCCGATCCAGGCGATCCGGCCGTTTTCGATGGCCAGCGCATCGCACTGTGACGCTTCCCCGTAGGTCGTGCCCCGGGCCGGATCGAACGTCGCCAGCCGGGCATTGATGATCAAGGTGTCCCACGAATCGCCTGCAGAGGGTGTGGTCATGCGGTGCGCTCCTTTTTTCAAAATTATCCTTCAGAACAGGTTGACTATACATGTATAGTCAAGTTAAATCATTCATCGATTCAAGATTCGAAAGGCGAGCGATGATCCCCGCACGTGATGTCTCCCTGGCACCCTATGCCCGTATCAAGCAGCACATCGTGGACAACATCGTGTCCGGTCAATGGGGCGAGCACGAACAGGTGCCTTCGGAAAACCAGCTTGCCGCCCAGTTCGAGGTCTCGCGCATGACGGCGCGTCGCGCCATTCTCGAACTCACGCAGGACGGCATGCTGGTGCGCACCCAGGGTGTCGGCACCTTTGTCGCCGAGCGCCGTCCGATGCTGCCGGTTCTGGAAGTGCGCAACATCGCCGACGAGATCGCCGAGCGCGGCCACCGCTACAGCAATCGCACGATCCTGCTTGAAGAGGTCCCGGCCACCGATGGCATTGCGATCGCCCTGGCCCTGCCGCCCGGCACTCCCGTTTTTCATTCGCTGGTGCTGCACATGGACAACGAGGTGGCCGTGCAGCTCGAGGACCGCTACGTCAATCCCCAGGCCGTACCCGGCTACATGAGCCAGGATTTCAGCCTTGAAACACCCAATGCCTACCTGAGCCGCGTGGCTCCGCTGACTTCCGTGGAGCACACCATCGAGGCCCTGCTGCCCGATGACGATATCCGCGGGTGGCTGGGGCTCGAAGCGCCGCAGGCCTGCCTGCTGGTGCTGCGCCGCACCTGGGTGACGCACCACATCGCCACCTTTGCACGCCTGATCCATCCCGGCGACTCCTATCGCCTGCACGGTTACGCCACGGTCGCGCCGCGATCAGGCGCATCTGCCCTGAACAAATAGACTTTTTCGGAGACTCTCATGACTGATGCCAAATCCGCTCGCCACGACCCTTCGCGTGAAGTTCGTGCCCCCAGGGGAACCACGCTGACATGCAAGAACTGGCTGATCGAAGCCGCTTATCGAATGCTGCAGAACAACCTGGATCCCGAGGTCGCCGAGCATCCGCAAGAGCTGGTGGTCTATGGCGGCATCGGACGCGCGGCGCGTAACTGGCCCGCCTACGACAAGATCCTGGAAGTCCTGCGGCGGCTGAATCCGGACGAGACTCTGCTGATTCAGTCCGGCAAGCCGGTAGGCGTGTTCAAGACCCATGCCGATGCGCCCAGGGTGCTGCTCGCCAATTCGAACCTGGTGCCGCACTGGGCGACGTGGGAGCATTTCCA
>JAEYZR010000384.1 GCA_023427945.1 Pseudomonadota bacterium | reverse complement strand
TTCGTGCACATGCTGCCGGGCGACCCGGCGCGACTGGCTGCTGGCCAGGACGCCGACCAGGAAACCGTCGAACTCGTGCGCCAGGAGCTCGGGCTGCACCTGCCGCTGCCGCAACAGTTCGTGCGCTACTTCAGCAACATGCTTCAGGGCGACCTGGGCACATCGCTGCGCACCAAACGGCCAGTGTCCACCGAGATCGCAGACCGCTTCATGCCCACCCTGTGGCTGACCCTCGCGGCGATGGTGTGGTCGGTGACCTTCGGCATGGTGATCGGTATCGTGTCAGCCGTATGGCGCAACAAATGGCCGGACCGCCTGGGCATGACCCTGGCCGTATCCGGCATTTCCTTTCCCGCCTTTGCACTGGGCATGATGCTCATGCAGGTGTTCTCGGTCAATCTCGGCTGGTTGCCCACCGTTGGCGCCTCGACCTGGAAGCACTACATCCTGCCATCGCTCACGCTGGGCGCTGCGGTGGCCGCCGTGATGGCCCGCTTCACACGCGCCTCGTTCGTGGAAGTCATCCAGGAAGATTTCGTGCGCACGGCACGCGCCAAGGGACTGTCCGAGCGCGTGGTGATCACCAAGCACACCTTGCGCAACGCGCTCATCCCCGTGGTCACCATGATGGGCCTGCAATTCGGCTTTCTGCTGGGCGGCTCCATCGTGGTGGAGACGGTGTTCAACTGGCCGGGCCTGGGACGCCTGCTGGTCGATGCCGTCACCCAGCGCGACTACCCGGTGATACAGGGGCTGGTGCTGCTGTTCTCGCTGGAATTCATTCTGATCAACCTGATCGTCGACGTGCTGTACGGCGCGATCAACCCCAGCATTCGCTACAAGTGAGGCGGACATGACTGCACAAAACGCCGCCCCCGCAACGCCACTGGCCAGCCAGAACGACGTGCGTACGCCCGCCACCGAATTCTGGCGCAAGTTCAAGAAACAGAAGCTCGCGCTGGGCGCAGGCATCTTTGTTCTGCTGCTGGTCGTCGTGGCCATTTTCGCACCCTGGATCGTGCCCTTCGATGCCGAGAACTATTTCGACTACGACGCCCTGAATTCGCCGCCCACGCTGACGCACTGGCTGGGTGTGGACTCGCTGGGCCGTGACATCTTCAGCCGTATCGTGATGGGCGCACGCATCTCGCTGGCCGCTGGTTTTCTGTCCGTGGCCATGGGCGCTGTCGTGGGCACCCTGATGGGCCTGATGGCGGGCTACTACGAAGGCTGGTGGGAACGCATCACCATGCGCCTGTCCGACGTGCTGCTGGCGTTTCCCGGCATGCTGCTGGCCATCGGCGTGGTGGCCATCATGGGCTCGAACATGATCAACGTGATCATCGCCGTAGCGGTGTTCAGCGTGCCCGCCTTCGCACGCCTGGTGCGCGGCAACACACTGGCCATCAAGCAGATGACCTACGTGGAAGCCGTGCGCAGCGTCGGCGCGTCGAACTGGACCATCATCATGCGCCACATCCTGCCCGGCACGATCTCGCCGATCGTGGTGTATGGCACGATGCGCATCGGCACCTCCATCATCACTGCCGCCAGCCTGTCCTTCCTGGGAATGGGTGCACAGCCCCCTACCCCCGAATGGGGTGCGATGCTCAGTGAAGCCCGTGCCGACATGGTGATCGCACCGCACGTGGCGATCTTCCCCGCCATTGCGATCTTCCTGACCGTGCTGGCGTTCAACCTGCTGGGCGACGGCCTGCGCGATGCGCTGGACCCCAAGATCGACCGTAAGTGAAGCACAGGGCAACACCATGAAGGTCGACAAGGCGCAATACTTTCCGCGCGTGGGTCGCCTGGCCAGCGGGCCACGGGACTCACTGGCCGACGTGGCCGGCGTGACGGTGGGCCACTGCACGCTGGCCCAAGGCGATGTGCAAACCGGCGTGACCGTGATCCGTCCCCACCCCAACGACCTGTTCATGCACAAGGTGCCCGCTGCGGCCACCGTGCTCAACGGCTTTGGCAAAAGCACCGGTCTGGTCCAGGTGGCCGAACTGGGCGTGCTGGAGACGCCGATTGCGCTGACCAACACGTTCGGCGTGGGCACCGTGGCCAACGCCCAGATCCGCCAGGCCATCGCCGTGAACCCGGAAATCGGCCGCCAATGGCCCACGGTGAATCCCCTGGTGTTCGAGTGCAATGATGGCTACCTGAACGACATCCAGGCAATGGCCGTCACCGAATCGCACTATCTGCAGGCGCACCAGGACGCCAGCGCCGAATTCGCACAAGGCTCTGTCGGCGCGGGGCGCGGCATGTCGAGCTTTGCGTTCAAGGGCGGCGTCGGATCGGCATCGCGCATCGTGCGTGGATCGTCTGGGTCGTCTGGGTCGCATGGGTCGTCTGGGTCGCATGGGGCGCATGGGGCGCATGGGTCATCATCGTCCGCACAACATGCGGAGAAGGCCGCTCATGCAACGTCAACATCCCCGGCTTCGCAGTGGGTGGTCGGTGCACTGGTCCTGTCCAATTTCGGCCGATTGCCCAACTTGACGATAGCAGGGCGGCCGTTCGGGCAAGCCTGGCTCGCACAGCAGGGGCAGACTGAAGACCCCGCAAAGGCCGACTCGCAGAAACAAGAACAGGCACGAGCACAGGCACCAGCACCAGCACAGGCACAAGCGCAGGCACGATCAGCGCAAGAATCCGCCCCGGAGAAAGGCTCCATCATCCTTGTCATCGCCACCGATGCGCCACTGGATGCGCGCCAGCTCAAGCGGCTGTCCTTGCGGGCCGGTGCAGGACTGGCTCGCACCGGCTCAGTGTTCGGCCACGGCAGCGGCGACATCGCACTGGCATTCTCGACCGCCTACACCGTCCCGCAAGACGCGGCGGCCCCCATGCCCGCGGTCGCCATGCTGCATGAAACCTGCCTGGACCCATTGTTCGAAGCCGCCGCCGAAGCATGCGAACAGGCCATCATCCATGCCCTCTGGCACGCCGAAACGGTACACGGACGCAACGGCCATGTGCGTCAGGCACTGCCCGAAGCCATGACCGACTGGCGCGAGTGGCTCGATGCCACCGCACTGGATGCAAGCTCGCACCGTGTCGCTTCACTCGATCCCGCCACACACGGTGCCAAGCCACGTGATGCAAGCCCACACACTGCCGCGCCGTCCGGCACGGCTTCGCGCTGATCGCTTGCCCGCACGCCTTCCCCACTTACTCATCAAGCAAAACAAGCCATGAAAATTCTGATCTCCACCGACATCGAAGGCGTCGCGGGTGTGTATCACGCCGAACAGACGCGCCCGGGCAATGGTGAATACGAACGTGCCCGCGCCTGGATGACCGCCGAAGCCGATGCCGCGGTACGTGGCGCATTCGCCGGCGGCGCCACGGAGGTGCTGGTCAACGATTCGCATGGCGCGTTTCGCAATCTGCTGGCCGATCGCCTGGATCCGCGCGCGCGCCTTACGCAAGGCAAACCCCGCTACCTGAGCATGATGTCGGGGCTGGAGGAGAACTGCGACGCGGTATGCCTGATCGGTTACCACTCACGGGCACAGGGGCGCGGTATTCTGGCTCACACGATCAGCAGCTTTGCATTCGCGCGCATCTGGATCAACGACAACGAACTGGGTGAAGCAGGGCTCTACGGCGCACTGGCGGGTGAACTGGGTGTGCCGGTCATCATGGCCAGCGGCGACAACGTGTTCATCGATGAACATCGCCCGCTTTTTCCGGACGTTCAGTGGGTGCAGACCAAGATCGCGCACGGTCAGGGTAGCGGCGTATCGCTTTCGCCGGCCGCCTCCTGCGCAGCCATCGAACAGACCGTCGAAAAAGCCGTATCGGCCCATGCCGATAACCGATCAGCGGGCCTGTTCAGGATGCACGCGCCCATACAGTGCCGCGTGCAGACACAGGGCAGCGCGTTCGCCGACCTGTTTTGCATGTGGCCTGCGCTCAGGCGTATCGATGGGGTGACGGTGGGATTCGAGGCCGCGTCCATGCAGGACGCGATTCGCATGATCAACTGCCTGTCGGCAATGTCGGCCTCGCTGCGGTGATCACTTCTTGATTTCGGTCACGACGTACTTGTCGTTGTCGCGCGTGGCCGTGAAGTTGACCTTGTCGCCGGCCTTGATGCTGCCCAGCAGGCCCGGATCGGCCTGATACACCAGCGTCATGGCGGGCAGATCCAGTGCCGAGATCGCCCCGTGCTTGATGGTCACACGACCTGCCGATGCATCGACACGGCGCACCTCGCCTGATGCACTCGCGCTCTGCGCGGCGCCAGCCGATACGGCGGCGCCTGCCATGACGGCACCTGCAGCAATCGCACAAAGAAGTTTCCTGCGTAGATAAGCCATAGTGCGTAATCCTTAAAGAGGCTGCTGATAGGATAGCGCCATTACGGGACTCTTGCAGGACACGATATGGGACACCGACTCTCGAGCATCGCCACACGCACAGGCGACGATGGCACCACCGGGCTGGGCGATGGCTCACGCATCGCCAAGGATGAACCCCGCATTGCCGCCCTGGGCGATGTGGACGAGTTGAACAGCGTGATCGGACTGTTGCGCACCGAGGTCCTGCCAGCGGACATCGACGCCGATCTCTCCACGATTCAGCACGATCTGTTCGATCTGGGCGCCGAACTCTGCATACCTGGGCACACGGCAGTGAAAGCCGAGCAGGTGGCTCATCTGGACGGGCGTCTTGCCCACTACAACGCGAGCCTGCCTGCCTTGCAGGAATTCATTCTGCCTGGCGGGTCACGCACCGCCGCCCTGGCGCACATGGCCCGTACCGTTTGCCGGCGTGCCGAGCGCAGTGTGGTCGCACTGGCCAGAGGCAGCGAAGTGCAGGCGCCGGTGCGCCTTTACTTGAACCGCCTGTCGGATCTGATGTTCGTGCTGGCCCGTGTGCTCAACCGTGAAGCCGGTGGCAGCGACGTGTACTGGCAGAGCCCGAACGCCCGCACGGTGCAGGCCTGACAGCGCGGGGCGGGCAGGAAGCCGCCCGCAACCGCCTGATCAGTTGTAACCAGCCTTCTGGGCCTGCTCGTCAGCATGGTAGGACGAGCGCACCATCGCGCCCACGGCCGCGTGGCTGAAGCCCATGTCGTAGGCTTCGCGTTCATAGATGGCGAACTGATCGGGATGCACATAACGCAGCACGGGCAGGTGATGCTCCGAAGGCTGCAGATATTGCCCGATGGTGAGCATGTCGACATTGTGCTCGCGCATGTCGCGCATGACCTGGATCACTTCTTCATCGGTCTCGCCCAAGCCCACCATGATGCCGGACTTGGTGGCGACTTCGGGATGCAGGGCCTTGAAATCGGCCAGCAGCTTCAACGAATGTTTGTAATCCGAACCGGGACGGGCCTGTTTGAACAGGCGCGGCGCGGTTTCCAGATTGTGATTCATGACGTCCGGCGGGCAGGTGGTGAGAATGTCCAGCGCACGATCGAGGCGGCCACGGAAATCGGGCACCAGCACTTCGATGCGGGTGGACGGCGACAGCTCGCGTACCCGGCGGATGCACTCGACAAAATGCGCCGCACCGCCGTCGCGCAGATCGTCACGATCCACCGAGGTGATGACCACGTAGGAAAGCTTCAATGCGGCAATGGTGCGCGCGAGGTTCTCGGGTTCGGCGGCGTCCAGCGGGTCGGGCCGACCATGGCCCACGTCGCAGAACGGGCAACGGCGCGTGCATTTGTCGCCCATGATCATGAACGTGGCCGTGCCCTTGCCGAAGCATTCGCCGATATTTGGACAGGACGCTTCTTCGCAGACCGTGTGCAGGTTGGGCTCGCGCAAATTGGGCGTGATGTCGTAGAAGCGCGAACCGGGCGTGGCGGCGCGCACACGGATCCATTCGGGC